>NZ_JAMYLZ010000002.1:0-440504 GCF_040318315.1 Mesorhizobium sp. M1227
TGTTTTCGAACTTGTCCTCAAGCTCGATTTCCTTGGCGACGGTGACGCCGTCCTTGGTGATGCGCGGTGCGCCGAACGACTTGTCGATGACGACGTTGCGGCCCTTGGGGCCGAGCGTGACCTTCACCGCGTCGGCGAGGATGTTGACGCCGCGCAGCATGCGCTCACGAGCGTCGCGGGAGAATTTTACGTCTTTGGCAGCCATTTTTAGCTCCTGGCAGGGGCTTGGATTGAGCCCGAAGATTTAAATGAGGGTGAGGCCGATATTCAGCCGATGATGCCCATGATGTCGGATTCCTTCATGATCAGAAGGTCTTCGCCATTGAGCTTGACTTCGGTGCCCGACCACTTGCCGAACAGGATGCGGTCGCCGGCCTTGACGTCCAGCGGGACGAGCTTGCCGGCTTCGTCGCGGGCGCCGGAACCGACGGCGATGATCTCGCCTTCCTGCGGCTTTTCCTTAGCCGTATCGGGGATGATGATCCCGCCCGCGGTCTTGGATTCGGATTCGACCCGACGAACGACCACGCGGTCATGAAGCGGGCGGAACTTCGACTTTGCCATTTTTTATTCCTCGATGAGAATGGTGAGAACAGTTCCTCCGTCCGGCGGCGCCGGACATGTGGTTAGCACTCATCTTGGGGGAGTGCTAACGTGGCGCTGAAATAGGCTGGCAACTCGCGCGAGTCAAGGCGCCCGCTGGGCATAATCAGGACAATTGCTTCAAACGGATACTTGACCAAGTCAACTAAATCGCTGATCTTGCCGGGAGGAGGATGCCATGACCATTCATCATCACCCAGGCAAGGAGCGGATCGACGCGGTGCGGGCCTTCAACCGCTTCTACACCCGCCAGATCGGGCTGCTCGACGAAGGGCTGCTGAAAAGCACCTTCTCGCTGACCGAGGCGCGGGTGCTCTATGAGCTGGCGCATCGCGATGGCCTGACCGCCACCGACCTTGCGCGCGATCTCGGCCTCGATGCCGGTTATCTCAGCCGGCTGCTGAAGAAGTTCGAGGAGCGTGACCTGGTCGAGCGCGCCACGATCGAGGCGGATGCACGGCGCTCGTCGATCGCGCTGACCAAGGCCGGGCGGCAGGCCTTCGCGCCGCTGAACCAGGGTTCGCACGACCAGGTCGCGGCTTTGCTCGAACGGCTTTCGGTTGCCGAACAGGACAGGCTGGTCAAGGCCATGCAGACGGTGCAGCGTTTGCTGGGCGGAAGCGCCGAGCCCAAAATTCCCTATATGCTGCGGCCTCTGCAAGTCGGCGACATCGGCTGGATCATTCATCGCCAGGGCCTGCTCTACGCGCAGGAATATGGCTGGGACGAAACCTATGAAGCGCTGGTCGCCGAAATCCTCGGTGCCTTCGTCAAATTCTTCGATCCGAAATGGGAACGCAGCTGGATCGCCGAGCGGGAAGGGGAGGTCGTCGGCTCGGTCTTCGTCGTGCGCCAGTCGGACGCGGTGGCGAAGTTGCGCCTGCTCTATGTCGAGCCGTCGGCGCGCGGCCTCGGCATCGGCAAGCGGCTGGTCGAGGAATGTATCGGCTTCTGCCGCGCCACGGGTTACAGGACACTGACGCTGTGGACCAACGACGTACTCGCCGCCGCCCGCCACATCTATGAGGCTGCGGGCTTTAAATTGACCAACGAGGAGCGCCACCATTCCTTCGGCAAGGATCTGGTCGGCCAGAACTGGAATTTGGAGCTGTAGCAGCGCCGCAGAATTTCGAGCATCGGCCTGGGGCGGTCGCTCAGGTCGCAGGCTTAATGTTTTGGTTCAAGCGAAAGAAATTGGTGGGATCATACTTGTTCTTTAGTGCGGCCAACCTCGGATAATTCTCGCCGTAAGCCGCCAGAACCCGATCAGTGCCTTCTTCGCCGAGATTATTCGCATAGACGCCGCCGGTCGAGAACGGTCTCATTGCATCCCACAGGTCGCGCGCCCATCGGATGTGCGTTTCGTCGTCAGACGGGTAGTCCCAGATCGATATCGGGAAGCAATCGTAAAGCGCATCCCGATTGGCGTAGGGCGTTCCGTCCATCGGTACTCGCGAGATGGCGCCGCCAACCTGCTGCAGGACCAGAAGCGATTCGCTGGGTGCAGTCATGTAAGCCGCAAGCATGGTATCGATCGCCTGATCTGTGATTTCGCGCATGAAGCGCGCCTTCCAGTAGTAGCGCCGCCCGCGCCGAAAGAGGCTGTCCCCGGCCGATTGGACTTGAAGATAGGGGACAGGAGCAATCCGGCGCTCAACTGGCGTGCCATACTCTCTCAGAGGTTGAATGATTTGCTGACCTTCGTCGAGGGGGCCGATGTAGCACGCCGATATGCTGAAGAAGCGTTCGCCCGAGGGCGCCGTCAAAAGTGCTGCATCCAGGCTCAGCTCATCCGGGGCGCCGCTCGAGAACCGCATCGCTTCGCGTCACAAGCGCCCGGCGTAATAAATTGCTAACCACGATCGCCCTGCACCGACTGCCATGCACACTCGCCGGCTTCTGGCACAATCCGGCTCCTTGAATTATAAGCACGCTTATTATATATGTCGCTCATGGTTTCCGACGGCATCGACAGATTGGGCTTTTTGATCCACGACGTGCAGCGCCTGATGCGCAAGCGCTTCGAAGCGCGCGCCAGTGGTTTCGGCCTTTCTTCGGCGCAGTGGCGGCTTCTGGTCCGCGTCGCCAAGGAGGCGGGTGTCGCGCAGGCGCGGCTTGCCGAGCTTCTCGAAATCGAGCCGATCAGCGTCTCGCGTCTTGTCGATCGCATGGAGGAGGGCGGCTGGATAGAGCGTCGTCCCGACGCAACCGACAGGCGAGTGCGCATGATTTTCCCGACCGCCAAGGCAAACGCGGCCTACACCCACGTCAAGAGCCTTGCCGGCGAGGTCTATGAGGAATCGCTCGTTGGCGTTTCGCCGGAAGATCGCCGCGTCCTGGTCAGGGCTCTGGAGACAATGGTGCAGAATCTTGCAGATGGTGAGGCGCCGCCCTCGGAAAAAGTGAAGAATACGGAAGGCGCAGCAGCATGAACGCGGTAGCCAAACTAGATGAGAATGCGGCCAAGCTGGAGCTGGAAGCTCCCGCGAAGCCGGCGGCAGCTCCGGTAACGGTCGCTCCGCAGATAGCTCCGGCGCCGGTGGCGCCGAAGCAGAAGCGCCGTGCCGGCCGCTTCCTTTTGATGTTTGTGCTGCCCGCTGCGTTGATCGCCGGCGGCAGCTATGTCTGGGTGACCGGCGGCCGCTATCAGGAGACCGAGAACGCCAATCTGCAGCAGGCCAAGGTTTCGATAGCCGCCGATACGGCGGGCCGCATCGTTCAGGTCGACATTTTCGACAACCAGTCTGTCAACCAGGGCGACGTGTTGTTCGCTATCGATCCCGAGCCCTACCGGATCGCATTGGCCCAGGCCGACGCGGCGGTGGCCGGCGCACGGCTCAATGTCGAGCAGCTGCGTGCGGCCTACAGCCAGGCGCTGGCGCAGGAGAAGTCCGACGAAAGCCAGGTCCAGTACGCGCAGTCGCAATATGACCGCGCCGCCGACCTTGCCCGCAAGGGCATCAACGCCAAGTCGTCTTTGGACGAAGCCAAGAACGACCTCGACAAGGCGAAGCAGCAGCTGGCCGTGGCCCAGCAAGGGATCGTCAGCGCCAAGGCGGCACTTGGCGGCAATCCCGACATCGAGACCGACAAGCATCCAACGGTAATGGCGGCGCTCGCCGCACGCGACAAGGCGGCCTACGATCTGGTCCAGACCACGGTCAAGGCACCAGCCGACGGCATCATCAGCCAGGCCGCTTCGTTCAAGGTCGGCCAGTATGTCGGTTCGGGCACGCCGCTGTTTTCGCTGGTCGAGACCGGCGACACCTGGGTCGACGCCAATTTCAAGGAAACCCAGCTCACCAACATGAAACCCGGCCAGAAGGCCGAGATCATGGTCGATACTTATCCGGGCAAGACGTTCGAAGCCACCGTCAAGGCGATCGGCGCCGGCACCGGCGCCGAGTTCTCGCTGCTGCCCGCGCAGAACGCTACCGGCAACTGGGTCAAGGTCACGCAGCGCATTCCGGTCCGCCTGGAATTGACCGATGCCGACGCCAAGGCGGCGCTGCGCACCGGCATGAGCGCGACCGTCACGGTGGACACCGGCGTTTCCCGCGGGCTGCCGAGCATTTTCCGCCGCGCCACGGCAGGCGAGGCCAGGTAAGAGGCCAGGTAAAGAGCCCTGGTAGCGGCCGCATATAGCAAACAGCGAGATGGATGCAGGATTGGTCCGAGGGAGGCGCAGGAAAAGTTGAATGCGTAGACGGGCTGCGCTGTAGCCTGCCTCAGCAGACAACGTCGCGCAGGATCTTCGGTCCTCAGGTTTCCGGGCGGCAGGCGCCCGCTTTGTCGAGACGCTCAGTCGATGTAACCCCCACATCGATGCTCGCGTCCCACCGCGATGAGGGTCTCTCTACAGCGGGGCCTCGCCGTCCGGAAACCTAATGTACACGTTTTTGTTACCTGCTGGAAGTTTTACGTCATGAGCAGCCCAGAACCCTTTCGCGAAGTACCGCACCGTGGCCTGATCACAGTTGCGCTCATGCTTGCGACGATCATGCAGGCGCTCGACACGACGATCGCCAACGTTGCGCTGCCGACCATGACCGGCGATCTCGGCGCCTCCCCCGACAACATCAACTGGGTGTTGACCTCCTACATCGTTGCCGCGGCGATCATGACGCCGGTGACCGGTTGGCTGGCCGACCGCTTCGGTCGCAAGGAGCTGTTCCTGACGGCCGTGGTCGGTTTCACCGTCTTTTCAATGCTGTGCGGCATCGCCTGGAGCCTTGAGACCATCGTTTTGTTCCGGCTCATGCAAGGCGTGTTCGGTGCGGCCATCGTGCCGCTGTCGCAGACCTTCCTGCTCGACATCAACCCCAGGGAACGCCACGGCCAGGCCATGGCCATCTGGGGCGCCGGCATCATGCTGGGACCGATCCTTGGCCCGACGCTGGGTGGCTGGCTGACCGAGAATTTCAACTGGCGCTGGGTGTTCTTCATCAACCTGCCGGTCGGCATCATCGCCTTCCTTGGCATGGCGGCATATCTTCCCAGCGTCGCCCGGCGGGTGCGCAGCTTCGATTTCTTCGGCTTCACCATGCTCTCGCTCGGTGTCGGCGCGCTGCAGCTGATGCTCGATCGCGGCGGCGAGGTCGACTGGTTTTCCTCGATCGAGATATGGATCGAGCTTGGTCTTTCCATCACCGGTTTCTGGGTATTCACCATCCACACGTTGACGGCGGAGCACCCCTTTATCGACCCGAAGATCTTCCTCGATCGCAATTTCGTCACCGGGCTCGCGTTCATCTTTGTCATGGGCGTGCTCATCCTGGCGAGCATGTCGCTGCTGCCGCCAATGCTGTCGACCATCTTCGGTTATCCGACCCTCACCATAGGCATCGTCTTGGGCCCGCGCGGTGTCGGCACGATGATCGCGATGCTGTTCGTCGGGCGGATCATGCACAGGATCGATGCCAGGATCCTCGTCGTCATCGGCTTCCTGCTGACCGCGCAATCGCTCTACACGATGTCGAGCTTTTCGCCGCAGATGGACAACTGGCTTATCCTCAGTTCCGGCGTCATCCAGGGCCTTGGAATGGGAATGGTGTTCGTGCCGCTGTCCACCGTGGCTTTCGCCACGCTCGACGCGCGTTTCCGCACCGATGCAACGGCGCTGTTCAGCCTGGTGCGCAATCTTGGCTCGTCGATCGGCGTATCGGTGGTGACGGTTCTGCTGGTACGCAACACGCAGATCAACCATGCCGAGCTTTCGGCCTACATCAATCCGTTCAATCCCAACCTCTGGGCGGCATCGCCGGCAGCGGCGGGCGGCGATCCGACGGCGCTGTCGCTGATGGATCGCATGGTCAATGTCCAGGCGATGATGATCTCCTACGTCAATGACTTCAAGCTGCTGATGATGATGACGCTGCTTGCTGTCCCGTTTGTTTTCCTGCTGCGCAAGCCAAAGGCTGCGCCGCCCGCCGGTGGGACGCCTGCCGCGCATATGGACTAAGCCTCAGGGCTTACGGCAACCGCGACCGGCCACGGTTTCCGTTGCCGTGCCGGTCGCGTCGGCGTTGAGCCAGGTTCACCTGCCATTAGTATATCCGGACCAATATGCAGTCGCTTTTGGGTTGAAGGCGAGCCTCCTTTGCTTGCCTCAAGCATCAGCGGGAGGAATTGTGTTTGGCCACGAAGTCATCCAGGCAAACCGCCGACGCGCCCGAATCCGCAAATTTAACGACGCTGGCACAACTGGCGACTGCCTCATATGAGGCCCTCGAGCGCGAGCTTCGCGCCACGATTGCGGCACTTCAGGACCAGGCACTGCGGTTCCAGACCGCGATAGAGAACATCTCGCAAGGCATCTGTTTCTTTGACGCCGATGAACGGCTGATCCTGTGCAATCGACGCTACACGGAAATCTATCGCCTTGCCCCGGAGCAATTGCAGCCGGGTGCGGCGCTGCGCGAAATCGTCGAGCGGCGCGTCGCTGTCGGAACCTCGGCAATGAATGCGGACGCTTATCTGGCGTTGGCCCGGGCAGTCAATTCGGGCACGGCTTCGGGGAACTGGACAGCCGAGCTCGCCGATGGCCGGACAATTCAGGTCTGCCATCAGCCGATGCCTGACGGCGGCTGGGTGGCCACGCATGAGGACATCAGCGAGCTCAGCGCCAACCGCTTGGTCGTCGACGAGCGTATCTCCTTGCAGACGCTCATCGACCTGGTGCCTGACTACATGTGGGTGAAGGACACCGAAAGCCGCTTCGTCGTCGCCAACCGAGCCATTGCGTCCGACAGCGGTCGAGACAGCACGAGCGACATGATCGGTCTGAGCGACTTCGACCTTCACGCGCCGGATCTTGCGCAGAAATTTCGCCTCATCGAGCAGCAACTGATGCGCGACGGACAACCGATGGTCGACGAGGAGGAGTTCGTCGTCGATGCGTCAGGCACCGGCAAATGGTTCCTGTCTACGAAACTGCCGTTGCGCAACGTTCAGAACAACATTTTCGGCCTCGTCGGCATTGCCCGTGACATCACTGCGCGCAAGCAGGCCGAAATCCTTCGCGACGGGCAGGCGCATATCCTCGAGATGATCGCAAAGAGCGCTCCCCTCGAAGACGTGCTCGAGCGGCTCATGCGTCTGGTCGAGTCCCAACTGGCGGGGATATTCGGTTCGGTCTTGCTGCTCGACAAGGATGGCAGCCACTTGCGCCACGCCGCCGCGCCGAGCCTGGCGAGAGACTACACCGACGCCGTCGACGGCGCCGCGGTAGGCCCAAGGGCAGGGTCTTGCGGTACCGCAGTCTATCGGCGCGAGCCGGTGATTGTCGCTGATATCATGCAGGATCCGCTTTGGCAGGACTATCGCGAACTCGCGCGGCCACACGGTTTGCGTTCATGCTGGTCGACACCGATCCTGTCGCATCAGGGCGCCGTGCTCGGCGTCTTTGCGATGTATTCTATGACGGTGCGCGAACCGACCGAGGCCGAGACTCGCCTCATCGATTTCACCACGCGCATCGCCGGGATCGCCATCGAACGCAAACAGGCCGAAGACCGGATCCACTTCATGGCCAATCATGACGTGCTGACCGGGCTTCCCAATCGCGCCTTGTTGGAGGACCGGCTTTCACAGGCGGTCTTGTACGCCCAGCGATACGATCGCTGGGTGACGGTGGTGTTCATTGATCTGGACAATTTCAAATTCGTCAACGACACGCTCGGCCACAATGCCGGCGACGAGCTTCTGAAGACCGTCGCAAGTCGCATGGTCGACTGCGTCCGGGCGACCGATACCGTCGTGCGGCTTGGCGGCGACGAATTCGTCGTCGTGCTTTTCGACCAGCCGGCGAACGTCGATCTCGTTTCCGAGACCTTGCAAAAGCTCAGGGCTGCACTCGCCGAACCGGTTCGGCTCGGAGCGCATCTTGTGCGGGCGACGGCCAGCATCGGCATTGCCAACTATCCCAAGGATGGGACGGATCCCGATACGCTGCTGGCAAATGCCGACGCGGCCATGTATCGCGCCAAGGAGTTCGGCCGCGATAATTTCCAGTTTTACGCTCCGGAGTTCAACACCAGGGCGCATGAAAAATTCGTGCTTCAGGAAGAGTTGCGAAACGCCTTGGCGCGTTCGGAATTCACGCTGCTCTACCAACCGCAGGTGGACCTTCGGTCAGGTCGGGTTTTTGCGGTCGAGGCGCTGATACGCTGGAACCACCCAACGCTTGGCACGGTAATGCCGACGATGTTCATCCCGACCGCCGAGGAGACAGGTCTGATCGTACCGATCGGCGACTGGGTTCTGCATGAGGCGTGCCGGCAGAACAAAGCCTGGCAAGACGCAGGACTGCCGCCCTTGACCGTTTGCGTGAATGTGTCGGCGCGGCAATTCAGGGAGCGCAACCTGATCGATCGCATCGTCAGCGCGCTGAAGGACAGCGGCCTGGAGGCCAGGTATCTCGAGCTGGAGGTGACCGAGAGCCTTATCATGCAGGATATCGAGCTGGCGGTCGCCACCATGAACGCCCTGCAAAGCCTGGGTGTCCAGATCTCGATCGATGATTTCGGCACCGGCTATTCCAGCCTCAGTGCACTCAAGACCTTTCCCGTGGCGCGGCTGAAGATCGACAAGTCCTTCATCAAGGATCTCGCCGCCGACGAGAACGATCAGGCTGTGGCCAGCGCGGTGATTTCATTGGGGCAAAATCTCAACCTGAGGGTCATCGCCGAGGGCGTTGAGACAGATGATCAGGTTGCTTTCCTGCGCAGGAACAATTGCGACGAAATGCAGGGCTATCATTTCAGCAGGCCGGTTTGTGCGCAGGAGATCGAGGAATTGCTCGGCGGCGGCCGCAAAGACTGACGGATCGGTCGCCAGCAGGCTTCCGCCGTCCAAATGGTGGAAGTTATCTGCCGAGCACAAGGCACCAGTAGCGAAGCGTGCTGTCGCGGCCGTCGCGCACATAGGCGAGGCCGAAGCGGGTGAAGCGCGGGTCGAGCATGTTGCGGCGGTGGCCTGGCGAATGCACCCAGATATCGAACAGCTTCTGCTGGTCGAAGCGGCCTTCGGCAATATTTTCGGCGGCAGCGCCGGCAATGCCATTGTCTTTGACGCGCGAGGCAAAGTCCTTGCCCCAGCCGGTGGTGTGATTCATTCGGCCGCCGCGTGCCATATATCCGGCCTGCTGGAGCGCCGCCTGCTCGAGCCGGGCATCGGGGGCGAGCGGCCCCAGACCCGCCGAAGCGCGGATGCCGGCCAGCGTGCCGGCGGCGGAAGCAGAGACACCGGCGCTTTCACCGGTAGGCAGCACGGCGGTTGCGCAGGCGGTGAGCCCGGCAAGGGCGCCAAGGCCGGCAGCTCTGAGCAGCACGCGCCTGCTTAGGCTTGGTTGGGCCTGATAATTTTCGATTTTCGTAACGGTCATGCCCGCCTGACATAACCGCGATCATGGCTTTTGCCGGGCAGGGCGGTGAAAATGCGTGATGAATGGTTTTGACGCGATGACACTTTGTCAGATTGATTTCACCGCTCAATCGAAACAGGCCTGCTCGGATGGCAGCATTCGCCCAGACGGCTGTTCGGGCTCGATACTCCCAGGAGCTCGATACCCAGTCAGGCCTTCACGGACAGAGCGTTTCTTTTGCCCTACCTTTGCGGCTTCACGAGCGCTGGCGAGGTATCCTCGGTTGCAAATTTTCGCTGGGGGATATCGCTTGCAGTGACGACCGCAGCGATTCGTACGCCTGAGCACCAAGCAGCCTTCGGTATTGGTCTTCGAGACGCTGATTGAAATCGTGGACGGTCCGGATCACCGCAAGCGCCGCGTCAGTTGCAACGATTAATTTGGCCCGTCTGTCGTTCGGATCATGCGAACGCCGAACATAACCGAGGCGCTCCAGTTCATCGATCAACTCACCCATCGATGCTTTGCCAATGCCCGCACGCTGTGCGAGGACGCTGGGTCGGGTTCCTTCTGCGTCGATGTTGGCGAATACAGCGCCGTGTTTGGGCTTGATTGCCGCATGGCCGCTCTCCCGGAGAACCTGGACCAAGGCGCTCGCCGACGATTGATAAGCATAGAGAAGCAGAGACTGCGTGTAGGGCTGATTATCCATCTTTTCAAACTTATATGGTGCCCATATAGTATGGCAACCGAACTATATGACAGGAGATCAGCATGGCTACCGGCAACGTCCGAACTGAAGGGGTGGAAAGTGTCGCGCACAGGCTGATCGAAGCTTGGAATCGTCACGATGCTCGCGCCTTTGCCGCCGTATTCGCGGCAGATGCCGAATTTACAAACGTCTTCGGGATGCAGGCGACTGGACGTGACAAGATCGAGCAGTTCCATGCCCCAATTTTTGAGAAGATGTTCAAGTACAGCCATCTATCCGCCGAAAGCGTGCGGAACAGGCTTGTTCGCCCTGATGTTGCCACGCTCGACCTGCGGTGGTCCATGACTGGCGCGCTCGATCCGATGGGAAACGAATGGCCGCGTCGGCGCGGATTAATCAGCGTAGTGGCGACGCGGGATCATGATGAATGGTTGATTGCAACGATGCACAATATGGAACTTGGGGACGATCAAATGGCAAAGTCTCAGGAGAAACTTCAAGAGGATAAGTAGGCTCTTCGTTCACGTCAGGATCGAAAGCGACAGCCAGCCAGCATGGTCAAGCCGATCTGATCGGGCAACGAGATCGAACGGCGGATCAGGTGATCAGGATTGGCGAGCTATGCTACAGGAGTTGGTGCCGGATGGCGGTGCCTTGTCCCGGTTTGGCTGGCCACAATGGCGCGCCCCATAGCCGGTCGCCTTGGTCTTGCGGAATCTAATGTATGAACGGCTTGGAGCGCTCTGGCTCTCGCCGGCAGTTCTTTGCGGCGGTGATCGCCGGTCGGCTATTCCGCCGCCACGAGTTTGATTTCCGGCGTCGATGTAGCCCGGTCGGCCCGATCGTCCTCGGTATCTTCCCACCAATCGCCCAGGGCGTCGATGAGTGGCACAAGTTTGAGACCGGGCTCCGTGAGGTCGTAATCCACGCGAAGCGGATAGCCGGTACGCGCCGTTCGCCGCACGATCCCGGCTTCCTCCAGCTTGCGCAGTTCCAGCGCCAGAATGCGGTGCGAAACTGTCGGGTTGTCACGCCTCAAATCGCTGAAGCGCTTGGTCCCGTCCTTGAGGTAGTAGAGCAGCAAGGTGGGCCAGCGACCGCTGAGCACACGCATAGTCTCCTCGATCGGGCAGCGTGAGACGACATCTTTCATGGCGGGGACCTGGTTACAGAATAGTGCGTAATTTACATGGGGCGACCAGCGTTTAGGGTCAAGTTTCGCTGCGCAGCGTAATCCCTAAATCATGGAAGAGACAAAGAAATGGAACCTATTCTCCTTTACGGCTTCCCGCTGGGAAGTTCGATGGGGCTTGTCGCTGCATTTGAACGCGTCGGACAACCCTACCGCCTGTGTCGCGTCGATATGCTCACTGAGATGAAGAACGACGCCTATGCCAGCATCAACGGTCGTCAGGAAACACCGGTGTTGATCACGGACGAGGGCAGGGTGCTCACCGAGACCATGGCGATTGCCGCCTGGCTCGAAGCCCGCGATACGCAACGCCGTATCAGCTTCGATCCTCGCTCGCCGGAGGGCGACCGGATGCATCAGCTGATGGCTTTCGTGAACACCGGTTTCACCGCCGCTTTCACCCCGCTCTGGGCCGCATATGAAATGGAGTCGGCGGAACCGGTGCTGCTGGCGACCTTGCGTGATTTCGGCCGCAAGGTCGTTACCAACCGCCATGACCAGCTCGAGGCGATGATCCTCGACACGGATTTCCTGGTCGGCGACCGGCCGACGCTTGCCGATACCACGCTGATCGGCGTAGCGCGCTGGGCGGAGTTCCACCAGGCGGTCGACGGCGCAGCTTATCCCAGGCTGGCGGCGCTACGCCGCCGCATCGAAGCCGATCCGGCCGTGCGATACGCACAGGCCATCGAGGGTGGCGAAAAGCCGGCGGGTTCGGGTGCCTGTCTTGGCCATGTCCCCCTGGCCGAAGTGATCGATCGTTTCGCTGCCTAGCTTTTGTCACACATCTCAGCCGCGCGGCGCCAAAGTGTGGTGCCGCGCGGTGACCGCCCGTGGCTTTGGCCGGGCAGGGCAAACAATCTGTGCCCGATTAGTCAGGTGATCAGGTGGGATGCGTTGACACGCATCCAGTCGGCCAGCGAATCCAGCGTGCCACGCAAGGTTCTACCCAGCGGCGTTATCTCATACTCCACGCGCGGCGGCATCTCGGCATAGACCCTCCGATAGACCAGACCGCGATGTTCGAACAGGCGCAGCTGCCGCGTGAGCTCCTTTTGCGTAATCGGTGCGACGGCCCTCTGGAGCTCGCCGAAGCGGATCGGACAACCGGTGACGATCAGGCGATAAAGAATGGGAATGGCCCATTTTCCCGAAACCAGATTGACGAAATCGATCATCGGGCAACGATCGGTCGTGCCATTTCCGCCTTCGACTGGCGTTACCTCGATGGCTTTTGCCTGCGCCATGAAATTATTTCCTTTAGTACCCATTCGGTGCCTACTATACAAAGCATACTATCGTGTCGACAATGCCATTCTCATCGTCTTTGGGAAGGCAAATCATGGGTCGCCAAATCATGGGTCGCTTGAAAGGCAAATATGCCCTCATTACCGGGGCAACCAGTGGCATCGGTCTCGAAACCGCGCGCCAGTTCCTGGCCGAGGGTGCGACGGTGGCAATCACCGGCAGGAGCCCGTCCGGGCTGGAAGCTGCGCAGCGCGAGCTGGGCGGATCGGCGCAGGTGATCAGGAATGATGCCGGCAACCTCGCCGATCAGCGTGCGCTTGCCGCCGAACTCGCGCAGTGCTGGCCTCGGCTCGACATACTGAACATCAACGCCGGTGATGTGATGTATCAGCCCCTGCAGGATTGGGACGAGGTGGTCTATGACCGTCTGATGCAGACCAATCTCAAGGGGCCGTTCTTTTTGATCCAAGCCCTGTTGCCGATGTTCTCCAACCCGTCATCGATCATCCTGTGCGGTTCGGTCAGTGCCCATATCGGCCTGCCCCAGAGTAGCGCCTACGCCGCCAGCAAGGCTGGCCTCCTGTCGTTGGCGCGCACCCTCTCGGGTGAGATGATCGAGCGCGGTATTCGCGTCAATGGCCTCAGCCCCGGGCCGACCGAGACGCCGGCCTTGGGCAAGCTGGGTCTGCCCGAAGCGGACGAGAAGGCGCTTGGCGATCAGATACGCGCGCTAGTGCCGATCGGCCGGATGGGCAAACCTTGGGAACTCGCCAAGGCGGCGGTGTTTCTAGCATCGGATGAGTCGAGCTTCGTCGTTGGCACGGAACTGCTCGTCGATGGTGGCGTCGGAAATCTATAACCGGGATTTACCATCGTGACCATCGACTTGGCGACAATCACCCCTAAATCGACTACCATAGTGCTTATACGAGAAGTGGCAGCTACGGGCGGCCATCCTGGCGGCGGCCGCCCCGACCCACGGGAGAAAGGTTATGGCCGGCTTTCATGTCATGGCGGACGCACGTGGAATGCATGTACAGCCCACGGTGCGCCGCATCAGCACCGAGGATCTGCTCGATGCGCTCCGTCTCGGCGTAGAGGATTTCTGGGCCAAGCCGTCGCACTACGTGTTCCTGTGCCTGATCTATCCGGTGGTCGGCCTGATCCTGACGCAGTGGACGTCGGGCTCGAACGCCATCCAACTCATCTATCCGCTGATGTCCGGCTTCGCTTTGGTCGGTCCGTTCGCCGCTATCGGCCTTTACGAAATCAGCCGCCGGCGCGAGTTCGGCATGGATACATCCTGGTGGCATGCGCTCGACGTGCGCCACTCTCCGGCGCTGCCCGCGATTGCGGTCATCGGTATCATGCTGGTGGTACTGTTCCTGCTCTGGCTGTTCACCGCGCAATCGATCTATACCAGCCTGTACGGCAATCAGCCTCCGGCCTCTATTGTCGGCTTTATTCGCGAGGTGCTGACGACCAGCAAGGGCTGGACGCTGATCCTGCTCGGCAACCTGGCCGGGTTCGCCTTTGCCGCGATCGTGCTGGCGACGACCGTCGTCGCCTTTCCGCTGCTGCTCGACCGCGATGTCGGCGCGGTCTCGGCAATCGAGACGTCGGCAAGGGCAGTTCTGACAAACCCGCTGCAGATGGCGCTGTGGGGCCTGATGGTCGCCGTGCTGCTGGTCATCGGCTCGATCCCGCTATTTGCCGGGCTTGCCGTCGTCATGCCCATCCTTGGCCACGCGACCTGGCATCTTTACCGCAGGGTGGTCGAACCGGAGCGGCCACAGCCGGACCGGCGGCCGATGTAGGACCGATCAGCGTTGCGCGTCGGTTGCCATCTTGACGGCCAGCGCGGTCAGCACCGTGCCCATCATCCAGCGCTGGATCACCAGCCATAGCGGCCGCCCGGCGAGGAAGAGGGCGATCGAGCCGGCCGTCACCGCGATGATGGCGTTGACGGTCAGGCTGATCGCGACCTGTGTGGCACCGAGCACCAGAAGCTGCGACAGCACGTGGCCCTTGCCGGGGCTGATGAATTGCGGCAGCAGCGACAGATAGAGCGCTGCCACCTTCGGGTTGAGCAGGTTGGTCATCAGGCCCATGGCGAACAGCTTGCGCGGCCTGTCTCTCGGCAGTTCGCGGATCTGGAAGGGCGAGCGCCCACCGGGCTTCACCGCTTGCCAGGCGAGCCACAGCAAATAGAGCGCGCCGGCAAGGCGCAGCACATCATAGGCAAAGGGCACGGCGAGCAGCAACGCGGTGATGCCGAACGCCGCCGACAGCACGTAGAACAAAAAACCGAGCGCCACGCCGCCCAGCGAGATCAGTCCGGCCTTCGGCCCTTGCGACAGCGAGCGCGAGATCAGATAGATCATGTTCGGGCCGGGCGTCAGCACCATACCGAGGCAGACCAGCGCGAAGGCAAGATGGTTGGCGGGTTCAGGCAAGAGCGCATCTCCGGTGGGGACACTCACCACATGCTTCCATCACCCGCAAGGGCATGGCGGCAGGAGCCTTTGCGCCAGCGCGCCGGGCCCCCCTGCCTTAGTCGCCAATCCCATCGCCTTCAGCCGACGATGCGCAGGTTCGACAATTCGTTGGCGATTTCCTTGAAATTGTCGGACAGCGTCGCGCCCGTCGCATTCCAGAACAGCTTGGCCGGCTTGCTCGGGTCCGCCGGATCCTTGCGGAAGCGCGAATCCGAGGAACACGCCTTCAGCGCATCGATTGCCTTCTTGTCGCCGGCATCCGTAGGCGACAGGTCGAGCGCCACCGTCATCACCAGAATGTTCGAATTCTTTGCGTTGGCGCAGAGCGTTTTCATCTGCTCGTCGAGTGCTGCCGTGTAGTTGGCACCGGTATAGGTGGTCTTGCCGATATCGGTGCTGGTATTCATAAACAGGCGGGTTACGCTTCCAGATCCCGGATAGGTCAGGCCAGTGTAGCCGTAGGAGGCGTAGGTCGACCTGTTGTTGGCGTAGCTGCCGTCGCTGACGGCGCTATAGGTATTGGCTCCGTCGGTCAGCACCACGACCACCTTGTCGTTGCCCCTCTCGCTGTTCGGCCGACCATCGGTGAACGGTGGGTTGCTCGATACAGTTCGCCAGCCCCAGGCAAGGCCCTCCGGCACGTTGGTGTTGCCGTTCGGCGCCATGGCGTCGATGGCGTCCTTGATTTCCTGCTTCTGTGCGTCCTGGCTGACGTCCTTCAACGGCGTGATCGGGTTGGTGGTGCAGGAGGAATTCGGCCCATCGCCCGCGGCTGCGGATTGCGAACCGTATGGTTTTACCAGGAAATATTTGCGCATGTCAGACTGGCGCTGGGAAGCGGTAGGACCGGCGACATAGGGCCAATCGGCCCACCAGTTGTTGCCGTAATTGTAGGACGTGCTGATGACGTCGTTGATGCCGTCACGGTTGAAATCAAGCCACAGAGTGCCAGCCTCATCCGGGGCGAACATCGGCACGAAAAGCGTGGCCGGCGCGGCTGTATCGGGCGTGGTGTCGTCGACATTGTAGGGATATGGCCGTGCTTCGACGCAACCTTGCCAGCTCGCATAGCGGCTTGTGGTGTAGATATATTCCGGTGCGCTCCAGTGGCCGTACTGGCAGGTGCCGTTCTTCTTGTATGTGTCGCAGACATATTGCTTCGAATTGGGTACCTCTTCGCGGCCCGATTCGACCGTCATGTCGGCGTAGAGGCTGAAACGCGTCAGCGGCTGGTCCTTGGTCTCGCCCCAGCCGGTGCCGCGCTTGTACCAGACGCCGTTGAGCTTCTCGGCATATTTGTCCGGATTGTTGGCGGCACTCATCGTCGTCCAGTCGAAATCCTCGTGCTGGATCGGGGACATGCCGTCCTGATCCATCCAGCCGTCCTGGTCGTGGGTAGGGCCGACATTGACCGAGGCCGCAAACGGCACGAGAGAAAACTGCACCGGTTTGGTGATCTGCTTCATCTGCTGCGCCTGAAGCGCCAGCGTATCGACAAGCTGCTTGGCGGCCGACTTCAGCAGGTTTATTCGCTTCTCGCCGGTGCCGGAGCCGAGATCACTCATCGAGCCGGAATTATCCAGCACAAGCGCGACTTCGAGGGTGTTCTTGAGGCGGAGTTCCGAACATTCGGTGAAGGTCGTGTCACTTGCCGTGCCGCCGATCAGCAGGCTGGCGGCCGGTAGAAAATAGGGGTGGAAGGTGAGGCTGGCGCAGAGCTTCAGGGTGCCGCCGCCGGCATTGTTGTTGGGCAGCGTGACGGTCAGCGCTGTATTCGCCGGGTCGATACGTGCGAGATTGGTTTCGAAAAATGTCTTGGCGTAGGCCTTGACGTCGTTGTCGCTGGCGCCGGCAACGATCTGCTGGGCGGCGGCGAGGCCGGCCGCATCAAGGGCGTTCAGCGTTTCGTGCTTTTGGCGCAGCAACTCCCCGTAATCGACACTGAGCGCCAGCCCGGCCATCAGTGGCACAATGGTGATTGCAGTCATTAACGAGTAGTTGCCACGTCTGTCGTGTCGGAATTCTCCGACTATTGCCTTCAGCATTCCCGCCCGCCCCATTTTTCCCGGACGATGCCACGCATTTTTAAATTTCCGATTGCTGAAATACGTTCAAGGCCGGTACGGGTTTTCAATCCCTGTTAACCACGCATCCGCAATCGGCAATGCTGCTTCGAGCTTCCCGCGGCAAAGCCTCTAAAAAAGGGGATAAGGCGCTGGAAAAGAAAAGCTTTCACCTCGCGTCCTCGCCGGCGTCCCCGTGCCACAATCTTGCGGCGCTATGAAAGCTGGTGACAGGGTGAAGCGCTTCGGTTAATCCCAACCGGTCGCGGCGGACCGTCGGTCGCGGCGCTTGCAAGCATCATGGTACAGGGACAACGGCATGGCGGATTCGCCCGACATCATCGGTTCGCTCGCAGACTTGTCGGGAGCCTATTCAGCCATCCTGTGCGACGTCTGGGGCGTGGTGCACAACGGCGAATGGCATTTCCCGGCGGCGGCTGCCGCGCTGATCGCTGCTCGCGCGGCGAAAATACCTGTCGTGCTGATCACCAATTCGCCGCGTCGCAGCGCCGACGTGGTGGCGCAGATGAACGCCATCGGCGTTCCTCCCGCCGCCTACGACCGTGTCGTGACGTCCGGCGACGTTACCCGCGACCTGATCGCGGAAGGGCCGCGAAAGATCTTCCACATAGGCGCCGATCGGGATTTCACGCTCTATGAGGGCCTCGACGTCGAACTCGTCGAGGAGTTCGAAGCATCCGGCGTGGTCTGCACTGGCCTGTTCGATGACGAGGTGGAGAAGCCGGAGGATTATGCCGATCTTCTGCTGCGGCTGCGTGCCAGGAACCTGCCCTTCATTTGCGCCAATCCCGACATCGTCGTCGAGCGCGGCGAACGCATGATCTGGTGCGCGGGCGCTTTGGCCCGCGAATACGCACAGCTTGGCGGACGCACGCTGATCGCCGGCAAACCCTACGCGCCGGTCTATGATGTCGCCATGAAGGAGATCGCCGTCATTCTCGGCCGCCCGGTCGAGCGTTCGCAAGTTCTGGCCATCGGCGACGGCATGATGACCGACATCAAGGGCGCGGCCGACAATGGCTTCGACGTGCTCTACGTATCGGGCGGCATCCATGCCCGTGATTACGGTGAGACGCTGCAGCCGGATCCGGCCAGGCTCGCGGCCTTCCTGGAAAAATATGGCTACAGGCCGGTCGCGGTGATTCCCAGGCTGCAATAGGTTCAAGCCATGACGGCCATGTTCGAACGCATTTCCGCAACCGCACCGCTGCCGGCCCATCTGCGCGGCGGCGTGGTGGCTATCGGCAATTTCGACGGCGTCCACCGCGGCCACCAGGCGGTGCTCGAACGCGCGCGCGCCGAAGCGGAGCGTCGCGGCGTACCCGCCCTGGTGCTGACCTTCGTACCGCATCCGCGAAAGGTGTTCAGGCCGGACATGCCGTTGTTCGTGCTGACGCCGCCGCCGATGAAGGCGCGGCTGTTGTCGCATCTGGGCTTTGCGGCGCTGGTCGAGCAGCCGTTCACACGCGAGTTCGCCTCCTTGTCGGCGGAGGCTTTCGTCACCGGCGTGCTCGAGCGCAACCTCGGCATAAGCCACGCCGTCACCGGCTTCGATTTCCATTTCGGCAAGGACCGCCAGGGCGGCCCGGCCTATCTGATGGCTGCCGGCGAGCGCCACGGCTTCGGCGTCACGCTGGTGGATGCGTTTCGCGACGAAAGCGCCGAGGTGGTGTCGTCGAGCCGCATACGCACGCTGCTGTGCGAGGGCAATGTGGCCGAGGCCGCCGGTTTGCTCGGCTACCGTTTCACCGTCGAGGCGGAGGTGATCGGCGGCCAGCAGCTCGGCCGGACACTCGGCTTTCCGACCGCAAACATGAGGCTTTCGCCGGAAGCCACCCTCAAGGAAGGGATTTATGCCGTCCGCTTCCGCCGCGCCGACGGTTCGCTTCACGATGGCGTCGCCAGCTTCGGCCGCCGGCCGACGGTCGACGACAATGGCGCGCCATTGCTGGAGACCTTCGTCTTCGACTTTTCCGGCGACCTCTACGGCGAGATTTGTGCCGTGTCCTTCTTCGGCTACCTGCGCTCGGAGGTGAGATTCGACGGGCTTGACGCGCTGGTCGCCCAGATGAAGCGTGACGAGGCCGAGGCGAAGGCACTGCTCGCCGGCGTCAGGCCGCTTTCCGGGCTGGACGCGGCCATAGCTTTTTAGAGCATGGTCCCGAACCGAAGGTCAGCGAAGCAAAAAAGTGGGAACCGGTTTTCCGATTAAGATCATGCTCAACCAGAATTTATCTCTTCAGCGCCAAGCCAAGGGCGATGAAGCTCCAGCCCTGGAAGATCAGGTCGACGGCCAGGAACAGGCCCAGCACCCACACGCTGTTGACCGGCCAGCCCATGGCGATGACCAGTCCCGCCAGCGCGCTGATGACGCCGGCCGCGACCACCCAGCCCCAGCCGGGCTGTGGCCGGTGGCTGTAGCCGACCCAGGCCCTGAGCACGCCTGAGGCAAGAAGCGCGACCGCCAGGAGGAAGGTCAGCACCGTCGAGGCGAGGACCGGATTGTCGAACGCGAAGAAGCCGGCGACGGCGTAGAGGAGGCCGCTGAGCAGCCAATAGAAGAAGCGGCCCCATGTCTTCACGCCGAAGGCATGGATGATCTCGACAATGCCGGCCATCAGCATCAGCCAGCCCACGACAAAGACCGAGGCGACGGTTGCGATGAACAGATTGCCGAAGGCAATGCCGCCGAAGACAAGCAGCAGCACCCCGAGCGCGACGAACCATCCCCATTTCGCCCGCGTCTGGCTGATCGCATCTTTCAAGGCATCGCCGTGCAGTGTCATCGCCCTCTCCCTCAAGACTACTTGGCCTTTTTTGTCGGCTTTGAAGGTAACGCCGATGTGCCTTCTCGTAAAGCGAGCAGGCAGTGAGGGTCACACCCAGGCTCGGGCGGTACGCCTGCTTTTGGCAAGAGCAGCCGCTGCGAGTTTATTTCCGTGAAACGTGGGCTTGCGCCCTCAGGCCAAACCGTGGCCACGCCGAGGTTTAGTTGGAGAATAGCTCCTGTCCGCAAAGCGGCCGCAACGTCGAGCTTTGATACCGAGCCAGACCTCCAAACGCCGCGCAACGCCGGTCGCATCCGCATGTCACAACCTTGCGTCGAGGTCTCAGTAATCGCCGCCCTCGCGATGCAGGGTCGCGAGGATTAGCCCGAGCGCGTTGGGCAAGAAGTAGATTGTTCCGCCGAGCTGGTTCGAAAGCGGCATGGTCTTGGCTTCCCATGACAGGAAATAGTCGTCGGCGATCACCGTGAAGCCGATGCCCCACACCAGGATTGCGCACAGGCAGCCCAACATCATCCATGCCTTGCCATGAGCGAAATCGGCGCTGCTGCCAACCACCTTGCGCAGCATAAGCACAAGCCCGATCAGTCCAAATATCCCCGCCAGGGTCTCGACGGCCATGATGCCGACGAGTGCCACAGGGGCAGCCCATGACATGGTGATGGCACGCCATTGCTGCCATGGGTTGCCGTAGGTGTTGGTCATTTCGATCATCGGCTTCACGGCATTCACCAGAGTGTCTTTGAAGTCGGTTGCATCGTTCAACAGACCGAGAAAACCCCACAGGGTGGGGAACAGCGCCATCACGATCAGCCCCAATCGTCCTAGCTGCGCGGATTGACAAGCCGCTCGGCAGTGGTTCCGGCATACGAATTGTCCGACATCGGAATTCCCCCTCTTTTGAACCTTGCACCGTCGAGCAATCGAAAATTGGCTCACACGGCAGCGCACCGCCAATATGGCACGGACGTCGGACGATTTCTCGCTGATGTTGATCGGACTGATCGCAAGATGATCGTGGCGCTGGTTCGTCGCTATATTTGCAAGCAGGCAATCGGTATCTTGTCGATGACGTTTGGCTGTTCGCCTTTCTCGGCGCTTGGCAAGACTGGGGAAGCAAAATGAGCGATGTGGACGAACACCTCGATCTGACAGAGATCAACGCCGTCCGCAGGCTGTTGACGTCAAAACCACGAACGGTCCGCTGGGACGAACGCCGGGCGCGGCTCGACGAAGTCGGTTCGGTCTGGCCGGTCGCGGAGGACATCCGATGCGAGCGCGTGGTTTTCGATGGCCTTGAGGGAGAGTGGTCCCTGGCGCCTGGGAGTGACAGGGATAAGGTTCTGCTCTTTTTCCACGGTGGTGGCTACTGCTCCGGCTCCCTTAAAAGTCATCGTCGAATGGTTACCGAGGCAGGTCGGGTAATGGGAATACGCACCCTCGCGATCGACTATCGCCGCGCACCGGAACATCCTTTCCCTGCGCAACATGAAGACGCACTCACCGCATGGCGCTTTCTGAGCCGGCAAGGCATCGCGTCGGACCGCATCGTGGTTGGCGGAGACAGTGCGGGCGGCAACCTCACTCTGTGCCTGGTCAGTATATTGCGCACGTCAGGCGAGCCGTTGCCGCAATGTCTTTGGCTGGTTTCGCCCTGGACGGACCTTTCGATGTCCGGCGCGACACTATCAACCAAGGACGCAATCGACCCTATCATCCACCGGGCGTATTTGGAGGAACTGGCAACGGCCTATGTTCCCAATGGCGTTGGTCGGCGCGATCCGCTGATCTCGCCCTTGTTCGCCGATCTGAGCGGATTTCCCCCAATGCTGATACAAGCCGGTTCGGCCGAGACGCTGCTGTCGGACGCAACTCGGCTCGCCGAAGCCGCTGGCGCGGCTGACGTTAAAGTAGGTCTCGAAATTTGGCCGCATATGATTCACGCTTGGCCGGTTTGGAATGCGGGGTTGAGCGCCGGTCGCCGTGCTCTTCACAGCGCAGGCATGTTTGTCCGCGAATGTTTGTAACCCCTGCCGAGGCAACTGCTATCGTATTCCAAACACTTGATCTGGAATCTTGGTGCGCCAAACAATCGACTGCAACGCGGAACAGGCCCCAACGCGGCCAATGTTGCGGATATTAAGTCAAATTTTACCGAACTGGCGCCATGGCTTCAGTCAAGGCTGGTTGTATCGGCCAATGCGTTCGACGTATGGAGTAACGATGCGGTCTGTCCCGACGATCTTGGCCGCATTCATGCTCGGCACCTGCGGCGTTGCCAAGGCCGGCGAGGGCACCTTCGGCTGGCTGTCCGGAGACTGGTACCTGACGGTCGGCGCCACCGGCATGGTTGCCCCGAATTTCGAGGGCGGCAAGAAGTACCTGCTCAGTGCCTCGCCGATCATCTCGCTCGGCAAGGCTGGCCCCGCGGCGCGCTTCACCTCGCGCAACGACAATATTTCATTGGCATTGATCGACGATGGCGGCGTCCGCGCCGGCCTGACAGGCAAGTTCCTGTTTTCCCGCGACGGTGGTGACGCCGACGAATTGAAGGGTCTCGACCCGGTGCGCTGGGGCGGCGAGGCCGGCGGCTTCTTCGAATTCTATCCTTTGGATTGGCTGCGTGCCCGCGCCGAAATGCGGCACGGCATTCGCGCCCATAACGGTTTTGTCGCCGACATCGCCGCCGACGCCTTTTACGATGTGACGCCCGACGTCAGGATTTCGGCCGGACCGCGCGTTTCGTTCGCCTCATCGGACTATTTCGACACCTATTACGGCGTTGATGCCAAGGAGTCCCTGGCCTCGGGACTTAGCGAATATCATCCCGGCGGCTGGGTGAAGTCGGCGGGCCTGGGCGGCGCAGTGACCTGGAAGGTGACCGAGCCGATGACGGCCAGTCTGTTCGGCGAATATTCCCGCCTGATGGGCCCGGCCGCCGATTCCAGCCTGGTCAAGGAGCGCGGCTCCAGGGATCAGTTCATGATCGGCGTGTCGACGACCTATCGCTTCGATTTCTCGATGTGAGCGGGCGGGCGTCGGCTCATTTGATCAAACGGCTGTCGAACGGATAATGGTATAGGCCCGCAATCGTAATGCGTGACGCATCGTCATGGGTCGGGTTGAGCAGATAGTTGTTTGCCTTGTGCATTATGATCGAAGGAATTTTCATGAGCGCGTAACGATTGGCGGAGAGAAAGTCCGTGCCCTGTCGCCGTGTTGATTCCATGTCCTTGTCCCAGCCGTCATGGATAACCGGTTCGATCATTTCTATTCCGTCCGGAACGTCGATTTCGATAAGCTGGTAGGTTTCCGGAACGGTTTCGCGCGTCGCATGCACCAGTATCTCCAGCAGTGCCGTCGAAGGGTGGTCGGTGCAATAGACGATGGGCATTCCGCGCCTGTTCCATCTTCCATCAACGAGCGTTCCGCCACGACCCGAGAGATCCGCGAAATTGGAGATGCGCCAGATGCGCATCGTCAGGCAAGCATGCCAAAGTCGATACGGATAAGCTCTTCGGAAACGACGTGGGCGCCGGTCTCTGTCTCAAGGAGATCGATCGGCCTTGCACCATCCAATGTTATGATCTCGCTTCTCAGCCAACGCTGGGCTTTCTCATGGCTACCGAATACCCGATCCGCCTGCTCGGCGATGCGTTCAAGGCGCAGGGCGCGGTCGGATTCAGCTGGCGAAAGCGGCTCGGCATGTTCCTTGCGACGCGCCAGCGTGCGGCGGGGGGCAACGATACGATAGAGTTCTTCGCTACTGAAACCCAGACTGCGCAGATGATCGATCTTGTCCGTAGGGACGGAAAAGTCGTGTGTTGCGCGAATTGCCCTTGCTGCGACCGACATGAATTGTTTCCTTGGCGCTGCAGGCCATTCTGCTTGCCATTTGCCTACAAGTGTATGCGCAATTGGCACCTAACGCAAGGAAGCATCAGAGTTCGGGCTTTTCAATATCGCCTGTCTCGGTTAAAAGCCCAGCCATGACGAGCTTTTCGCGCCTTCTCGCGCCTGCGATACGAATTACAGGCCCGGTGCTCCGGGCGGCCTGACCGCCGCCGGAGCCGCCGGGAATCTTGCGCGCGGCCTCTCGCGCTTTTTCCAGATCATGATAGTTCAACGCCCGGGCTCTTTTGCCGCCGGCAACGCATATGGCAGACGAATGACTGATACCGAGACCGCCGAGACGATCGATTATTCCAAAACGCTCTACCTGCCGCAGACGGATTTCCCGATGCGCGCCGGGTTGCCGGAAAAGGAACCGCTGCTGGTCAAGCGCTGGCAGGACATGGACCTTTACCGCAAGTTGCGCGAAGACGCAGTCGGCCGCGAAAAATACGTGCTGCACGACGGCCCGCCCTACGCCAATGGCAACATCCATATCGGCCACGCGCTGAACAAGATCCTCAAGGACGTCATCACCCGCTCGTTCCAGATGCGCGGCTATGACTCGAACTATGTACCAGGCTGGGATTGCCACGGCCTGCCGATCGAATGGAAGATCGAGGAGCAGTACCGCGCCAAGGGCAAGAACAAGGACGAGGTGCCGGTCAACGAGTTCCGGCAGGAATGCCGTGAGTTTGCGGCGCACTGGATCAAGGTGCAGGGTTCCGAATTCCAGCGGCTCGGCGTCGTCGGCGACTTCGACAATCCCTATACGACGATGGCTTTCCATGCCGAGGCGCGGATCGCCGGCGAGCTGCTGAAATTCGCCATGTCCGGCCAGCTCTATCGCGGCTCCAAGCCGGTGATGTGGAGCGTGGTCGAGCGCACCGCGCTGGCCGAGGCGGAGGTCGAATACCAGGACTATGAGTCGGACACGATCTGGGCGAAGTTTCCGGTCGTCAGCCTCGCTCGCCAGGTCATCAACATCGAGGATGGGCAGCCAGCCCTGGACCCCAAGCTGACGCAGACGTCGCTAGATCTGCTTGATGCCAACGTCGTCATCTGGACGACGACGCCGTGGACGATCCCCGGCAACCGCGCCGTCAACTACTCGCCGCGCATCAACTATGGTCTCTACGAGGTTACGGCGGCCGAGAACGCCTTTGGTCCTCAGCCCGGCGAAAAGCTGATCTTTGCCGAGAAGCTTGCGGACGACGCTGCCGCGAAGGCCAAGGTCACTCTGAATCGGCTTCGCAGCGTTGGCGCCGAAGAGATTGAAAACCTTACGCTTGCCCATCCCCTCAAAGCTCTGGGTGGCGGCTACGATTTCCCCGTGCCGATGCTCGCCGGCGATCACGTCACCGACGATGCCGGCACCGGTTTCGTCCACACCGCGCCGGGACATGGCCGCGAAGACTTCGACGCCTGGATGGATGCTGCCTCTGATCTTCGCCAGCGTGGCATCGACACCGCGATCCCCTTCACCGTCGACGATGCCGGCTTCTTCACCAAGGACGCGCCGGGCTTCGGCCCGGACCGCGAGGGTGGAGCGGCGCGCGTCATCGACGACAATGGCAAGAAGGGCAACGCCAACCAGGCTGTCATCGACGAGCTGATCAAGCGCAACGCGCTGTTCGCGCGCGGCCGCCTGAAGCACTCCTATCCGCATTCCTGGCGCTCGAAGAAGCCGATCATCTTCCGCAACACGCCGCAATGGTTCGTCTATATGGACAAGGAGCTCGGCGACGGCACGACGCTGCGCAGCCGCGCCCTGAAAGCCATCGACGATACCCGCTTCGTGCCCGCCGCCGGCCAGAACCGCATCCGCGCCATGATCGAGGAGCGCCCCGACTGGGTGCTGTCGCGCCAGCGCGCCTGGGGCGTGCCGATCGCCGTCTTTGCCGATGCCGACGGCAATGTGCTGCGCGACGAGGCAGTCAACCGGCGCATCATGGACGCCTTCGAAAAAGAAGGCGCCGATGCCTGGTTCGCCGCCGGCGCCAAGGAGCGGTTCCTCGGCAATCACGATGCTTCGAAATGGCAGCAGGTCATGGACATCCTCGATGTCTGGTTCGATTCAGGCTCGACGCATGCCTTCACGCTTGAGGACCGGCCCGACCTGAAATGGCCGGCCGACGTCTATCTGGAAGGCTCCGATCAGCATCGCGGCTGGTTCCACTCCTCGCTGCTCGAAAGCTGCGGCACCAGGGGCAGGGCGCCCTACGACACCGTCGTCACCCATGGCTTCACCATGGATGAGGAGGGGCGGAAAATGTCGAAGTCGCTCGGCAACACCGTCGTGCCGCAGGACGTCATCAGGCAGTCCGGCGCCGACATCTTGCGGCTGTGGGTGGTGACGACCGATTATTGGGAAGACCAGCGGCTCGGCAAGAACGTGCTGCAGACCAATATCGACGCCTACCGCAAGCTGCGCAACACCATCCGCTGGATGCTGGGCACGCTCGCCCACGACGATGGCGAGGAGGTGCCGCTGGATAAGATGCCTGAACTGGAGCGGCTGATGCTGCACCGGCTCGCTGAACTCGATGAGGTCGTACGCTCGGGCTACGACGCGTTCGAATTCAAGCGCATCACCCGCGCGCTGCTCGACTTCATGGTGGTAGAGCTGTCGGCCTTCTATTTCGACATCCGCAAGGACGCGCTTTACTGCGAAGCGCCTTCCAGCGTGAAGCGCAAGGCTTCCGTGCAGGTGGTGCGCCATCTCTTCGACTGCCTGGTGAAATGGCTGGCGCCGATGCTGCCCTTCACCATGGAAGAGGCTTGGCTCGACCGTCATCCGGATGCGGTCTCCGTGCATCTCGACCAGTTCCCGGAAATCCCGGCGGACTGGAGGAACGAAGCGCTGGCGGAGAAGTGGCGCAAGGTTCGGCAGGTTCGCCGTGTCGTCACCGGGGCGCTGGAAATTGCCCGCGCGCAGAAGGTCATCGGCTCTTCGCTGGAAGCGGTGCCGGTCGTTACCCTCGACGATGCCGTGCTCGAAGCGGCGATCGCCGATGTCGATATGGCCGAGATGGCGATCACCAGCGATCTGGTAATCGTGCACGGCAAGGCGTCGGCGGGCAGCTTTACCCTCGACGACGTCAAGGGCGTCGCCGTGGTCGTCGAGAAGGCGGAGGACCGTGGCCTGGTGAAGTGCGCGCGCTCCTGGCGCTACACCGCCGATGTCGGCTCAGATCCGGAATTCCCGGATGTTTCGGCCCGTGACGCCGCTGTTCTGCATGAGCTGAAGGCTTTGAGCCGTCTTTAAGGCGGTGCACAAATGCCACGGCGGGCGGCCGATCGGCCCCCGCGCGTTGCCCTTAACGAGTGGTTGAGGTAAACACGCGAAACTCCGGACGACAAATTGTCGCCGGAATTCCGTCGGAAGAGCATAGGCGATGGGGACCGGACCTTTCTTTGGCCGGCGGCAATCGAGAGGCTGTCTACAGTGGGACTTTTTGGCATGACCGAGAGAACTTACGCGCGCGTTGCGCTGCTGGCGCCGCTTGTCGTATCGGGCCTCGCTTTGTCCGGCTGCATGGGCTCGCCCACTTACGGGACAGACAAGACCGCGGGCGCGCAGCTTGCCGGCGACCTCACCGGGGCTTTTTCCTTCGCACCCAAGCGCAAGGATAATATCGACTACAAGCCGCGCCCCACACTGGTGAAGCCAGGGCCGGGGCAGAAGGAAGTCTTGCCGCCGCCGCAGGAAAGCATCGAGACGGCGAGTGCCGAATGGCCCGAATCGCCGGAGCAGCGCCGTGCCCGCCTGCGCGCCGATGCCACCCTGCATCAGGACGACCCGGCCTACCAGGCGCAGGTCATCGATGACGTGCAGACGGATCCGGCGTCGGTCAAGGCCGCGCTGAAGCTGTCGGGCTCGAGCCACCCGCCAGCCTGGACTCCCGCCGATTCGGACAAGAGCCGCGCCGCGGAAATCATGCGCCGCCGGGCTGAAGGCAAACAGGGCGACCCGACCACCCGCAGATATCTGAGCGAGCCACC
This sequence comes from Mesorhizobium sp. M1227, assembly GCF_040318315.1. Classification (NCBI taxonomy): domain Bacteria; kingdom Pseudomonadati; phylum Pseudomonadota; class Alphaproteobacteria; order Hyphomicrobiales; family Phyllobacteriaceae; genus Mesorhizobium; species Mesorhizobium sp. M1227. The sequence goes on from NZ_JAMYLZ010000002.1 coordinate 27,883, forward strand.
GGTGCAATACCGCGCTGCCGCCGCCACCGCGCCGCAGGGTGACCTCGGCGAGGACGAGTACAAGAAGGAACGCCGCCTCAAGAGGGAGGCGGCTGCCAAGAGTAAGAGCGGCGGCATGTTCGACTGGCTGCCCTGGTAGGCTGACGGCGCCAGAGACGTTCTTGCCCTGGATTGGCTGGCTGGATTGGCTGACTTGGATGGACCGTCTGCCGGACCAGAAAATCAGGCTCCGCGTCGCTCGCGAAAAAAGTCCTTCAGCAATGCTGCTGCTGCGTTCTCGGCCATGCCCGGATAGATGTCGGGCACATGGTGGCAGGTCGGTGACGTGAAGAAGCGAACGCCGTTGACCACTGCGCCGCCCTTCTCGTCCGCAGCGCCGAAATAAAGCCGGCGCAGCCTGGCGAAGGAGATGGCGCCGGCACACATGGCGCACGGCTCCAGCGTCACATAGAGATCGTGGCCGCTGAGCCGCTCGCTGGAAAGCTTGCGGCAGGCCTCGCGGATCGCCAGCATCTCGGCATGGGCGGTGGGATCGGCAAACTCGCGGGTGCGGTTGCCGGCACTCGCAACGACCGTATCGCCGCCGACGACGACCGCGCCAACCGGCACCTCGCCACGCTGGGCGGCGGCTTCGGCTTCTTTAAGCGCCAGCGCCATGAAATCCTGCCGCTTCACGCGGTTTCCATTCCGATTATCTCCTCGCCACTAGAGCGCGATCCTGTTACTACCCGCGCAAACGAGCAAAGGCCACATGGACGACAAAAACAAGAAATTCCCGCGCAAGGCCGGCCCGAAGCCGGCAGGGTCGCGTGGTCGCGATAGCGCTCCCGGCAAGGGCGGCAAGCCGCCCTTCGGCGCCAAAAAACCCTACACTCCGCGCGGCGACCGGACGGCGGCCGCCGAAGGCGAACGGCCGAAGCGCGACTTCAAAGGCGGCGATCGGCCATTCAGCAAAGGGCCGCGTCCGGAAGGCAAGCCTTATGAACAGCGCGAGGGTCCACGCAAGCCTTATGCGCCGCGCGGCGACCGGCCGGCAGCTGCCGAAGGCGAGCGGCCGAAGCGCGACTTCAAAGGCGGCGACAGGCCGTTCAGCAAAGGGCCGCGTCCGGAGGGCACGCCTTATGAAAAGCGCGAAGGTCCGCGCAAGCCTTACACTCCGCGCGGCGACCGGCCGGCAGCTGCCGAAAGCGAGCGCGGCGAGAGGCGCTTCGACCGTCCCAAGCGTGATTTTGGCGATCGTCCCAAGCGTGATTTTGGCGGCGATCGACCGCAAGGGGCACAAAGGGCACAGGTGGCATCGGAAGGCGGCTTCAAGCCGCGCCCGCGTCGCGTCGAGGCAACGGAAGAAGCCGGCGAACGCATTGCCAAGCGGCTGGCGCGTGCCGGTCTGGCCTCGCGCCGCGACGCCGAGGAACTGATTGCGGCCGGCCGCGTCAAGGTCAATGGCAAGGTGTTGTCCTCGCCGGCCTTCAATGTCATGCCCGGCGACATCATCCATCTCGACGGCATGGAGATCCCGCCGATCGAGCGCACCAGGCTGTTCCTGTTCCACAAGCCGGCCGGCGTGGTCACCACCAACCGCGATCCCGAAGGCCGCAAGACCGTCTTCGATGTGCTGCCGCCCGGGCTGCCGCGGCTGATGACCATCGGCCGGCTCGACATCAACACCGAAGGCCTGCTGCTGCTCACCAATGATGGCGGCCTGTCGCGCGTGCTCGAACTGCCGGCGACCGGCTGGTTGCGACGCTACCGCGTGCGCGTTCACGGCAAGGTCGAGGAAAGCGCGCTTGCCGGCCTGCGCGAAGGCATTGCCGTCGACGGTGTCTTTTACGGCGCCATCGAGGCGACCCTCGACCGCGAGCAGGGTTCGAACGCCTGGCTGACACTCGGCCTGCGCGAAGGCAAGAACCGCGAGGTCAGGAACATCCTGGGCGCGCTCGGTCTCGACGTGACGCGGCTGATCCGCATTTCCTACGGGCCGTTCCAGCTCGACGATTTGCCGGAAGGCCATGTGCTGGAGATCAAGGGCCGCGTGCTGCGCGACCAGCTCGGCGAGCGCCTGGTCGAAGAGTCCGGCGCCAATTTCGATGCCGATATCGCCAAGCCGTTTTCCAACAAGCCGGTCAGGCGTGAGCGCGAAGAGGAGCCCGAGCGGCCGAAATTCACCCGCGACGGCGAACGCCGGCCGATCGGCGAGGGCGGCCTGATCAAGAACCGCAAGCGCCGCGAAGGCAGCCGCGACGAAGCGCTCGGCAAGCTGTCGACAAGCCCTGACAGGAGCTTTGGGCCAAAAAAGAGCTTTGGCGAGCGTGGCCCCAGACCTGAACGCAGCGACTTCGGGGACAAACCCCGCGGCGACAAGCCTCGTGGCGGCTTCGGTGGGAAAAAATCCGAACGCGAGCAGCGGCCGATCGAGCCGCCGGGCCAGCGCAAGGCCAATGTCTGGATGGCGCCGGGCGCACGGCCGATCGGCAAGGGCAGGGCGGAGGCAGACGCCGCCAAGGCGGCGGAAAACAAGGCGCGCAAGGCATCGTTCAAGCCGTCTTACGGCAAGCCCGGCGGCAAGCCGCAAGGCGGCGGTGCAAAGCCGTTCGGCAAACCGCGCGGCGAGCGCCCGGATGGCGGTGGCGACCGGCCGCGTGGCGGCCCGAAGGGAAGCAATGCGGATCGTCGGCGGTGAGTTTCGCGGGCGTCCGCTGGCGACGCCCCGCACCTTTGCCATCCGCCCGACCACCGACCGCACGCGTGAGGCGGTCTTCAACGTGCTGGCGCATCGCTTTCCCGAAAGACTGGACGGCGCGCGCGTGCTCGACCTGTTCGCCGGCACCGGCGCGCTCGGCCTCGAAGCGCTGTCGCGCGGCGCCTCCTACGCTGTCTTCATCGAGGAATCCGCCGAAGGGCGCGGCCTGATCCGCACCAATGTCGAGGCTTTCGGCCTCACCGGCCGCACCAAGATATTCCGCCGCGACGCGACGGCCTTGGGCGAGGCAGGCACCATCGCCGCATTCGGCCTGGTCTTTGCCGATCCGCCCTATGGCAAAGGCCTTGGCGAACGCGCCTTGCGCTCGGCCAAGGCAGGCGGCTGGCTCGCCCCTGGCGCGCTCTGCGTCGTCGAGGAAGCGGCGGCGGCGCCGTTCGAGGCAGGGCCGGGCTTTTCGGTTGTCGACGAGCGCAACTATGGCGAGACGGTCATCCGGTTCATCGAGGCCGCCTGAGTTCGGCTTCCACGGTGGCGCCTTCAAAATGACGAACAATTCGCTTTGCCTCGACCAGCAACCCCGCCTATCGTCCCACCACAAACCGGAGCCATCTATGACATTTCAGGCTGAATGGCTGCGCGGAACGCTCTTGGGACTGGCTCTGGTGATGGCCGCGCCGGCTCTGGCGGATAACAATCCTGACGATGGCGTCGTGACCGATTTCCTGCTCGACAACGGCATGGAGGTCGTCGTCGTCCCCGATCACCGCGCCCCCATCGTCACCCATATGGTCTGGTACAAGATCGGCAGCGCCGACGAGCCGCCGGGCAAGTCCGGCATCGCCCATTTCTTCGAGCATCTGATGTTCAAGGCGACCAGCAACCATGCGGCGGGCGAACTCGACCGTGCCGTCGCCGCCATCGGCGGCTCGGACAACGCCTTCACTTCCTACGACTACACCGCCTTTCACGAGACGGTGGTGCCGCAGGCGCTCGGTGAGATGATGGGCTTCGAGGCCGACCGCATGCGCAATCTCATCCTCAACGACGATGTCATCAAGACCGAGCGGGACGTCATCCTCGAGGAGCGCCGCTCGCGCATCGATAGCAATCCGCAGGCAGTGCTCGACGAGGAAATCGACGCCACGCTGTGGCAGAACCAGCCGTACCGCATTCCGGTCATCGGCTGGATGCAGGAGATGGAGAAGCTGAACCGCACCGACGCGATGGCTTTCTACAACAAATATTATACACCCAATAACGCCGTGCTGGTGGTGGCCGGCGATGTCGAACCGGAAACGGTCAAGGCGCTGGCCGAAAAGACCTATGGCAAGATCGCGCGCGGCCCGGATCTGCCGCCGCGCATCCGCCCGGTCGAGCCGGAGCAGAACACCAGGCGCACGGTGATGCTGACCGACGGGCGCGTCAGCGTGCCGAGCTTTACCACGCAATGGGTGGTCCCGTCCTATCACACGGCAAAGCCCGGCGAAGCCGAAGCGCTCGACGTGCTGTCCGAAATCCTCGGCGGCGGCAACCGCAGCCGGCTCTACCAGGAGCTTGTCGTCAGGCAAGGCATCGCCGCCGAGGCCGGCGCCTTCTTCCAGGGCACCATGCTCGACGACACCAATTTCACCGTCTACGGCGCGCCGCGCGGCGATGCCAAGCTTGCCGACATCGAGGCCGCGGTCGACGCCGAGATCGCCCGCATCGCGAAAGACGGCGTCACCAGCGACGAGCTGGAAAAATCCAAGGACCGTTTCGTACGCTCGATGATCTTTGCCCGCGACAAGCAGGAGGACATGGCCAACATCTACGGCTCGACGCTCGCCACCGGCGGCAACGTCCAGGACGTCCAGCAATGGCCGGACCGCATCCGCAAGGTCACCGCCGACCAGGTCAAGGAAGTCGCTGCCCGCTATCTCAATCTCGACCACGCAACGACCGGCTATCTTCTGCCGCAAACCCAGGCTGGGAATTGATTTGATGATGAGTTTGAGCCTCGGCGCCGCCCCTCACCTGCCTGCCGGCATCCTCTCCCCGTATAGGGACGGGGAGAGGGGCGCCGTCATCGACGGTTTCGCCAATCTTCAGCGTTTGCAGAGCGAGCGCCGGGACAGCGGCCAGCCCCTTCTCCCCGTCACTATACGGGGAGAAGTGCCCGGCAGGGCGATGAGGGGCGGCGCCGACCTTGGCAATTGGCGCGCCGGCCCTCTTCTGGCCACCCTCATTCTCTCCCTCGTCTTTCTCCTCCTGCCGGCGCTTTCCGCTCGCGCCGCCATGAACATCCAGGAGGTGACCTCGTCGAAGGGCATCACCGCTTGGCTGGTGGAGGATTATTCGGTGCCGATCGTCGCCATCCGCTTCGTCTTCGATGGCGGCGCGACGCAGGACCCGCCCGGCAAGGAAGGGCTTGCCAATCTGATGAGCGGCCTGTTCGACGAAGGTGCCGGCAACCTCGACAGCGAGGCCTTCCAGATCAAGCTCGACGACGTCGGTGCAGAGATGAGCTTCGAGGCGCAGCGCGACGGCATCTACGGCTCGATGCGCATGCTGGCCGACCAGCGCGACGGCGCCTTCGACCTGCTGCGCGTGGCGGTCAACCAGCCGCGCTTCGACCAAGTGCCGATCGACCGCATCCGCGCGCAAATCCTGTCCGGCATCATCGCCAACGAGCGTGATCCCGACACGCTCGCCCAACGTAAATGGCTGGAAGCGATCTACGGCAGGCATCCCTATGCGCGGCCCGACCAGGGCACCAGGCAAAGCATCGCGACGATCACGCCGGCCGATCTCGCCGCCTTCCACAAGGCGAATTTCGCCCGCGACGGCCTGCATGTCGCGGTGGTCGGCGCCATCGACGCCGAGACGCTGAAGCAGAAGCTCGACCTGGTGTTCGGCAGCCTGCCGGAAAAGCAGGCGCTGACGCCCGTTCCCGACATCGAGCTGAAGCTCGGCCAGCAGCTCGAGGTCGTTTACGACCAGCCGCAGGCCTCGCTGCAACTCGCCTATCCCGGCGTGAAGCGGAATGCGCCGGATTTTTTCGCCGCGGTGCTGATGAACGAGATCCTCGGCGGCGGCACCTTCACCTCGCGGCTGTTCGACGAGGTGCGCGAGAAGCGCGGTCTGGCCTACAGCGTCAGCTCCGACCTCGTCGACCACCAGCATTCCGAGGCGCTGTCCATCACCACCTCGACCCGCGCCGACAGGGCGGCCGAGACGCTGGCCGTGGTGCGCGACGTGGTCAAGCGCATGGCCGAGGAGGGGCCGACCGAAGCCGAGCTGGCGGCGACCAAGAAATACATGATCGGCGCCTATGCCATAAACAATCTGAATTCCTCCGGCGCGATCGCCTCAACGCTGGTCGAGATCCAGCTCGGCAAGCTCGGCATCGACTACATGCAGCGCCGCGCCGCCCTGATAAACGCGGTGACGCTGGACCAGGTGAAAGCGGCGGCGAAAAAGCTGCTCTCCGCCGAGCCGGCCGTCATGGTGGTCGGGCCGAAGCTCGGCGCGGCCAACAAGGGATGAGCCCTAGCTTCGGCATCGCCTTTGGCGGCGGCGGCGCGCGTGGGCTGGCGCATATCCATGTCATCGAGGCTCTGGACGAGCTGGGCATAAGGCCGGCAGCAATAGCCGGCTCGTCGATCGGCGCCATCATGGGCGCCGGCATGGCCTCGGGCATGACCGGCAAGGACATCCACGACTATACGCGCTCGATCCTCGGCCGCCGCGCCGAAGTGGCGACGCGCATGTGGCGGGCGCGGCCCGGCACTTTTGCCGAGGCGATGCAGGCCGGCCTACGGGTCAGCCAGTTCAATGTCGAGCGCATCCTCAAGGCGTTCCTGCCCGACGCCATTCCCGAGACCTTCGCCGAATTGAAGATACCGCTGAAGGTGACGGCAACGGACTTTTATGGCCACAAGCTCGCCGTGTTCGACGAAGGCGAGCTGCATTCGGCGCTGGCCGCCTCGGCGGCGATCCCGGCGGTGTTCCGCCCGGTGATGCGCGACGGCAGGCTGCTGATCGACGGCGGCATCTACAATCCCGTGCCGTTCGACCTGATCGAGCTCGACGCCGACATCATCATCGCCGTCGACGTGGTCGGCGCGCCGACCGAGGCCGGCCGCAAATTCCCGACCTCCGTCGACCTGATGTTCGGCGCCACGCAGCTGATGATGCAGTCGATCATCGCCAGCAAGCTGAACCAGAGCCGGCCCGACATTCTGATCCGGCCGGCCGTTTCGAAATACCGGGTGCTCGATTTCATGAAGGTCGAGGCGCTGATGGCAGAGACGGTGGCGATCAAGGACGAGCTGAAGCGCGAGATCGAGAAGGCGCTGAAGGCGCGGGAAGACGCTGCGGTCGAGGGCAGGCAGCGGACGGTGTAGGGGCGCTGCCAATCTCCCCCCTTGAGGGGGAGCGCCGAAGGCGACAGAGGGGGTCGTCTCGCGTAATGCGCCAACCACCCCACTGCCGCAAGAGAGGAGCCGAGCCCGGTCGAACCGCCCCCCTCTGCCCTGCCGGGCATCTCCCCCTCGAGGGGGGAGATTGGCTCATCACGCCATCCCAGCCGCATACTCCAGCGCCACCACGCCGTTGCTGAATTGCGTGGCCGAGATCAGCTCGAGCGGCAATTGCGCGCCGGGCGGGAACAGCAGCTTGCCCTGGCCGACGGCACCGGGGTAGCTGAGTAGCCTGATGCGGTCGACAAGGCCATGGCGCAGCAATTCCTGCGCGACGCTGAGGCTGCCATGCACATAGATGTTGCCGCCGCTGCCTTGCTTCAGCCCTCTGACCGCTTCCGGCAACGCGCCCTGCAGCAGCTCCGCCGGCTGCCAGTCGAGCGCCTGCAAGCTGGTCGAGGCGATATATTTCGGCAGCGCGTTGAAGCGGTCGGCGAAGTCTCCGGTCTCCTTGGGCCACGAGCCGGCAAAGATCTCATAGGTCGTGCGCCCCAACAGCATGGCGCCGCTATCGGCAAGCTCGTCGTCCTTGAACTTCTGCATCTCATCGTTCCAGGCCACGCTCGGCAGCTTCTCGACCTCGGCAATGCCATCGACGCTGATGAATTCGGTGATGATGAGTTTTCTCATGGCGGGTTCCTTTCTGGCAGGGCGGGCCTTACGCGACATGCGCCGTCAACTAGCGCAGCGCTTTTTCAGGGGGAGGGTTTTCCCTGTTCGCTTCCAAAGACCGATAGCGTGGGAAAAGCTTCTCCGACCGGCCCGTCGTTCGGTCATGCCACAAGGTCCGCATCGGGGGCCGGTCTTTTTTACCTGTCCGCGATTGGATCTGGGTCGTAGCTGCCGGCTGCCTACAGGTGGGCAATACCGGCTTTCAGCAGTCCTTCGCGGACGTGCTGCACATCAGACTCCTGGGCAAAGTGCAGGGTGGCAATAAATGAATCGAGGTCGAATTGGGGATCGAGCGTTCTGATCTTGCCTAGATGCGCCGCGGCCGCGATTTCGTCGCCGAGCCAGCCGTAGCAGGCAGCGGCGAAAGCGTGCTGAGCCGAGTCCATGGTTGACAGATGCATGAAAGCTTCGATCGCCTCGCCATACTGGCGCGCGGCGAAATGCGCCTTTCCCAGATGGCTCCAGAACCTCTCCGGGTGGTGCGGGTTCAACTGCATTGCCTTGCGGATCCATTCAATTCCCTCTTCCGGCCTCCCGAGCCACGTCAATAACTCGCCTTGCTGCACCACCACGAGGTCGTAATTGGGATTGAGGGCCAGCGCCCGCTCTTGATGGTAGCGCGCAGTGGTCAGCTCATTGTTGTTCACGTTCACTGCCGCGAGGATGCGGTGGACATCGGCATCGTTGTTGTCCAGCGCCAGCGCCCTGTCCAGCGCCGTCATAATGTTGTTCCAGATGGCATCCCTGTCTTCGCACCAGTTATGGACCCAGGCCTGGCCAAGAATGCAGGCCCGCCAGGCATGGGCATGGGCATAATCGGGGTCGAGCGTGACGGCCCTTTCTATCAAGGTTTGCGCGCGTTCATTATCCGCAATCGTGCTTCGGTGGTGCAGCACCTTGGCAGCAAGCACACATTCATACGCGGCCATGTTTGCAGGTTTCGCCCGCGCGAGCTGGTCCCGCTGAGCCGCCTCGACACGACCGGGCAGCGTGGCTGCGATCGCCGCGGTCACCTCATCCTGAATCGCGAATATGTCGTCCAGCTTCCGGTCATATTTGTCTGCCCAAATATGAGCGTCATTCGCCGTGTCGATGAGCTGAACCGTCACGCGCACCCTGTCGCCGATCTTGCGGACGCTTCCCTCCACCAGGTATTGGACGGTGAGTTTCTCGGCCACCTCGCGCACATTCACGGCGCGGTTCTTGTAGACGAAGCTGGAATTGCGCGAGATGACGAACAGCTCATGGCGGCGGGACAGTTCGGTGATGATGTCCTCGGTCAGTCCGTCCGCGAAAAATTCCTGCTCGGGGTCGCCGCTCATGTTGGTGAATGGCAGCACCACTATCGAAGGTTTCGAGATGGATCGCTTCGCCTCGACTTCTGGCAGGGCAGGACTATCAAACCCAACGCGATAGAGGCGAACCGGGCGGCTGATGTTCTTTAACGTCTTCTCGCCCAGGTCCTCCATGGCAATTTCGAGACGGTCGGCAATTTGGGTCGCCACCGCTGCGGTCACGCAGATACCGCCGACGTCGGCTAGTTGCTCGATGCGCGAGGCAATATTGACGCCGTCGCCGAAAATATCCTCATCGTCGAAAATGATGTCGCCGAGATTTATGCCGATCCTGAATTCGATACGCCGTTCTTGCGGCACATCCGAATTGCGCCGTTTCATGCGCTGTTGGATTTCCACGGCGCATTTCACGGCATCGGTCACGCTCTGGAACTCAACGAGCATGCCGTCTCCGGTGGTCTTGATGATCCGGCCCTTGTTCTTCGCGATGGCGGGATCGACCAGTTCTATGCGATGGGTCCGAAGGCGTGCGAGCGTGCCGGATTCGTCGGCCTCCATTAGCCGACTGTAGCCCGCCATATCGGCAGCCAGAATTGCGGCTAGTCTCTGTTCCATCGCTTGAACCAAAAACCAAGCCTATACTTCCTGGGTTGCCAAATCCAGCAATTTGGGCTTGTGGCTGAATCAAGATGTCTTCTACGCAGCAGCAAGAAAGGGCGGATCAGAACCCTCCGCCTGGTGGCTGCGAACTCGATCGCATCAATCGCGGGAGGGATCCGCGCCGCGTCAAGCTCGTCGAGGCGATATATTTTGGCAGGGCGTTGAACCGGTCGGCAAAATCTCCGGTCTCCTTGGGCCACGAGCCGGCAAAGATCTCATAGGTCGTGCGCCCCAAAAGCATGGCGCCGCTGTCGGCAAGCTCGTCTTCCTTGAATTCTCGCATCTCATCATTCCTGGTCACGCTTGGCAGCTTCTCGACCTCGGCGATGCCATCGACGCTGATGAACTCGGTGACGATGAGTTTTGGCATGGCGGGTCCTGATGGTCAGGGGGCGGGCTGCGCTAGCTCTTCACGAGTTGCCATACGAACACTAACGCGGCGCTTTCTTGCTTTAAAGCTCGCGGATTCGGCACGCCATCAGAGCTACGGGCCAGCGCACCGGCCACGCAAGAAATACACGCTGATTGGCCAGATGGGGCTAGATCCAGCAACAGAAATCTGCCATGGGTCTATGTCGCATGCGTCTTTGATTCTGACCGGTTTCTCTCTTATGCTTAGAGCCATAGATCTCTATTCCGGTGTAGGAGGCTGGTCGCTCGGATTGAGACTCGCTGGCATTGAGGTGGTCGCATCCTACGAGCGCTGGGGACCGGCAAACGAGACAAACTTCAAAAACAACTTCCATCAGGCACAAACTGTCGACATCAGGCGACTCTCACTCGACGAATTACCGTCTGACATCGATATTGTTGTTGGCAGCCCCCCCTGCACCCAATTCTCCTATTCCAACCGAGGCGGAGGCGGTGATTTGGAGGATGGTCTGGTCGATATTGTCCGATTCCTTACGATCGTCGACCATCTGAAACCGCGGGTCTGGGCGATGGAGAACGTCCCGCGCGTTGCGCCAATCCTCCTCGAAGAACTCAAGAAGGGTGGCCGCCTGCATCGCTTTAAAGAGCTTGGCCTTGAAGCTCACATTGTAAACATGGCGGACTTCGGGCTGCCGCAGAGGCGCCGCCGCTGCATAGCCGGCAACTTTGATTTCAAGCGGCTTTCCTCCTATGCGGGCCGCAAGGCACCAACGCTGGGAGAGGTTGTCGATTCATTGAATCGCGATCCCGTGATCGATCCTCTTTTTGGCGTGTCGATCCCAAAGGAGGAACTATTTGACCACGATCCGGAATCACCACTCAACGACGAGGAGGTCAGGATCAACCGAGCCACCAAAACGCTCCATCCGATTTACAATGCGATGCCGTTTCCGGACCCACTTGATCGTACCGTCCGGACAATTACAGCTACCTGCACGCGGGTCTCCCGCGAAAGTATCATCGTTTCAACTCTCGCTGACAATGGTGCCTACCGACGGCTGACCATTCGGGAGAGGGCCACGCTCCAAGGGTTTCCAATAACGTTCCAGTTCTACGGGGCGAACAACGGCCAGAAGCTGCGTATGGTCGGCAACGCGATTCCCCCTCTCTTTGCCTATTTTGCGGCCCAGTCCTTCCTCGGCACACCGGCTACGAAAGCGGTGCCTCTGACCGACGCCTCCATGGGTCTGGTCTCACCGACGCCCAAGCCCGACCGCACGGCTTCCGATACTGCGGGCGCCCGCTTCCCGGAAAACCGCACCTTCCGCTTTGCCATCCCGAGCCTCCGACTGAAGAGCGGGGTCCGCTTCGAACTTAGGAACCAAGCAGCGGGGCACATTCCGGCTTGGTGCGTATCCTTCTGGTTCGGAACGTCTAAGGCTATTAAGGGTCTTGATCTTGAGCCTGGCCTGGCGCAGCGTGTCTTGAAGCGCCTTCCCGCTGAAGCACAGGTGCGCATCAGGGCTTCGTTGGAGAAGCTCGAATCCATGTTGGCGAACGCCGACTTCGCCAACATGCAGAAGCTGTGGAGCCACCGGGGACCCGGCCAGACACGTCCCTTCATGATCCTTGATGAACTTGACTGCATCGGTGATGAAGTGCGCTCGGCGATGCAACCATATCAAGCTGACGCGCGGACGATCATTGTCGAGGTGATCACTGCCGAATATGGTGACGCCACCAATTTGCTCCCCGGCCTCGCCAAGCTCGACCGCAATGCGGTGCTGATCGCGACGGGCCTTATTGTCGGGTCCATCTCGAACAGATATATGTTGCTGCCAAAGGGCGTCGCGCCCGCCGGGAAGCACTCGTTCTAGGTTGATCATCGAAGGTTTGGCAGACAGGCTTACTCCCGCACAGCGCAGCGCACATATGGCGCAAATAAAGCGCTCTGATACGCGACCCGAAAAGATCGTGCGCTCGCTATTGCACTCGCTAGGCTACCGCTTCAGAATCCAACTTAAGGGCGTGCCCGGACGACCGGACGTGGCCTTTCCGAAGCGACGCGTCGTGATCATGATACACGGGTGTTTTTGGCATGCCCACGGTTGCCCGTTGTCAAACACCCCAAAGACACGCATCGAGTTCTGGGCAAACAAATTTCGCGCGAACAAAGAAAGGGACGCCAGACTGCAAACCGCAGCGGAAGCGGCCGGCTGGCGTTGCGTGACTATCTGGGAATGCGAAACGCATGATCGGAAAGCACTTGTTCAACGACTACAAGGCGAACTCGGTCCTCAGCGGTGCCAGTCATTCCAGCGCGATACACTCGAAAGTGGTCGGTGAGATCGACCAGCCATTGTTCTCCGTTTGGATAAGCGCAGTATACGGCCCTCTTATTACTTCGGGCTCATACAGCGGGTCGAGCATGCGATCTCTGTTCACGATGCACAGCAGGTAAGCCTCACCCAAACGTCTCGCTGTCTCGATCTCGTTCCTCGTCCAGAAGAAGCGGCGCCGGCCAGTGTACGATTTCACCTCGATAAATAGATCGTGGTCCAAGACCGTCCGATCCGAAAACGAGGCGATATCATAGCCTGCCCCCGCGTCCTCAATCGATGTGCGCATGACTTGGTCCAGAAGTGGATGCGGCTTGAGCCGTTGCCGTTCCCTTTCAAGAATCCAATCCTCTGCGAGGCCTCCACTGATCGCTTGTTGTTCAAGCACATTGTCCAGGTTGGCTTGGCTTATCTGCCTTCTCGGCCTACGGTTCCACGACCTTGCCGCGTCTAGGAATGCGGCGTGGAACCGGTCGTCGATGATCCACTTCCTACTACCGGATCCAGGGCGGGATGCGACGCCGAACTCGATGAGCCAAAGTCGCAATCCGTCGACTGGTCCGGGCACCAGCATCGGATCGATGATAAGACGATCATCCTGCAACTGGAGTGCATGGGCTCCACCTTCAGCTAGGCGGCTGGTGATGACCATAGCCACCCAATCCGACAACGCTGCACTCCAATTGGGACCCTGCAATTCACCATAGCAGAGCCGATCACCTTCGCGGGTTAGTAGACGGGCCGCCTCCAGCATGGCGATCGAATTGTAAGTCTTCGACTGCGAGACTGCACGATGGGCGCTAAGATCGCGCGCGATCCTGTGGTCCGATCTGCCATGGCCAGTTCGCCCAATCGTCTCCAGAAGCGCGATGGTTTGGCTTCCGGAAAGGAGGCCGTCAGCGGGTCTTACGGCGTTCATAGGATTCGAGGATGAATCTGATGTCATCGAGACCATCATCATCCGACGTGGCCGTGAGGAGCGGGATATCTTCGGAGTCCACCAGGTCCGTCAGTCGTTGTTCTTTAACGATGAGGCGTGCATCGATGTCGTCATCGATTGTCCCCTCCGACATAAGATGAATATAGCGGACAGGCAGGCCGCCGTCGGGATTGTAGCGGTGAATACGATCCTTTGACTGAATATACCTGCCTGCGTTGAAGTCGCGGTCGAAATAGATAGCGGTTCGGCACGCCTTATGTAGCGAAATCGACTCGCCGACGGCCTGCGGATTGGCTATCAGTATCGCCTTCCCAGGCGTACGATGGAAGCCATCGATTATCGCTTCTCTCGTTCCCTCCGAGGCCTCCGATTCCCCGTCCATGCCGGCGACCGGCGTGGCGCCGGTTAGAACCTCGACGAAAGATGCAATCGGCTGGAAGCTTTGCCGTAACCGTTCGAGGTTGCCGAGGAAATAGGACCAGACAAGGACCTTCCCTTGATCTCGGAGCACATCCTCGACCAGTCCCTGACACACCCTCAGTCTGGCGAGATCGGTCTGCGCCCGGAATGCCTCGATGAGATCGGCGACACCCAATTCGCTGGCTGTGAGATCGCCCGAACCGCCAGTATCGAACACGCCCTCGTCTGCAAGTGGTTTAAGGAGCAGTTCTGGATTGATGCTGGCCTGACGCAATCGGATCAGCCTCGCCTTGACTCTGACGTTGCCATCCAGTCGTTCGAATTCCGACCGAAGCTGGGGTACGATCTTGCGCTCGAGCGCTCGATATATGCGATCCTGATTCGGATTCATCTCGATCCGCATCCGCTCTTCGTGTACGGCTGGCAGGTTCAGATCAGCCTTCTTAATACGGGTGAAATAGGGCTGGATGCGCTTCTTAAGTTGGTTGACAGCCGGTTGCATCGTCCCGTCAGACATTGCTCGGAGGGTCGCCGCCGGAAAGCCGACGATGTTCCTGGTTGGGTAAAGGAAGCGGAAGAGATTCGCGAGATCCTCATAGCCATTGGGTGCCGGAGTCCCGGTAAGGATGACGCGCGAGCGGGCGAGGGGCGCCAACCGTAGAGCGGCATTTGCCTGCCGCCCGTCTGCGCTTTTTATGTAGTGCGCTTCGTCGAGCACCATCATAGTGCGACCCCCACCGCGAGCCAGGAAGACACGGAAATCCTCCTCGATGTTCGTCATCGTCTGGTAGGAGGTCATGGTGAGCTCAACTTCCCGGGATCCGACGGTGATTCCGCGCAGATGATCGGACCTCTCGATTGGCGGCGTGGCCCCGCTGATCCTCCGGGAATCCGGTTTGCGCCCGAAGATAGCGTGGAATTCGTCCTCCCAAGCCTTGAACGACGAGAGCGGGCCGACGATCAGCAACCGTTCGATCGAACGAGGATTCTCCGGCGGCAGCGTCCGCATGTAGGCATAGGCTGCATAGACTACGGATGTCTTGCCTGCGCCAGGTACCGAGAAATTACAGACGTTCTGGGCGAAGGCCAAATGGAATGCTGAAAGGAGTTGCTTGCGGTAGAAACGCCGGCCAGGGCATCGCTGGTCGACGATATCCACGAACTGACGGAACTCCGCAGTGTCGAGTTGCCTGTTCCAAATATCAAGAGCACGGGCCGAGAAGTCCGCGAACCTTTGTTCCTCTGCCTCAACCAGGTTGAGAGCATTCGACACCTGTCCCGTAGTGGCGATTTCGATGCCGATGCGTGCCAGAAGCCGCGACACAGCCTGATAGCGCGAACTGAGTACATCGCTGTCGGTAGGGACGAGTATGCGAGCATCGGAATCAATCGACCCTCGATGTTGACGAAGGAACGCGGCGAGAAGGGGATTGCGGGCCAATTGCGGCCCGATCCCGATGATGACTAGCAGATTGTCTGCCGGGTCGAATGAAAGGGTTACGGTTGGCACGGGCGCCGGTCAGGCCTGGATCGAGCGGTCGAAACGCTTTTTGATCGCGTACGTGAGACGATTGATGTCTATCGCGAGCGCCAAATTTTCGGACCCGTTCAATAATGCTTCGCCATCGAGATCGATCTTCTCAAGCAATTCCTTCGCGCGCCTTAGATACTCGCTAGGCTTCAGCTCTCTAGTTGCCAGATCGAGGCTGTAGCTTGATCGCCCGAAATTGGACTTCATTGCGGCGCCGACAGCACCTGACCATCGCTTGTCACGTGCGCGAGCCGCATCGACCTTGGTCTCGTAGTCGTTCGGGTGTTCCCGGATAAATTCGTCGAGCGTGCCATGCGCCGTTGTCACCGGATCGACGGCATCCTGGTGGGAATCGCGGAAATTCTGCCAGATCTCCTGCTTAGCGAAGAAGTTGTTGCCGTTTCCTTGGTGCGAAATCTCACGATACGCCTTTTTTGCGTCGGCGAGCTCTCCGAGTCGGATGTAGTCGAACTGAATCAACTTGAGCTGTAGCGGATCTAAATCCGGATCGAAGACCCACGGAATCTTGTGTTTGCCGCCGTTGATCCGATTGAGGTCTCCGTGGAGGTCGACGAACATGCCCTCCTTCGACCCGTCTCCGTCCTTGAGCATCGTGTAGAGGCGGGGCGCGCCTACGTGCTCCAAATACTCGTCCATCAGGTCCATGATCTGGAGGAGTCGCGCCGCGTTTCCCGGCTTCTCGTTCATGAGTTTATCGATTTGGTCCTTCGGAATACCGAGGTCGACGTGGAGCCTACGCACGTGCAAGTACTTCTGCAGTGCTCCGTATTCGACCTTCGCATCCTCACCCAACTGGTATTGGGTTTCTAACCTTACGATCGCCTCCTGGTTGTCAGCATAAGCGTGGGGCAGGATGATAGCTTCGAAATGCTGCTTGATGCCGGTCGCTTTCTCCAAGCGTCGCAGCAGCATGGCACGGCGATTCCCGTCGATGATAACGCCATCCAGGCTGACGATCCCCGGCCGCTGTTGGCCTTTATCCTTTAGGTCTGCGAGCGTCGCCTTGTTCCGCTGCACAGCCGATTGCCATAGGAGCTCCTCGATCACATCATGGAGGTCCTCGTCATAGCCTTCAGGCGACACCGCATTCTGCTCTTCCCAGGTCAGCATCTCGGCCTCGAGACGCCCGTTGTGGCGGTTGTAGATTAGGTAATCGAGATTGATGGTCGAAACTTTATGGGCCTTTGTCTCCCCGTCGTAATGGAGCTTCTGGAGGACTTGACCCTTCTCGGGGCTCCGTAGCTCGCCAAGCTTCTGCATCCTAACGTCGGCACTCAACAACATCCGCCCCCCGATCGGCTAAAAAGCCCGCCCCGATTCCATCCAGCCCGGACGCCGACCTTCTGATCTGACTCGGATCGACGCACGATATGATGCTAACGTGCTTTTTGGGCGAAGGCTATCGAGAGTAGGTGCGAGATCGGTTGGCGCCATCCTACATCGCCATGCCCGCTTGCATGCCCGCATTCTCATCCTAGTCTCTCCTGAGAAAACCTTTTCCCAAACCACCTCGCATCCGCTGACCTCACCATTCAGCGCCTCGCAGGGCCATAAGAGAAAAGCTTTTCTCAAACGGGAGGATCGATATCCAAATCATGGCGTCCGACGTCCAGCCAACGCCCGCCAAGCAGCCCGTCACCCTCCGTGAGGTGGCGGCCATTGCCGGCGTCAGCGTTGCCACGGCATCAAAAGCGCTGAACGGGCAGGGGCGGATGACGGCCGAGACGCGGACCCGGATTCGCGGGACGGCGCAGCGGCTTGGCTTTCGCCCGAACAGCCTGGCGCAGAGCCTGTTGCGGCGGCGCAGCTTTACGGTCGGGCTTTTGACCAACGACACCTATCGCCGCGCCTCCGGCGCGCATTTGTGATGGTCACCGCCCTCATGAAGCAACTCTGATCCCAAATATCATCGTGCGATGCCAAGCCGCTGCGGGAGGGGATGCGGGTGACGTCAGCAAAGTGGAACAATCCGGCAGCCGACGGGTTTGTACGATGAAGGGCGATCTGTTTCGGAGGAAGATTACGATGAAACGCGTCCTTGCCCAACATGCGGTGCGACTGATGCTGGGCGGCGTAACCGCCTGCCTGCTCACGGTCGTCGAGATTCCCAACCCAATTGCGCCATTGTCGCTCGTGTCCGAGGCAAGGGCTGCCACCACCGTTTCGATCAGCACGTTCTACGAAGACCTGTCTTCCTATGGTGATTGGGTCTCGTATCACGGAGCGACCGTTTTCGTGCCGGTTGATGTGCCTGACGATTGGCGTCCGTATACGCTTGGACACTGGGTCTATACCGAGCAGTATGGCTGGCTCTGGGTGTCCGACGAGCCATTCGGCTGGGCGACGTACCATTACGGCCGGTGGGGCTATGCCGACGATATCGGCTGGTACTGGGTTCCGGGCACCCGCTGGGCGCCAGCATGGGTGAGTTGGCGTCGTGACAGGGAGCACATCATTTGGGCGCCGCTGCCGCCCCGCCGCGATCCGGATTTGATTTCAATCGAGGTGACCTTCGACACGACGCCGGATTATTACTGGGTTGTGGTCCCCACCCGCGAATTCCTTGCCGCGGACATTTCTGTGGTCGTTATTCGTGATGAGCCGGAGTTTGTGCGCATTGTCGAGGCGGCCGAACCGGCCGGCGACGTGACGATCCAGAACAATTTGGTGATCAACAAAGTCATTGATGTCGATGTGATCGAAAAGGAGACGAACCAGAAGGTGATTGCCGTCAAGGTCAGCAAGACCGACGCGCCCGAGCAGTCCGGCAAACTGGAAAACGATACGGTCGCTGTCTTTGAGGGCGAGGTGAAAGCCGACCCTAAGGCCAAACCAGCTAAGCTCAAAGACATCGAGGAGGTGAAGCAGGTTCAGGCTGGCCGGAAATCGAAGCCGACCGAAGGCGCTGCAACGACCGAGCAGGCCAAGCCCGAAGAAACCGCCAAGCCTGAGAAGCCGAAGGCCAAGGAGCAGCCGGCCACCGAGCAGCAGCAGGCCGAGCCCGGCAAGGCGGCCAAGCCTGAGAAGCCGAAGGCCGGGGAGCAGCCCGCCGCCAAGCAGCAGCAGGCCGAGCCGGAACAGGCGGCCAAGCCTGAGAAGCCGAAGCCCAAGAAGCAGCCCGCCGCCGAGCAGCAGCAGGCCGAACCGGAACAGGCGGCCAAGCCCGAGAAACCGAAGGCCAAGAAGCAGCCCGCCGCCGAGCAGCAGCAGGCCGAGCCCGAACAGACGGCCAAGCCTGAGAAGCGGAAGGCCAAGAAGCAGCCCGCTGCCGAGCAGCAGCAGGCTGAGCCGGAGCAGGCTGCCAAGCCTGAGAAGCGGAAGGCCAAGGAGCAGCCAGCGGCCGAGCAGCAGCAGGCCGAGCCCGAGCAGGCGGTCAAGCCCAAGCCACAGAAACAGAAAAACAAGGCGTGCGATCCACAGACTGAGAACTGCTAGCTCTGCGGGTAGACTGCGGCACCGCGATTATTTGATCGCGGTGCCCGTAAAACGGCAATGCACGCCAAAGCTGCTCGCCCTCTTTCCTTCGTGCCGCCATGGCAGATCCTGAACCCAGGGCAGCGAGTCGTAGTTGACTGCCGAACATGCCTGTAACCAGGCCATTCCCTCTTGCCATCCTTGCATCCTTCCCCTAATCTTCCTTTTGAGAAAACCTTTTCCCAACTCTGCCGGCATCCGCTGACTTCACCATTCAGCGCCTCGCAGGCCGGTAAGAGAAAAGCTTTTCTCAAATGGGAGGATCGATATCCAAATCATGGCGTCCGACGCGCAGCCAACGCCTGTTTCTGCCAAGCAGCCGGTCACCCTGCGTGAGGTGGCGGCACTCGCCGGCGTCAGCGTCGCCACGGCGTCAAAGGCGCTGAACGGGCAGGGGCGGATGACGGCCGAGACGCGGACCCGGATTCGCGAGACGGCGCAGCGGCTTGGCTTTCGCCCGAACAGCCTGGCGCAGAGCCTGCTCAGGCGGCGCTCCTTTACCGTCGGGCTTTTGACCAACGACACCTATGGCCGCTTTTCGCTGCCGCTGATGGCCGGCGTTTCCGATGCGCTGGTCGATGCCGGCGTCTCGGTGTTCCTGTGCAATGTCGAGGACGACCCGCGCCTGGCCCAGCTGCATGTCGATGCCATGCTCGACAAGCGCGTCGACGGCATCATCGCCACCGGCAAGCGCATCGACCGCCATCTGCCGGTCGACCTCGCCAATCTCGGCATTCCGGCGATCTACGCCTTCACCGAGCCCGATCCCGGCTCCATCGCCTTCGTCTCCGATGATGCCGGCGGGGCGCGGCTGGCGGTCGAGCATTTTTGCCGGCTCGGACGGCGGCGCATCGCGCATGTCAGCGGTCCCGCAAGCTTTGCCGTGGTGCATGCGCGGGCCGAGGCCTATCGCGCGGTGCTGGCCGAGAACGGCCTGCCGGTCATGGAGCCGCTGCTCGGCCCGTGGTCGGAGGCCTGGGGCCATGAGGCGGTCAAGACGCTGTTCGACGGCAAGGGACGCGATGGCGAAAAACCCGATGCCGTCTTCTGCGGCAACGACCAGATCGCGCGCGGCGTCATCGACGCCTTGCGCGAGCGCGGTATCGGCGTGCCGGACGAGGTCGGCGTCATCGGTTTCGACAATTGGCAGATCGTCGCCGAGGCGACCCGCCCGCCGTTGACCTCCGTCGACATGAACCTTTCAGCACTTGGCCGCGAGGCCGGCCTTGCCTTGCTTTCGCTCGTCGGCGGCGAAGCCGCTCTGCCGGGCATCAGAAAACTGCCGTGCCGGCTGGTGGTGCGTCAGTCATGCGGCCGTCCGCCGGACGGCTGAACGAAACGGGCCGTGTCGATAGTCACCCGCTTGGGGGCGCGGCTAAATTAAAACGCTAAATTAAAACCATGTGGAGGAGAAGCATGAGAACCACCATTACCGGGCTCGCCATCGCCGCGAGCATTTTGGGCACGCTGGCAACGGCCGGCTCGGCCGCCGCCGACACCGCCAACATCTGGGTTCGCGCCGACGGCTCGAACTTCATGCCGCGCATCGTCGATGCCTTCAACAAGGGGCATCAGAACCAGATCAAGCTCGACATCATCCCCAACGCCGAAATCATCCCGAAATACGGCGCTGCCGCCGCCGGCGGCACGGCGCCCGATGCGCTGTCGCTCGACCTGATCTACACGCCGTCCTTCGCCGCCGCCGGCCAGCTCGAAGACATCACCGACTGGGCGAAATCGCTGCCCTATTTCGCCAGCCTGTCGCCGGCGCATGTCAAGACCGGCACCTATAAGGGCCGCATCTACGGGCTGCCGTTCTCGGCGGATTCCTCGGTGCTGATCTGGAACAAGAAGCTGTTCAAGCAGGCTGGCCTCGACCCGGAAAAGGGCCCGACCAACTGGGCCGAAATCGAAGCCGACGCCGAAAAGGTCAACGCGCTCGGCGGCGACATCAAGGGCTTCTATTTCTCCGGCAATTGCGGCGGCTGCAACATCTTCACCTTCACGCCGCTGATCTGGGCCTCGGGCGGCGATATCCTGACAGAGGACGGCTCCAAGGCGACGCTGGACACGCCGCAGATGCGCGGCGCCATCGACCTCTACCGTTCGATGGTCAAGAAGGACCTGGTGCCTTCAGGCGCGCAGACCGACACCGGCTCCAACTTCTTTGCCGCCTTCGCCACCGGCAATATCGGCATCTCGCCGTCCGGCGCCTTCGCCATCGGCGCGCTCAACACGCAATACCCCGACATCGACTACGGCATCACCTTCCTGCCCGGCAAGGATGGCGGCTGGTCGTCGTTTGCCGGCGGCGACAATTTCGTCGTCACCAAGGGCACCACCAAGGTGGCGGTGGTGAAGGAGTTCCTCGACTTCGCCTATTCGCTCGAGGGCCAGACCATTTTGGCGAAATACGGCAGCCTGCCGGTGCGCGGCGACATCGCCAATGAGGCGCTGAAGGAACTCGACCCGCGCTACAAGGTTGCCGCCGAAGCCATGGCCAAGGGCCGCACGCCCTATTCGGTGGTGTTCAACGACCTGATCAACTCGGCCAACGGTCCGTGGAACCAGATGATGAACGAGGTCTTCTTCGGCGAAGACGTCGACGGCGCCATCGCCAACGCGCAGGAGACCATGCAGTCGATCATCGATTCGGCGCCGCAGAAGTAAGGCGCCGGCTCCACCTCCCCCTTGAGGGGAGGTCGGACCGAAGGTCCGGGTGGGGTCGTTGCGGCAGTGCTCGACGCTCTTTTGATGTCGGCGCTTCGCGGAGGACCCCACCCCCGGCCTTCGGCCGGACCCTCCCCTCAAGGGGGAGGGGACGTCCCGCCAATGGAACAACAGGCATGAGCACCATCACAGTACGCCGTCGCAACGTTGGCTCCCCCTTCTCCCCTTGTGGGAGAAGGTG
Organism: Mesorhizobium sp. M1227; assembly: GCF_040318315.1. Taxonomy (NCBI): domain Bacteria; kingdom Pseudomonadati; phylum Pseudomonadota; class Alphaproteobacteria; order Hyphomicrobiales; family Phyllobacteriaceae; genus Mesorhizobium; species Mesorhizobium sp. M1227. The sequence goes on from NZ_JAMYLZ010000002.1 coordinate 49,679, forward strand.
TCGCCGAAGGCGACGGATGAGGGGTGCTCCAGCTTGGCTCGGACGGCATTCCTTCCAACACCCCTCATCCGTCTCGGCGCTTCGCGCCGATCCACCTTCTCCCACAAGGGGAGAAGGAGAAGGCCAGCGATGACCACCATCACAGCAACCACCGCCGCGCCAGCGCGCGCATACAAACTGGTCGGCGCCGGCCGCCGGCAGTGGATCGGCCTGCTCTATGTCGCGCCGGCCGTCGCGCTTGTCGTCGTCTTCTTCATCGTGCCGCTTTGCATGACCGCCTGGATGTCGCTGCACAACTGGCCGCTGATGGGCGCGCATAGCTTCATCGGGCTCGACAATTACTGGGCGATCCTGCGCGATACCCGCTTCTGGAACGCGCTGAAATTCACCGGCTACTACACGGTGGTGGTGACGATCGCGATCTTCGCCGTCGCCTTTCCGCTGGCGCTGTTCATCGAAAGGCCGCGGCAGCTGACCGGCTTCTACCGGACGTCCTTCTTCATGCCGGCGGTTATCGGCTTCGCCTCGGCGAGCCTTTTGTGGTCGTGGCTGCTCAATGTCGATTCCGGCCTGTTCAGCCCGGCCGCTTTCGAGCTCGGCCTGACCGAGAAGAAATTCAACCTGCTGGCGACCTTCCAGCCGGCCTTCTGGTCGATCATCGCCATGGTCGTGTGGAAGGTGGCGGGCTTCACCATGATCATCCTGATGACCGGCCTGCAGTCGATCCCGCCGGACCTGCAGGAGGCGGCGATGATCGACGGGGCAGGGCCATTCGCGCGGTTCCGGGCGATTACCTTGCCCTTGATGCGCCGCACGCTGGCGCTGGCGCTGATCCTGTCGGTCGCCGGCTCGATCCTCGCCTTCGACCAGTTCTACATCATCCTGCGCGGCGGCCCGCGCAACCAGACGCTGACCGCCGTCTACTGGATCTTCAACCAGTCCTTCGTGTCGTTCAAGCTCGGCTATGGCGCGGCGCTTTCGATGGTCCTGCTGGTCATCCTGGTGGCGCTCAGCCTTATCCAGCTGCGGCTGCTGCGCAATCCGGAAGGGGTCGACTGATGGCGCAGGCAAGGAGCCGCAAACGCCGCATCGGCATGCAGATCGCCGAGCACTCGACCGGCATCATCGCGTCCATACTGTTCCTGGCGCCGATCGCCTGGACGGTGCTTTCGGCCTTCAAGCCGGCGCAGGAGGCGCGCCAGCCGCCGCTGCCGCCGTGGCCGACCAGCGGCATCTCGCTCGAGAACTACGCGACGCTCAACACCTTCGGCGACGGCCTCTGGCTGCCAGCGCAAAACAGCATCTACGTCTCGGTCATGACGGTGGTGCTGTCGGTGATCGTCAGCGTGCTCGCCGGCTACGGTTTCTCGCGCTTCCGTTTTCCGCTGAAGAACCTGCTGTTCGTCGTCATCCTGTCGACGATCATGATCCCGTTCCAGTCGATCCTGACGCCGATCTTCCTGGTGCTGACCAAGATCGGCCTGCACAACACGCTGACCGGGCTGGTCTGCGTCTACGTCACGCTGCAGCTGCCGTTCTCGATCTTCATGATGCGCAACGCCTTCGACGCGGTGCCGCGCGAGATCGAGGAGGCCGCCCGCATGGACGGCGCCAACAACGTCACCATGCTGTTGAGGGTGATGCTGCCGCTGGTCTGGCCGGGCATCGTCACCATCGCGCTGTTCGCCTTCCTTGGCGCCTGGAACGAGTTTCTGGCGGCGCTGGTGCTGATGACAGACCAGTCGAAATTCACGCTGCCGATCATGATGACCGCGCTGCAGTCCGGCCGCTTCGGCGCCATCGACTGGGGCGCCGTGCAGGCCGGCGTCACCGTCATGATGGTGCCGTGCCTGGTGCTCTTCCTGCTGCTGCAGCGCTTCTACATCCGCGGCCTGATGGCAGGGGCCGTGAAGTGACCAACCGAACCGAACCGGAGTAAATTGATGACCGCATCGCATTCCGCCAGTCAGGGCGCCAAGCCGAAACTCGCCTTCCGCCCGCTGCCGGTGCCGCAGGTCGATGTGCGCGGCTTCTGGGGCGACCGCGTCGATGCCGTCGCCTCGAAGACCGCCGGCATCCTCTATGACCGCTGCGTCGAGGCGCGCATGCTCGAGCAGATCGACCCCGACCGGCCGTCGCCCGGCGTCGTCATCCCGTTCCACTCACCTTCACCGGACGAGGCGGCCACCGCCGGCAACGAGTTCACCGGATCGACGGTGACGACGCAGATGTTCTGGGACTCCGATTGGGGCAAGACCATCGAGACCGCCGCCTATTCGCTCTATCGCCGCCGCAACGACGAGCTCGAGAAGAAGATCGATGCCGTCATCGACATGTATGGAAAGCTGCAGCAGCCCGACGGCTATCTGTCGAGCTGGTACCAGCGCATCCAGCCCGGCCTGCGCTGGACCAATCTGCGCGATTGCCACGAGCTCTATTGCGCCGGCCACCTGATCGAAGGCGCCGTCGCCTACTACCAGGCCACGGGGAAACGCAAGCTGCTCGACATCATGTGCCGCTACGTCGATCATATCGCCGAGACGTTCGGTCCCGAGCCCGGCAAGAAGAAGGGCTATTGCGGCCATGAGGAGATCGAGCTGGCGCTGGTCAAGCTGGCGCGGGTGACGGGCGAGCGCAAATACATGGAGCTAGCCAGATACTTCATCGACCAGCGCGGCCTTGAGCCGCATTATTTCGACGAGGAGGCGCGCGCCCGCGGCGCCGACCCCAAGGCCTATCATTTCAAGACTTACGAATACAACCAGTCGCACAAACCGGTGCGCGAGCAGGACAAGGTCGTCGGCCATGCGGTGCGGGCGATGTATCTCTATTCGGGCATGGCCGACATCGCCACCGAATATGGCGACGACACGCTGCGCGTGGCGCTCGACCGGCTGTGGGACGATCTCATGACCAAGAACCTCTACGTCACCGGCGGCCTCGGGCCGTCCTCGCACAATGAGGGTTTCACCGCCGATTTCGACCTGCCCAACGACACCGCCTATGCCGAAACCTGTGCTTCGGTCGGCCTGGTGTTCTGGGCAAGCCGCATGCTCGGCATGGGTCCCAATGCGCGCTACGCCGACATCATGGAGCGGGCGCTCTACAACGGCTCGATCTCCGGCCTGTCGCTCGACGGCTCGCTGTTCTTCTACGAGAATCCGCTCGAAAGCCGCGGCGCCCACCACCGCTGGAAATGGCACCGCTGCCCGTGCTGCCCGCCCAATGTCGGGCGCATGGTCGCCTCGATCGGCAGCTATTTCTACGGCCTCTCGGACGACGCACTCGCCGTCCATCTCTATGGAAACGGCACGGCTCGTTTCGATATTTCTGGGACGCAGATAGAGCTCACCCAAACGAGCAATTATCCCTGGGACGGCGCGGTCTCGATCTCCGTCGAACCGGAAGCTCCGACCGCGTTCACTTTGCACCTGCGCCTGCCGGCCTGGTGCCGCAAGGCAGCGCTCAAGGTCAACGGCGCAGATGTCGATCTGGCTGCTGTCAGCAGCGACGGCTATGCCGCGATCCGCCGCGAATGGCGCAAGGGCGACCGCGTCGAGCTCGACCTCGAAATGGCCGTCGACCGCCTCTACGCCAACCCGCAGGTGCGGCAGGATATCGGCCGCGTCGCACTGGCGCGCGGACCGCTGATCTATTGCGTCGAGGAGACCGACAATTCCAGCCAGCTGCACCGCATCGCTCTGCCGCGCACGGCCGACATCGAGGCGCATCAGCAGCCGAACCTTCTGGGCGGCGTTGTGACACTTTCGGCGATTGCCAAAAAGGAGGCTTTCGAAAACTGGGAAGAGGGGCTCTACCGCACCGAACCGCCGGCGCTCGAGGGCGCGAAAATCACCGCCGTGCCGTACTTTGCCTGGGACAACCGCGATCCCGGCGAGATGCTGGTCTGGCTGAGAAGCGCGGAGTAGGCTGGGCGCGGCAGCGGCTCAAAGTACCTCGACCGCAGTCGCGAATATGTAGCCGGCGCCACGCTCCGTAACAATGAGCTTCGGCTCGCTCGGATTGACCTCGAGCTTGCGGCGCAGCCGCAATATCTGCACGTCGATGCTGCGGTCGAACACCTCTTCGTCGTGCACGCGGCTGGCAGCGAGAAGCTGCTCGCGGCTCAGGATCTGTTGCGGCGATTTCAGGAACGCCGTCAGCAGGTTGAACTCGCCGGCGGTCAGCGGCGTCGTCTCGCCCGCCGCCGACCTCAGGCGCCGCATCCGCATGTCGAGCTCCCAGCCGGCAAAACGATAGCGTATGGGTTTCTTGCCGCGCGGCTGCGACTGCGTCGACCGCGATCGCCGCAGCACGGCGCGAATGCGCGCCAGCAGCTCCCTGAGGCCGAAGGGCTTGGTGATGTAGTCGTCGGCGCCGAGTTCCAGGCCGACGACGCGATCCACCTCGTCGCACCTGTGGCCGGTGATGATGATGATGGGCGCTTCCGTTGGACTGCCGAGTTGCCGCATGATGTCGAACCCGTCCTCATCGGCAAGCCGCATGTCGAGGATCATCAGGTCTACGGGCTTTTCATTGAGGACGCGCGACATGGCCCGGCTGTCGGCGACCGCGCTAACCCTGAAGTTTTGGCTCTCCAGGTAATTGGTGAGCATATCGCGAATTTCGGGGTCGTCGTCGACGACAAGGATATGCTTCGGCGCCGCTGGCTGCTCGATACTGCCTCTCGACTGCTGTTCGTGGCGAATGTTTTGTTCGGCTGACATCTCGCACCGTCCGCAAGCATGGAACTCATGACCGAGCCGTTGCTTTATTTAAACGTCGATTTTCGGCGATTTATTGGTGAACGCCGATGATCTACGTGATCGCACACCCTGCCACAGGCTCGCTCGATGGCACATCAGCAGATTGGTAAGGTTCGGGCGGGGCTTTTTGTTCCGCTTTGCCTGGCAATAGCGGCACCTTTTGCGTTGGCCCAGAGCAATCAGCCGGCCCCGCCGATGGGCGAGCCGATTGCACCGATCACGGCCAGCGGCCCCTCCGACCGGGCGAAGATCGCGCTTGGCGAGAGCCTGTTCAACGATGCCCGCCTGTCGCATGGCGATGTCGTCGCTTGCAGTTCCTGTCACAGGCTCGATTTCAGCGGCGACGACGGTCTGGCCCGTTCCGTGGCGGCGGATGGCAAGCCGCTCGATTTCAACACGCCGACCGTCTTCAACGCGGCGCTCGATTTTCGGCTGAACTGGCGCGGCAATTTCCGCACTTTCGAGGAGCAGAACGAGGCAGCCCTGCTCGATGACAGGCTGATGAATACGAGCTGGGAGGAATTGCTGACCAAGCTGCGCTCGAATGCCGAGTATTCGCAGCGGTTCGCGAGGGTCTACGGCGCCATTCCCGACCGGACAAGCGTGCTCGATGCGCTTGTTGTCTTTCAACGGTCGCTGATCACGCCCGATGCCCGTTTCGACCGCTATCTCAAGGGCGAACGCGACGCCATCACGACCGACGAAGAGCACGGCTATCTACTGTTCAAAGCGTATGGCTGCGTCGCCTGCCACCAGGGCGCCAACGTAGGCGGCAATCTGTTTCAGAAATTCGGCATCTTCCAGGATCCCTTCGCTCGCCAGAAGACCCTGACCAAGGCGGATCTCGGCCGCTTCGCCGTTACCGGCGCCGAGAGCGACCGCCATGTGTTCCGCGTTCCCAGCCTGCGCAACGTCGCGGTGACGGCGCCGTATTTTCACGATGGCCGCACCGCATCGCTCGCAGACGCGGTGAAGATCATGGCGCGCAACCAACTCGGCCGGGAGCTCGACCAGCGCGATGCCGATCTCATCGTCGAATTCCTCGGGACACTGACGGGCGAGTATCGCGGCCGGCCGTTGACCAGCGCAGCCGATCGTCTGCAGCAATGAAGTCGCTACGCATCCTGGCGCCGATCGTTGCCTGCCTGCTCATCGCCCTGACCTACCTCCTGGTGCAGGGCACGGCTCCCGATGCGGCGCGCCACGAGCGCACGCTCGATGCGCTCAGGACCGTCATCCTCTATAACGCCGCACTCCAACGCGATGTTTTAAGGGCACGCGCGGGACTGCTGCGCAGCTACGATCCGCTTGTGCGGTCGATCGAGAACCTGGATGAGGCGACGCAGACGCTGCCGGCTGCCCGCGACGTAGCAAGCGGCGAAACACGGGCGGATATCGACAAGCTGATCGCCCAAGTCATCGCCGCGATCCGCGACGAGGAAGCGCTCGTCGAGAGGTTCAAGTCCGATAACGCGCTGCTGCAGAACTCGCTGAACTTTTTCAACTATATGAGCGGTCGTCTCACGAGCGAGGGTGACGGCCTTCGAGCGGTCGAGATAGGAGCCCTGATGGTCGCAATGTCGCGGTTTATCAGCGATCCCCAGCCGGATGCGGCAAAAGCAGTAACCGCCGCACTCGACCGGCTGGCAAGGCCCTCCGTCGATGCCGTGCCTGCAAGCGATGTGCTCTCGCTCGTCTCCCACGGCCGGCTTATCGTCACCAGGCTTCCGGCGGTCGACGATCTCGTCGCCCGCCTGCAGACCGCGCCGACGAGCGAGCGGGCTCGCGCGCTGCAGGACGTCTATCTCGGTGCGCATGGGCGGGCCGCGGCGCGGGCCGAACTGTTCCAGACGCTGCTTTATGTCGCCGCGTTGGGCCTCGTCGGCTATGTCGCCTACCTGTTCGCCCGCCTGCGCCGCAACGCGCGGATCCTGCGCGAGCGGCTGGAATTCGAGGACCTGATCGCCTCGATCTCCACGCAGTTCATCAATCTGCCGCGTGACCGCATCCGCGCCGGCATCAGCAAGGGCCTCGCGCGCCTGGTCGAACATGCCGGGCTCGACGGCGCCCAGATTTTCGTCAGCCACATCGCCGATCCTTCCGGCGGCTACTTCTATCGCCGTCCGGGCGGGAGCAGGCCGGCCCGCCTGTCGAAGGACATGATCGAGCTGGCTTCACGCTGGACGCTGGCCGACCACGAGCGGCAGGGCTGCATCGACGTTCCCCGCGTCGGCGAGCTTCCCGAGGGGCGGGAGAAGGCATCCCTGCAGGCGCACCAGTTTCGATCGTGGCTGTGCATACCGATGTGGCATGCCGGCGAGCGGTTGGGTTTTCTGGCTCTCGATACCGTCACGCACGAAAAGCATTGGGCCGACGACGACATTGCACTGCTGCGCACCGCGGCCGAGATTTTCGCCAATGCCATCGTGCGCGAGCACAACGAACGCGAGCGTGAGGCACTGCAGGCGCGGCTCAATCAGTCGCAACGGCTGGAAGCGATCGGGACGCTCGCCGGCGGCATAGCGCACGAGTTCAACAACATCCTCGGTGCCGTCCTTGGTTACAGCGAGATGGCGCTGGCGGTGCTGCTGAAGGAGTCGCGCGCGCGGCGCTACGTCCAGCAGATCATGCAGGCCGGCAGGCGGGCGCAGGACGTCACCGAGCAGATCCTCGCCTTCGGCCGTCGTCACGAGCGGCAGCATCACGCGCTGCGGGCGGAAGCCGTGGTTGCCGAAGCGATCGACCTGCTGCGCGCCTCGTTCCCCGCCACGCTTTCAGTGCAGACGCGTCTTGCAGCCGCGGATGCGGCGATGATGGGCGATCCGACCGAGCTTCAGCAGGTGGTGATGAACCTCGGCACCAACGCGGCGCAGGCGATGAACAACCGCGGCGCATTGGAAATCGGTCTCGACACGACGGAATTCGTCGAGGCGCGGATGCTGTCGCACGGCAACCTGCCTGCCGGGCGCTACCTCCGCCTTGCCGTCAGGGACACCGGCAGCGGCATGGATCAGGCGACGCTCGAGCGTATCTTCGAGCCGTTCTTCACGACCAAGCCGGCAGGGCAAGGCACCGGGCTCGGCCTGTCGACGGTGCACGGCATCGTCATGGCGCACAGAGGCGCGGTCGACGTGAACAGCAAGCCCGGCGAAGGCACGACCTTCGAGATCTATTTTCCGCAGATCGAGGCCGCCGAAGCAACCCAGAACGAGGACGAGAGCGACGCCGCCGAGGTGCCGGTCAAGCATGGCAACGGCGAGACGATCCTCGTCGTCGACGACGACACGCCGCTGATGCAACTTGCGGAGGAAATGCTCGCCGCGCTCGGCTACGAGCCGGTCGGGTTCGACCGCAGCCCCGCGGCTCTCAGCGCATTCCGCGCCGATCCGGAACGCTTCGACCTGGTGCTGACCGACGAGGTCATGCCCGACATCACAGGGATCGAATTCTCCGGCCGGTTGCACAAGATCCGGCCCGACCTTCCGGTCGTGCTGATGACCGGTTACGGCCGTCAGCTGCGGTCGCGCCAACTGACGGCGGCCGGCATAAGCGAAGTCATCAAGAAGCCGCTGCTGTCGGCCGCCGTCGCACAATGTCTTGCCCGCCATCTGCATTCAGGCTGATCACGGCCGGCCGGATTTCTTCGTTACAACCGTAACCAAAATCCCAGCTGGCTGAAATCGACCCGTAGCCGGGCCAGTCGATGGTCCTCCCGCGCCCAGACCATGATCCCAAAAAACCGGGAACCGGTTTTTTGGGAGGTCATGGTCTCTTGAGGAAGGAGAAATCTTATGGACGCAACCATCACCGAGGTAACGAAACAGGCGAATGACGTCGCAGAACTGTCGCCCGAAAGCCTTATGCAACTCGGCCTCGGCTTCTGGGCATCGAAGACGTTGCTGAGCGCCGTCGAACTTGACCTTTTCACGGAGTTGGCGGCCGGACCCCTCGAAGGGGAAACGCTGAGAAACCGGCTCGGGCTGCATGAGCGGGGAGCGCAGGATTTCTTCGACGCACTGGTTGCGCTGCGCATGCTTGAGCGCGAGGGCAACGTCTACTGCAACACGCCCGTGACTGACCGCTACCTTGACTGCAACAAGTCGACCTATGTTGGCGGGATGCTCGCCAGGGCCGGTCAGCTGCTTTACGCGAACTGGGGCTCGCTCACCGACGCGCTCAGGACGGGCAAACCGCAAAACGGCACCCAGGACGGCGAAGATCTGTTCGACATGCTGTTTTCGGACCCGGACAAGGTAAAGATGTTCGCGCAGGCGATGACCGGCGGCAGCCTCCAGGTGGCGGAGGCGCTCGCCCGGCATTTTCCCTGGGCGGACCATTGTACCTTCATCGATATCGGCACAGCCGAAGGCAGGCTTCCGGTCGAGGTCGGCCGCGCCCATCCGCATCTCACCGGCGGCGGTTTCGACCTGCCGCCGATGCGGCCGGTGTTCGAGGCCTATGTGGAGCGGCACGCACTTGCAGACCGGCTTCGGTTTTATCCCGGCGACTTCCTTGCCGAGCCGCTGCCTTCCGCCGACGTGCTGGTGATGGGTCATATCCTGCACGACTGGAACCTGGAGGTGAAGCGCGCGCTGCTGGCAAAGGCGCATTCCGCGCTGCCGAAGCAAGGCGTGCTCATCGTCTACGACCAGATCATCGATGACGAGCGACGGGACAACGCTGCGGGTCTGCTGATGAGCCTCAACATGCTGGTCAACACCAATGGCGGGTTCGACTACACGCGCGCCGACGGCATGGGCTGGATGCGGGAGGCGGGCTTTGCCGAGGTCCGCTGCGAGCATCTCGCCGGGCCTCACTCGATGATCGTCGGCATCAAATAGCAGCGGAGAAGCTGATGACACGAAGAGCTCTCATCGCAATTGCCGCCCTTGGCCTGGCCGCAGCATTCACCGCCGCAACGCTCAACCAGGGTGAGGTCGGCGCGGCGTCCGCGACCGCTTCGATCGAGCACGGTCGATACCTGGTGAAAATCGGCGGCTGCAACGACTGCCACACGCCAGGGTACCTGGAGAAGGCCGGCAACGTTCCGCAGGATCGATGGCTGATCGGCGATTCGCTCGGCTTCAACGGGCCGTGGGGTACGACTTACCCGACCAATCTTCGCCAATTTTTGCGGACCATGGATGAGGACGACTGGGTACAGTTCGCGCGCACGATCGAGACGCGCCCGCCCATGCCATGGTTCAACCTGCGTGCCATGAGCGAGCCCGACCTGCGCGCCATCCACCGATATGTGCTTTCGCTCCCGGCAGACGATACGCCGGTTCCGGACTATGTGCCGCCCGGTCGTCCGCCGAAGACGCCGCATATCGTGTTCGTTCCGCGGGCGCCGAAATCATAGTGGCGTCCGAACGCCGGGCGCAGGGTGTTGTCCGCTTGCGTGGTACGCCAGGCACGGGCGCCTGTTTCAGTCGTAACGCAATTCCCGATTCCGGAAATCACGTTGTAGCACCGATCTCCGATGGTGACGGTCGGGCCCCGGGCGGTCATCAGGCTGCCCAGCGGTCACAAATCCCGGATAAATCGATCATGGAGTCAAACATGTACAATCTGCTTGCCGAACATGCGCCGAAGACCGGCCGTGATCAGAGCCCCATGGATCCGCGTCCCTATGCGTTGGGTTACACGCAAAGCGAATTCAAGCGCCTGGAGCTGCAGGGAGCGCTCATTCACGACCTTACCGAGCATGTCCTGCGCAGTGCGGGCATAGGACCCGGCATGCGCGTGCTCGACATTGGCTGCGGCGTAGGCGATGTCTCCTTGCTGGCCGGAAGGCTGGTCGGACCGGCGGGAAGCGTGCTTGGTGTCGATCGCTCGGCAGAGGCTGTGGACATTGCCGAGCGGCGCGCCACTGAATCCGGCCAGTGTTACTGGACACGTTTCACGACGGCCGAGCTTGATACATTCTCGCCCGACGGGAGCTTCGATGCGGTGATCGGCAGGCTTGTCCTGATGTATCTGCCCGACCCGGCCGCAACCCTGCGCAGGCTTGCCGGTTTCCTGCGGCCTGGCGGCATCGTCGCCGTCCAGGAAATGGCGATGCCGCTCACCCGCAGTTTTCCAGAGGCGCCGCTGTTCGGCAAATGCCGCGGCTGGATCATCGACACGATCGAGCGCGCGGGTTTCGAGGTCGACATGGGTGGCAGGCTGCCCATGGTGTTCGCCGGCGCAGGGCTGCCGGCGCCGCGGATGAACTCCGCCGGCCTCGCCGGCAGCGGACCCGACTCGCCGATCTACGACTACATTGCCGGCACGTTGCGCAGCCTGTTGCCGATGGCCGAGGCAGTCGGTACCGCAACCGCCGCCGAGGTGGAAGTCGATACCCTCGCCGAGCGGCTGCGCAACGAGGCTGTCGAGCAGCAGACGTGCATCATGCTGCCGCCCTTTGTCGGCGCATGGGCGAACACACTGGCATAGAACCGAAGGAAGGACACACGATGCTCGATACTGCCATCGGCGAGCACGCGGGACATCTCGTCGACCTGCACAACATCGATTTCGCCTGGGAGCCCGGCGAGATGCTGGTCTGGCTCAGGGACGAATGAAGCCCGATCGCAGCGCCCGACCGATCTCCTCGGCCACAAGTTCCTGCAACTGCCAGAGATTGCGGTCGCGGATGCCGCAGGCGTCGAGATGGCGAATGGTCTCGAACAGATATTCGGCGCCCGAACCCCAATGGCCGACGGCCGTGGCCAGGGTCGCCGCTATCGCTCGCTTTTCGAGCTTGCCGGCATAGCGCGGATTGGCGGGATCGACAACGAAACCAAGCGCTTGGCCCGTGCCGTCGCCCGTCCTGACCTGCAGCCAGCGCGGCACGTTGACGGCCGGCAGGATGGTCATCTCACGGCGCAGCAGCGTTTCGAGATTGGCCCCCACGGGCTCGGCGATCTCGAATACCATGCCCTGACACTGGCCGCCGCGGTCGAGCGCCATCATCAGGCCGGGCTGCTCGATGGTGCCCCTGAAGCGCTGCACCGTAAAACAGAACGAACGGTGCCAGCCCGTCGCCACGGCCCGTTCGCCACCCCTGACCTCGCCGGCCGGCTTCCACAGCAGCGAGCCATAGGCGAACAGCTTCACCGGCCCGCCCGGCGCGCCGGCCAGCACCTCGTTGCGAATGCGCGCGTAATCGGCATCGGTCATGTAGACCATGCCCGGCGTCGGCCCGGCATCCTCGACCGCACGCAAGGTGCGGGCGACCAGCGCCTCGGTCAGCGCCATCGGTGTCTTGCGCGGCGAACGCCGTGATGCGGCGGAAATGACCTTGCTCATCCTCATGCTCTCAGCCTTGCCGCCATGTTGCCGAAGGCTGAAGGATTCTCAAGGGCCGAGTAAACCAGCGCGGTATCAGGATTCGAACTGTCGTGTACAACAGCTTGACTGGCTTAGTGCGGAGGCTGATCTGGCCGGACGGTGTCGTTGCAGCCGTCAACATAGGGATGGACCGACCACCGGGAGCCGGGCCGGGCCTGTTGCGCCTTGGTGAGCGGATCCTGGGACTGCGCGTAGCCGTCCTGGTAGCCTCGAACGATTTCGTCGATATCGTCGGGCCAGTCGCCGTCCCATGGCCGTCCCAGAATCTGGGCCTGTTGGACCGGATGCAGTTCGTTGTGGCCTTCATGAAAGCTGTCGTGGATGTGTCCGGCATCATAGACCCACCGGCCGGTCACCCCCAGGATTGTCGCTCCGGTTCCGTCGCCCTTGTTGGTCTCGATGCTCGGCAAGCCGGCATCGCTCGGACTGGCGGTGTCCGAACTGCTGAAGGCCGCGCCGAGCAGCGAAGCGAGCAAGGCGAGAAGCGCCAATACGTAGGCGACGACCGCGCCGACGCCCGACATGCATAGCGCCAGCGCTGCCAGGGCGGCGATCAGGGCGAGGATGTTGACGGTCTGCAGGTCATGGATCGATGCCCCTTCGAACTCCACATGCAGCGCCTCTGACTTTACTCCGGTCACCTTGTCCTCCGCCGGGTTCCCCGTGAACAGAAAGCCGTGCGAGGAGGTGATTGCGTTTTCGGCCATCAGATAGCCGAACGGGGCACTGGCGGCGGCAACGGCCTGGGAGACGCCCACCGGGTTGTTCGGCAGCAGCAAATTGAGGCTGTAGTCGGAGTCCAGGCTTCCTGGCCAGGTCTTTTCCGACGGCGGCTCGATGCTGATGACCATGCCGACGATACTCACCGGCTCGCCCAGGCAAACCAGCCGTTTGTTGAGCCACCAGTCGCAATAAGCGAGAATCCACACAATCTCAGTCACCACCAGCGCGATCGGTATGCACCACGGTTCGCCCATTGCGACCACCACCACGACCATCACGGCTGCGAATATGCCGCTGGTAATCGCCGCGCTGATGTACTGGTTGACCGAAATCACCTCGTCGGCGGTCGTGCACTTGGTCCAGGATTTGTCGTCGGTGGCCATCACGGCTCCAAGCTGCTGAGGACGGTCAAGGTGACGCCGCCGCTGGCGCGGTCACCCTCGTCAAACGCATTCAGATTGAGGGCTTGCCGGCCGGTCCAGCCGTCCGGCGGCGTAGCGACCGCCGTGATCGTCACCTGTTCGCCCGGCGCCAGCGACGGCAGGTCAGGCGAAATCTCGACCTTCCAGCCCGGCGGCAGGGGATGAGCCGACGGCAAGTGTGCCGCCAGCCGGCGCTTTTGCTCCGCCTTGGCGGTCTCTTCCGTTGGCTGCCGGTCGTCGCGACAGGGGCCGAGCGGCGGAATGGTGTAGGCATCGACGGTGAACCGGTACCGATGCGGCCGACGGGTAGCGTTGCGCAACTCGAATTGAAATGTTGCTGGCGACTGGGCAAGTCCGACATCGGTATTTTCTTGCCCGAGATTGTTGGCGAAATTGGCGTCATCGGCCGGGTCGAGCAAAGCTTGCAGGCAATAGTGACCTGCTTGCCGCGGCGTATGCCAGTCGAAGGAGACGAACCCAGGCTGGCTGGCGGATCCGATCACCCCGACCGAGACCGGCCTGGTGGCGATCGGATTCGACACGGTTCCGATGCCAAACGACAGATAGGACAGATGGACCGGCATCTTGACGACGACGGCATCCGGGGAGGCGTTCCAGACGCGAACCCGCACCTCGTAGTCGGTATCCGCCTGCAACCTGCCGGCGGGAACGGGCACACCACCCTGGCGTAGCTCGATATCGGGATTATCCCAGGTGACCGCGAGACCAAGACCGATCAGATAATACTGATCGTAGATCAGCGGGTCAGGCCGGCAGAAAGCAGGGTGATCGATCGGTACGCAATGCGCCCGGGATCCTTTCTGGTCGACCCGGCGGTCACCCCCTAGCCGCCACCGGCGACAGAAACGGCGAGCCATCTCGATCAGTGCCGGAATCCAGGCGGAGAACAGTGCTCGCAGGATTGCCGCTATTCCTCGCATCGACTTCCCCTCTGAAGCTAACGCAGGGCAACGCTCTGATAACAACGGGATTCGCGCGGCAACAGTGTATTGGAGTGTCAGACGACTGGTGCCGTTTGTACTCTGGTCAGACGAATAAAGCTGGGCTCGAACGGTACGCGGGCTATTTCCGCGCGAAGAAACCGCGCGCGAACTGCACGATGTGCTTGTGGAATGCGAGCGCCAATATTGCGACAACGGCAAGTATGTAGAGAGCTTCGGTCGATCCGTCGCCGCCGTCAGGGGAAATACCAAACCAACTCTCGATGAAATCCATGAACAGATTCCCTCTGCGCAAACTTGCGACCGATGTTCAGCATAGCTCTTCAGCTTGTCCCGGTGTCAAGTAGGGATGCATTGCCATCCACATAAATCCAGTAAAGACCGTTGTGCCGAATTGTCTGCTGCCGAATTGTCTGCTGTTTGTCGATAAACCTGAGAATTTGCCTAAAGATTGCTAAAAAATTGTCGCGGCTTATTGATGCACAACTGAAGGAAAGCTTTGTATCTCGGTCATTTCCGGGTCATTTTGTCGATCATGTGCGAACGATCCAGTCAATGATGGGGTGTCGCCAAACAGGTCCGGACTTGTGCATGGACAGTACGCGGCCCACCACGATCAGAAACGCGGGGTAGCCTGAAAAGCAGCCCGGCATGGCTCATTGGACGCCATTCGGCGGTCGTCTGGCCTGGTTTCAAATGTAGTCAGCTCTCGAACGTGCCCCGCGGCGTCGTCACGCTGTCGGCTGTTGACAGGAAAGAGGCGTTTGAAAAATCACCGGCGGTCGAGGCAGCAAAAGTCACCATGCCGTATTTCGCCCGGGACACCACGATTCCGGCGAGATGCTGGTCTGGATCAGAGCGTCCTGACCGGCAAGCTATCGTACCGGCCGAGCCTTAGCTGGGCCGGCCGGTACGCTTGCCGGCCTGACAAGAGCCGCCGTCAAGCAGCCGGTCGAATGTTTTGGTTGACCCGGAAGAGGTTGTTCGGGTCGTATTTCTTCTTCAGCGTAGCCAGGCGCTCATAGTTGTCGCCATAAGCCGCCTTGAGCCTTGCATCGCCCTCGTCGTCCATCATGAAGTTCAGGTAGGCGCCACCCAGATCGAACGGATGCACGGCCTCCCAGTAGGCCTTGGTCCAGCGCGTCACCGGCCCCGCTTTCTGTGGGTCCGGATCGATCCCGGCGATGACCATCGACCAGGTCGCATCACGGTAATTCCAGGGTGTCTCGTCTTTGCCGACGCGATGGACCGCACCATCGATCGGGTAGAGATGCATGAGCGATAGCTCGCTCGGCGTCTTCGCCGCCTGCTCGAGATGGGCGTCGATCGCCTCGTCGGACAGCGTCTTGACGAAATCGCCCCGCCAGTACCACTGCATTCCCTTCGGGTAGAGCCCATCGAACATGCTCTGCACCGCGGGATAGGGCATCGTTCCCATCCAGTTGAACCAGGGCGCGGGCAGCGCATCGAGCAGCGGGGCCAGCGCCTCTCTGCCCTTTTCCTCCGGGCCGTTGTAGCAGCACATCAGCAGACACATCCGCTTTCCCCAAAACTCTTCCGGGAAGGGTGCGCTCGAGAGGACGGTCTTGAGCCCGAGAAAGATCCCGAGTTCTTCGGGCGCGTTCGGCAGGAACTCGCGATAATGCTGCATGATGGTGCGGGCGTGGCGCTGATCCCATGCGATCGGCCCCGCAAAGACCATGCTGACCCGGTGGAGCCTGAACACAAAGCTGGTGACGATGCCGAAATTGCCGCCGCCGCCGCGAAGCGCCCAGAACAGGTTGGGGTTCCGCTCCTTGCTGGCGGTGACGAAGCTTCCGTCGGCAAGCACGACATCGGCCTCGACCAGGTTATCGATGGTCAGGCCATATTTGCGCGTCAGATAGCCATGGCCGCCGCTCAGCGTCAGTCCGGCGACCCCGGTGGTCGAGATGATGCCCGCCGGTACGGCCAGGCCAAAGGCATGGGTGGCATGGTCGAGGTCGCCCTGAGTGCAGCCCGGGCCTACCCGCGCCGTGCGGGCATCCGGATCGACGCGCACGCCGTTCATCGCCGACAGGTCGATCACCAGACCGTCATCGCAGCTCCCCAATCCTGGTCCATTATGGCCGCCGCCACGTACCGCAACCAGCAAATTGTTGTCGCGGCCGAAATTCACCGCTGTGATTACGTCGGCGACGTCGACACAGCGGGCGATGATCAGCGGCCGCTTGTCGATCATGCCGTTGTAGAGCTTGCGGGCCTCGTCATAGCGGGCGTCGCCGGCGCGGATGACTTCGCCTCGCAGGCTTGCTGCGAATTTGGTGATGTCTTCATCGTTCATGACATTCCTCCCTGTTATTGGACCTGTCGGCCGGCCGATGAAACGCTAATCCCGTCCGCTGTTCCCGCAAATGTCACATCGTCCATTTCTGTTGCCCGATCGTTCAGAGTAGGATTAGACCGGATGGATAGTTGCTCGGGCGGCCATATTGCCGGATAGTTCGAGATGCCTGGCGGAAAAACTCGTTGTCAAAGGGAGTAGCCGATCGTTTCCGGAGGTGTAGTGCATGGATGTCCTTTCCGATGTGCTCCGAGCCGTTCGCCTCACCGGTGCGATCTATTTCGACGTTGACGCCAGCTCTCCCTGGGTCGGCGAGTCGCCGGGCACGGCCGACATTGCCGCCGCCATCATGCCGGAGGCAGAGCACATCATTTCTTTTCATGCCGTGATGTCGGGCTCGTGCTGGGCCGCGCTGGGAGACGATTCGGTGCCCCCGGTGCTCGTGAACGCCGGTGATGTCGTTGTCTTCCCCGGTGGTGTTCCGAACGTCTTGAGCTCCTCGCCCGGGGCACGGGGCGAGCCCAATATGGCGATGTATTATCGGCCGATTGACGAGAGCCTGCCGTTCGCGGTGATCCATGGTGGCGGCGGAGACGAGCGGACCCGGTTCATTTGCGGGTATCTTGGCTGCGATGCACGTCCCTTCAATCCTCTCCTGGCCGCATTGCCGGCCATCCTGTGCGCCCGCAAGCCCGCCGATGGAAGCAGCTGGGTTATCGACCTTTTTCGGCTGGCGCTGGCAGAAGGTGGCAGTGGGCGGGCGGGCTGTGAGACGATACTCGCCAAGCTGAGCGAGCTGATGTTTGTCGAGATCATCCGCCGCCATCTCGAGACCCTGCCCGACGATTCGCGCGGCTGGCTGTCAGGCCTACGGGATCCACATGTCGGCGAGGCGCTCCGGCTCATCCACGCTCGCCCCAGGGAGGAATGGACATTGGACCGGCTCGCCCGCGAAGTAGGGCTCTCGCGCACGGCGTTTGCGAGCCGCTTTACCCACTATGTCGAGGTCTCGCCCATGCACTATCTTGCTCGCTGGCGTCTACAACTGGCAGGACGCTTGCTCGAACGCCCTGAAATGAGCATCGCGCAAGCGGGTGCCGAGGTCGGCTACGAGTCGGAAGCCGCCTTCAATCGCGCCTTCAAAAAGTTCGTCGGCATTCCACCTGGCACCTGGCGAAAGGGACGGTCGGCGTTGCTCGAGGCTCAGAGATTGCCCGCTGGCGTCGTGCAATAGGAAAGAACTGGCAGGGCGTTGACGCTTCGGTCCGCGTTCAGCGTCCCAATGCTCGAAAACCCCTGGCACAAAGCGGTAGACGATGACCGGCCGCCGCGACGCCTTCGGCGAGGCGTGTCAGACTTCGCGCCTTAATCTTTCGCGCGCTCGACATAGGCGCCATCGGCGGTCATCACCACCACGCGGGTGCCGGCGCTGATGTGTGGCGGCACCAGGGTACGCACGCCGTTGGACAGCGTTGCCGGCTTGTAGGACGAGGACGCCGTCTGGCCCTTGGTCACCGGCTCGGTCTCGACCACCTCGAAAGTGGCGCGCTGCGGCAGTACCAGCGAGATGGCGATGTTGTTGTATTGCGAGATCTGCACCGGCATGCCTTCCACCAGATAGGGCGCCATGTCGCCGACCACGCTTTCCGGCACCGCGACCTGGTCGTAAGTCTCCGGATTCATGAAGTGAAAGCCTTCGCCGTCACGGTAGAGGAACGTGTGCTCGCGCTCCTCGACATAGGCGCGCTCGACCTGCTCGGTGGTGCGGTAACGCTCGGAAACCTTTACCCCGTCGGAGATACGCCGCATGTCGAGCTGGGTGACCGGCGTACCCTTGCCAGGATGAATGTTTTCGGCAAAGAGGATCACATAAAGCTTGCCGTCCTTTTCGACGACGTTGCCTTTGCGTAAGGAGCTGGCGATGACCTTCACGGGTTTCCATCCTGATAAAATTTGTTGGCGCAAATCGGCTGGAGAGGCCGTTGCGTGCGGCCTAGCGCATCTTGGCCGCAATCGCCAGCCCTCTGTGCAATTCCCCTGAAGCCGATGACCGCCGCCTCGCCGTGGTGGACGCCGCATGTCCACGCCGACCGCCGGCCGCGGCTGATCCTGCGCAATGCCATTGCCGCCGGGATGCGCGACTGGTTCGCCCGCCGCGACTTCGTCGAGGTGGAGACATCGGCCCTGCAGGTCTCGCCCGGCAATGAAGCGCACCTGTCGGCCTTTGCCACCGAGGCGATCGGGCCGGACGGGCAGCGCCAGCCGCTCTACCTCCACACGTCGCCGGAATTCGCCTGCAAGAAGCTGCTTGCCGCCGGCGAGGAGCGCATCTTCAGCCTCGGGGCTGTCTGGCGCAACCGCGAGCGCGGCCCCTTGCACCATCCTGAGTTCACCATGCTCGAATGGTACCGCGTCGGCGAGACCTACGAGAGCCTGATGCGCGATTGCGCCGAGCTCGTAGCGCTGGCGGCCGAACGGGCCGGAGCGAAGCGTTTTAGCTTCCGCGGCCGTGAGGCCGATCCGTTCGCCGGGCCGGAACGGTTGAGCGTCGCCGAAGCTTTCATGCGCCATGCCGGCATCGATCTGCTGGCGACGGTTGCAGCCGATGGCAGCACCGACCGCGCGCGGTTGCATGCCGCCCTGGTCCAGGCCGGATTGCGGACCGCGCCCGACGACAATTGGGCCGACCTGTTCAGCCGGGTGATGGTCGAAAAAATCGAGCCAGCGCTGGGGCAGGGGCGCGCTACCATTCTTTTCGGATATCCGATCTCGGAGGCGGCACTGGCCAGGCCGAGCGCCGACGATCCACGCACCGCCGAGCGCTTCGAGCTCTATTGCTGCGGCGTCGAGCTCGCCAACGCCTTTGGCGAATTGACCGATCCGGCCGAGCAGCGCCGGCGCTTTGCCGCCGAAATGGATGAGAAGCAGCGCGTCTATGGCGAACGCTACCCGATCGACGAGGATTTCCTCGCCGCGCTCGCCATCATGCCGCAGGCGAGCGGCGCGGCGCTCGGCTTCGACCGGCTGGTGATGCTCGCCACCGGCGCGCTCAGGATCGACGACGTGATCTGGACGCCGGTGGCTGGTCCCTGAGGAAGGTTGGACAAGCCGATCTCGCCCGGCTTGAAAGCCAGGATCAGATGGTCGGTCCAGGCCGCCGCCGGCTCCGTCGAGCCAGAAGATTGGCGACGACCAGGAGGATTATCGACAGCCCCATCATCAGCGTGGCGGCGCTATTGCCGGGGAGAGCTTTTCGCGCAAGCCGATGAACATTTCGAGCGGCATGGTGCGTTGGTTGGCGCTGGCCAGGAACTGCACCGCGACGACCTCGTCATGTGCGAGACGCTGCAACCGTTCCGTGTGTTGCCACGATCATGGTGGGCCGGCATAGTGCTGGCGGGGTTCTCGGCGCCGCGGAGCTATCGGCCGTCGTACTCAGAATGGCCTTCGGCACAATGCCAGACAAAAACGCGCTGAACGCAAAACATAGCAGCGAATGGACAATGTCCTGGCGCCTGGTCATACTTGCGGCCGTGGCGATTAATGTTGTGATGCTCTTGGCCGCGCTGTTCGTCGCGCAAACTCTTGGTCTGGACGCTACAATCTTCTATCGAGATCCATCTGCAGCCGCGGATGTCGGCTTCTATACGGGGTGGATTTCGTCCCTAGGTGCTTCACTGTGGATCGGCACCGGCGCGGCGACCCTGTTTGCCGGTCTGCTCACGCACCGATGGGATTGCACGTTTCTCGGCGGCCTTACCTTGGTCATGGGCCTCGATGACCTGTTGTTGATCCATGAGGACGTGCTGCCGTTTGTCGCGATACCAGAGATTGTTACGATGATTGCCTACGCCGTCGCCGGGTTGTTCTGGTTCTTTCGGCTGCGACGGAAGACATTCGACGGCTCGATCGTATTTGTGGCCGCAGGCTTCCTACTCGCGATGTCAGCAGCGATCGACCAGCTGGGAGAGCTGTTTCCTAGCCCGGGTTCGGCGGTCGACATCGCCGAAGACGCTGTCAAAGAGCTTGGCATCTTCCTTTGGGCGGCAGGTGCCGTCGGGTACGCGGCGATGGTGACACGGTTGGGCCGCCCGTGGGTGGATCCAGCCGATCCCAACTCTACAGGCTGACGTTCGCACACGCCGCATCTTCGACTCGTCGCCGGCAGCGGTGCCGCCGTCGCGGCTTTCGGTCACGGCCACCTCGGATCTAAGCCGTCCTTTGTGCGTCTGGAAGGACGCACCATCTCTGGATCGGTCGCGCTGACCTGGGGCTAGATGCCTCCTGATTGTCCGCTTCTCCCATTGCAGAAGCGGCATCGGGACAATAGATGGTGCAGCAGCGGCTGCCCTTCAGCCGGCCGGAAATAACAGGATCATGCGCATGACCGATACGCTCGACGCAGCGAAACTGACCGATCGCGTCGCGGCCCTGGTCGAGGCTGCCAAACGGGCCGGCGCCGATGCCGCCGATGCCGTTGCGGTACGCGGCCGCTCGACCGGCGTGTCGGTGCGGCTTGGCAAGGTCGAAGGCACAGAGGCGTCCGAGAGCGAGGACGTCTCGCTGCGCGTCTTCGTCGGCAAGCGGGTAGCCAGCGTTTCGGCAACAGCGGCATCCGACCCCAATATGCTGGCCGAGCGCGCGGTCGCCATGGCCAAGGTGTCCCCCGAGGATCCCTATCAGGGCCTCGCCGACCCGGCCTTGCTGGTCAAGAAACCGCGCGACCTCGATCTGTTCGACGCCACCGAGGTGTCGGCGGACCAGTTGAAGGAAGCAGCGCTTGCCGCCGAAGCGGCGGCGCTTGCCGTCAAGGGCGTCACCAATTCGGCCGGCAGTGGCGCCAGTGCCGGGCTTGGCGGCCTGGTGCTCGCCACCTCGCACGGCTTCGTCGGCCACTACGTCGCCTCGCGTTTTTCGCGCTCGACCAGCGTGATCGCCGGCGAGGGCACCGGCATGGAGCGCGACTACGAATTCTCCTCGCGCCAGCATTTTTCCGATCTCGACGCGCCGGAAGACATCGGCCGCAAGGCCGGTGAGCGCGCTGTACGCCGCATTGGCGCGCGCAAGGCGGCGACCGGGCCTGTCGACGTGGTGTTCGATCCGCGTGTGGCGCGCGGCATTGCCGGCCACCTTGCCGGTGCCATCAATGGCGCCGCGGTGGCGCGCAAGACCAGCTTTCTCCGCGACATGATGGGCAAGAAGGTGGCTTCGGCCGCAATCACCGTCACCGACGAGCCGCTCCGGCGCCGTGGACAGGCCTCGCGCCCGTTCGACGGCGAAGGCGTCGAGGGCGAAAAACTGTTCATGGTCGACAAGGGCGTGCTCAACCACTGGTTCCTGTCGACTTCGGCGGCTCGGGAACTCGGCCTCGTCACCAATGGGCGCGGCTCGCGCAGCGGCTCGTCGGTCTCGCCGTCGTCGACCAATCTCGCCATCGAGCCCGGGGAAAATACGCCGGAAGAGCTGATCAAGTCGCTCAAGACCGGCTTCTACGTCACCGAAGTGTTCGGCCAGGGCGTCGACATGGTGACCGGCGAATATAGCCGCGGCGCTTCCGGCTTCTGGATCGAAAATGGCGAGCTGGCCTATCCCGTCGCCGAGGTGACCATCGCCTCCAATCTGAAGACGATGTTCCTCAACATGGTTCCGGCGAGCGATCTCGACCGCAATTTCGGCACCGCCGCGCCCACGCTTTTGATCGAAGGAATGACCCTTGCCGGAGCTTGACCCGGCCGTCTCGGCCGGCGCTACTGAAGACCTGCAGCTGTTGCGCGATGCCGCCCGCGAGGCGGGGCTCATCGCCATGCAATACTTCAACAACAATCCGCAAGTGTGGATGAAGGGCGGCACCTCGCCGGTCAGCGAAGCCGATCACGCCGCCGACAAATATCTGCGCGAGACCTTGCTGGCGGCCCGGCCGGATTATGGCTGGCTGTCGGAGGAAACCGTCGACGACCCGGTAAGGCTTGTCGCGCGCCGCACCTTCGTCGTCGATCCGATCGACGGCACGCGCGGCTTCCTCGAGGGCCTGCCCACATGGTGCGTCAGCGTCGCTGTGGTCGAGAACGGCCGAACGCTTGCCGGCGTACTCGACTGCCCGGCGAAGGGCGAAATCTATTGGGCGCTGCCGGGCGAGGGCGCGTTCCTGAACGGCAGGCGCATCAGCGTGCGTCCGCCGGCGGAAACGGCCGAAATCGCCGGACCGAAGGCGATGATCGACCTGCTGCCGGCGAAATGGCACAAACGGCTGAAGCGCGTGCCCTATATTCCTTCGCTCGCCTACCGGCTGGCGATGATCGCCGGCGGCCAGCTCGATGCCACCTTCGTCAAGGCCAACGCACATGACTGGGACATCGCCGCGGCCGATCTCATCCTGCGCGAGGCAGGCGGAGCCTTGCTCGATCGGCATGGCCGCGCGCCGCTCTATGCCGGCGAAGTGATCCGTCACGGACCGCTCGCCGCCGGCAGCGGCGAACTCCTCGCCGTGCTCGCCGGCGTCATCGCCGGGCTGGACAATTGACCACTATCAATAGTTCCAAAGTCGGCGGCTTTGGTCTAGACCTGTCCCAAACTCACGATATGTGAAGGATCGACATGGCCGCTGAAGACGGAAAGAAGCAGCTTTTGCACCTGGTGTTCGGCGGCGAACTCAAGAAGCTGGGCGGCACCGAATTCCGCGATCTCGACGCGCTCGATATTGTCGGCATTTATCCGGATTACCAATCGGCGCACGCCGTCTGGAAGGCCAAGGCGCAAGCTAGCGTCGACAATGCCCATATGCGCTATTTCGTCGTTCACCTGCACCGCCTCCTCGACCCCGAAAACAAGGCTGTCGGTTGACATCGATGAACCATGAAGCGGTCAAGCGATCAGCCCCGCGGTCGGCGGTCAGACGTCGCAAGCCGAAGACGTTCTGGCGCAAGATCCGCGAACCGCTGGCGCAGTCGCGATTCGTCAAGAATGCGCTTGCCGCGCTGTTTGCGTATTTCGTCCGCCTTGTCCGCTTGACCAACCGCATGGTCGACGGATCGGCCAAGTTTTCCGGCGGCGCCTATGCGCAGCTCGAGCCTGGCATCATCGCGCTCTGGCACGGCCAGCACCTGCTGACCCCGGCCTACTATCCCAAGGGACGGCCGCTGGTTGCCATGGTATCGCGCAGCGCCGATGCCGAGCTCAACGCGCTGATGGTCGAGAAATTCGGCATCGAGGCGGTGCGCGGCTCTGGCGGGCGCGAAAGCGCAAGGCATCTCGACAAGGGCGGGGCCAAGGCGCTCATCGCCCTCAAAAAGTCGCTCGCCACCGGCAAGAATGTCGCCATGATTGCTGATATTCCCCACGGCACGCCGCGCGATGCTGGGCTCGGCGTCGTCCTTCTGGCGCGGCTGTCCGGCCGGCCGATCCTGCCTGCGGCGATAGCCACCAGCCGCCGCAAGGTGATCGAGGGCAGCTGGGACAAGACGACGATCAACCTGCCCTTCGGCCGCTCCTCGATCGTCGTCGGCACGCCTGTCTTCGTGCCGGCCAACGCCGACGCCGCCGAAATGGAACGCAAGCGCCAGGAGGTCACGGCCTCGCTTAATGCCGCGACCGCCGAGGCCTATCGCCTTGTGGACGGTTCGAAATGAGTGTGCGCTGGGCGCGCGCCTTCCTGACCGCATACCGTTTCGCGGGGGCGGCCGCCTACCCGTTGGCCGGGCCTTATGTCGCCTGGCGCACTTCCAGAGGCAAGGAGGATCGCATTCGCCGGCGCGAACGCTACGGCGTCGCCGGACGCGAGCGCCCCGAAGGCCCGGTGATCTGGATCCATGCAGCCAGCGTCGGCGAGACCATCGCCGTCGTGCCGCTGGTCGAGAGCATTCTCGATTACGGCGTCAACATCGTGCTGACGACGGGCACGGTCACCTCGGCGCAGGTCGCCGAAGAACGGCTGGGCGACCGCATCATCCACCAATATGTGCCGCTCGACCTCAAGCCGGCGGTCAGCCGCTTCCTCGACCATTGGCAGCCGGACCTGGCAATCATCGCCGAATCGGAGATCTGGCCGATGACCATCCTGGAACTCGGCGCCCGCCGCGTGCCGCAGGTTCTGGTCAACGGCAGGCTGTCCGACCGCTCCTTCAAGTCCTGGAAGAAGCGCGCCAACATTGCCGAAGCATTGTTCGAAAATCTCGCCCATGTCGTCGCCCAGTCGGACCTCGATGGCGAGCGCTTCCTTTCGCTCGGCGCCCGGCCGGTCACTGTATCCGGCAATCTCAAGGTCGACACCGCGCCGCCGCCGGCCGACGAGCGGGCACTGGCGGCGCTGAAACGCCAGATCGGCGGCCGCCCGACCTGGGCGGCGATCTCGACCCATGACGGCGAAGAGGCGGTCGCCGCCGAAGTTCACGCCATGCTGCACAAGCGCCACCACGGGCTTTTAACGATCATCGTGCCGCGCCATCCCGATCGCGCCGGGCAACTGGCCGCCCAGATTTCCGGCATGGGCCTGAAGCTGGCGCAGCGCAGCAAGGGCGACAGGATCACCGCCGACACCGATATTCTGCTCGGCGACACGATCGGCGAGATGGGGCTTTATCTGAGGCTGACGGAAATTGCCTTTGTCGGCCGTTCGCTGACTTCCGAGGGCGGCCAGAACCCGCTGGAACCAGCCATGCTGGAGACAGCGGTGCTTGCCGGCCGCAACGTCCAGAATTTTCGCGAGGCCTATCAGCGCCTGCTCGATAGCGGCGGCGCCAAGCTGGTGCGCGACCGCGATATGCTGGCCGGCGCCGTTAATTTCCTTTTGACCAACGAGGCGGCCCGCCATGAGATGATGGCGGCGGGTGCGGCGACGGTCGACGAGATGCGCGGTGCGCTGGCGCATACGCTCAGGTCGCTCGAGCCCTATATCCAGCCGCTGGTCGTCAAGTCGCGCCTGAAGGGCGCGAACGGGCGCTGACGTGACCTCGGAAGCGCCGCCCTTCTGGTGGGAAGAGCCGGACTGGCGGGTCACGGCGCTGTCGCCGCTCTCCGCCGTCTATGCGCTTGTCGCCGGTCGCCGCATGCGGCACGCGCCGCGTGAAAAGGTCGAGGCGCCGGTGCTCTGCGTCGGCAACTTCACCGTCGGCGGCACCGGCAAGACGCCGGTGGCGATCGCGCTGGCCGAGCAGGCCAGGCGCATGCAGCTTAATCCGGGTTTCCTGTCGCGCGGCCATGGCGGCTCCTTCGCGCAGCCGCATATCGTCGATCCGCACCACGATGCCGCCAAGCATGTCGGCGACGAGCCGCTGCTTCTAGCCGAACACGCCCCGGTCGCGGTGACGCCGAACCGGGCCGCCGGCGCCAGGCTTCTGCTGGAGAAGCTCGGCTGCGATTTCCTGATCATGGATGACGGTTTTCAGAGCGCGCGCATCCACATCGACTATGCGCTCGTCGTCGTCGACGCGCGACATGGCATCGGCAATGGCCGCGTCATCCCCGGCGGGCCGCTGCGGGCAAAGATCGTCGACCAATTGGTCTTCACCAGCGCCTTGCTGAAGATGGGCGAGGGCACCGCGGCCGATACGGTCGTGCGCCAGGCAGCGCGCGCCGGCAGGCCGATCTTCGAGGCGCACACTGCCCCGAGCAGCAAGGTGACGCTGGCCGGCAGGCGGTTCCTGGCGTTCGCCGGCATTGGCCATCCCGACAGGTTTTTCGACACCGTAGCCGAGGCCGGCGGCGAGCTTGCGCTGACCCGACCGTTTCCTGACCATCATTTCTACAGTGCGGACGAGCTTGCCGAATTGGCGGCGACAGCACGTAAAGCCGGGCTTGGTCTCATTACCACCGCCAAGGACGCTGCCCGCCTGCGTCACGGCGCGGCACCGCCGGAATTCCTCGACGGGCTCGATGTGCTGGAGATCGACACCGTCTTCGAGCTCGACCATGTGCCGCAACGCATCATCGACGAGACGCTGGATGCCTGGCGGCAGCGCCGGCTTAAAGGCTGACCAGAAGCGTGAGCACCGAGGCAATGCGGGACTGGAATTTGCGGCTTTCCGCCGGTCGAACGTATTTTGTTCTTGCTTTGTGCCGGCAGCTATGCTAGTAATTTGGGTATGGTGATGATTCGCCGGTGGCCCGCCCTCGAACTTGAGGCGGGTTTTTTATTTCCATGGCCTCTAAGGTTTCGGTGTTGCCGGCCTGACGCCGCGGCAGAGGGCGCAGGATCGCAACGGGGCTGCTTCCATTTGCGCTGGACTAGCGTCGGCGGCGCAGTTCCGGATGCGCTTCGATCTCGCGGCGCAGCGAGGCAGCGGCGTTCACATAGGGTTCCTGCCTGGCGACACTCCAGTATTTAAGCTCGTCGAGCGGGATGCTCTCGCCGGTCACCGCGCAGCGCACGAAGGCGCCGGGGCTGGTCACCTGGAAGTCGCCGTCGAGATAGCGGATGCGGGCTTCCTTGCCGCCGGGTCCTTCGAAACGGTTCATCATGGGGTGGTGCCGAAATTCATGACGATGTCATCGCCACAAATTGCGGCGAGGTCAAGCTCGGTTGGCTTTGCCTGGTTCTGTTTCTGGTGACACTTGCTCGAACAAGCCGGCAAAGCGGATGCCAATGCATGTCGCGCAAAAGTGTGCAGCGGTTTTGCGCGACATGCATAAACACAAGAACCTGAAGCGCGTCGCATGAGGCCGGTCGAACGCGACGCGCTTCTCATTCCTCGGCCGTGATAAACTGCTCGATCTTCTCCGCTGGCAGCCCGGCCTGGACGGCGATGCGCCGGGCGAGTTCGGCGGCGGCGGCGCGCGGGCGCCCCAGCGGCCGGTCGAGCCAGTAAGATATCGGGCTTAGCGCACTGCGCTCGTCTACGGCGACGATGCGGCCCGATTTCAATTGGTCCACCGTCAACGGCGGACGTGCCAGCGCAATACCGAGCCCGTGCGCGGCGGCGTCGAGCACGAGGTTGTAGTCCTCGAAACGGCGGTCGTGCGGCCGCGGCCGATAGTCCATCTCCTGCGCCGCAAACCAGGCGCGCCAGGCTGAAGCGTCGGAATCATTGATCACCGGAAATTCGAGCAGTCGGGCGGGATCTCCGCGACCGATCTCCCTGGCCAGTCCCGGCGAGGCGACCGGGAACACATATTCTTCGAAAAGCTGCACCGAGATCCGGCCCGGAATGCGACCGCGCCCGCAGCGGATCGACAGGTCGATGCCCTCGTCGGCAAGATCGCCTTGGCGGATGTCGACGTCGAGCACGATACGCAGCTTGGACGGGTGGTTCTCCAGCGCCGCCATGCGCGGCATCAGCCACAGCCCGCTGACCGAGGGGATCGAGGTCAGCCGCACCACCGCCGTGCCGCGCGGCTCGACCCAGCGATCCGAATTGCTGGCGATCAGGGCAAAGGCTTCGGTGGTGCGCAGATGCAGGCGATTGCCCTCGACCGTCAGCGAGACGCCGCGGGCGCCGCGATCGAAGACTTTCAGCCCGAGCCAACCCTCGAGCTTGGCGATCTGCCGGCTGACGGCGCCGTGAGTGATGTTGAGCTTCTCGGCCGCCGCCGAAAAGCTGCCGGTCCGAGCCGCGGCGTCGAAGGCGCGCAGCGTTTCGAGCGGCAGCATCGGGTCTAAGCTGTGATCCATAGTCACAGGTGATCCTCGATTTGTTCGTTTGTCAACCGACCCGCAATAGCGTTTCTCTACTTCATGGCATTGGATCGCGAGGACACCCAGATGAGCGCTTACACCGGCACGTTGAATACGACACAGCGCATGGATGCCACGGCTGCCATCGCGGTGGCGCTGACGGTGGTCGGCTGGGCCTCCGCCTTTCCGGCGATCCGCGCCGGCCTTGCCGCTTTCGGGCCGCTGGAACTTGGCGCGCTGCGCTTTGCCATCGCCGCGGTTCCGGCGGCGATCTTCCTCGCGGTCAAGCGGCCGGCGCTGCCCAGGCTCGATGAACTCTGGCGCTTTGTCTTCGGTGGTGCCGTCTTCGTCGCGCTCTACACGGTGATGCTCAATTTCGGCGAGCTGACCGTTTCGGCCGGTGCGGCCGGCTTCATCATCAATGTCAGCCCGATCTTCACCGCCATCATGGCCATGGCGCTGCTCGGCGAACGCTTCTCGGGCCTGGCCTGGGCCGGCACATTCCTGTCCTTCGCCGGTATCGGGATCATCGCCATGGGCGAGGGGCAAGGGCTGCATTTCAACAGCGGTGCGCTGCTTGTCCTCGGCTCGGCGCTGTGCTCGGCGGTCAACACCATCGTCCAGAAGCCGCTGTTTGGTAGCCACCACCCGCTGACGATCTCGGCCTCGAATATGGTGCTTGGCGCGCTCTGCCTGTCGCCGTTCCTGTCGAGCGGTCTGGCACAGGCGGCGGTCGCCGACACCGCCGGGCTCGGCGCCGTCATCTTTCTCGGCATCGTGCCCAGCCTGATCGCCTATGCCGCGTGGGCGACAGCACTTTCCCGACTGCCCGCGGCGCGTGCCTCGACCTTCCTCTATCTGGTGTCGCCGATGGCGACGCTGATCGGCTTCTTCTGGCTGGGCGAGGTGCCGACGCTGCTCGGCATAATCGGCGGGGCGCTGGCGCTGGGCGGCGTCATTGTGGTGAATTTGAAGAGATGAGAGCTTTAGTGCTTGACTGCTGGTGGCGTACGCGGCTGATTTAACTAGAAGTACGGTTGCCACCAGTGAGCTTTGAATGCCTAAGACGTTTTTCAGGGATGGTTCGACGTTTCGCCCAATAGCAGTTGGTTACGGCAGCTGTATTGCGACCGACCGCATCACCGTGGATGGCGCGCAAGTAGGCTATCTTTACCGCGAAACGCCAGATCATCCGGTTGATAGCGGATGGTGCTTTTTTGCAGGCGATGAATCTGACGAATACATCAACGACCCCAACAATTCCGGGTTGTACGATGTCAATACAATTGCGAATTACGACCCGCTCATTACCTCTTGTTTAGAGGCGCCTTGTGGAAGTGCGTTTTTGAGAATCGAGGGGAAGTTTGTCCGTCAGAAGTTCGAACCCCCAGATGATGATTAAAGCCGCCTGTGGAACCAGCCTTGCTAGCGAGTTATAGACAGCGCCAGCGCGAGCGACCTTCTCACCGCCTCCCAAACAGCCTCTCGATATCCGCCAGCTTGAGCTCGATGTAGGTCGGGCGGCCATGGTTGCAGGTGCCGGAGCCCGGCGTCGCCTCCATCTGCCGCAGCAGCGCGTTCATCTCTTCCGGTTTGAGCAGGCGGCCGGAACGTACCGAGCCGTGGCAGGCCATGGTCGCGGCTATTCTGTCCAGCCGCTCCTTCAGCGTGTCGACCGTGTCGTTGTCGGCGATCTCGTCGGCGAGATCGCGCACCAGCTGCTGGACGTTGGTCTCGCCGAGCATCGACGGCGTCTCGCGCACCGCGACGGCACCGGGGCCGAAGCGCTCGATGCCGAGGCCGAAGCGGGCCAGCGTCTCGGAATGCCTGGCAAGCCGCTCGGCATCCTCTTCCGACAGATCGACAATCTCGGGCAACAGCAGCATCTGCGACGGCACCGAGCGTGAGTGGAGGGCGTTCTTCAAGGCCTCGTAGACCAGCCGCTCATGTGCCGCGTGCTGGTCGACGATGACCAGCGAATCCCTGGTCTGGGCGACGATATAATTCTCGTGCACTTGCGCGCGCGCCGCGCCCAGCGCCGTGCCGAGCAGCGTTTCCGCCGCTTCGTTTTGCCCGGCGCGCGCATCGGCGCTGTGCAGCGGCCCGGCGTCGAAGGCCGCCTGCTCGTCCTCGCCGAACCCGTCGCCCATATTGAGCGGCCGCTGCGGCGAACGGGCAGGATCGAACCCGGCAAAGCCCGATGCCCGATAGGCGGCCTCGTAGCTGCGGTGACCGTTGGCCGGGCCACCATGCGCATAGGATGCGGCGCCTGGCCGGAACGCCGCCATCATGCCGGCGGCCCCTGTGGTGGCGGGGCGGATGCCGGCATTGGCCAGCGCTTCGCGAATGGCGCCGACGATCAGCCCGCGCACCAGCCCCGGGTCGCGGAAGCGCACGTCTGCCTTGGCCGGATGGACGTTGACGTCGACGATCGCCGGATCGAGCGCCAGGAACAGCACGGTGACGGCATGGCGGTCGCGCGGCAGCACGTCGGCGAAGGCGCCGCGAATGGCGCCGGCGATCAGTTTGTCACGCACCGGGCGGCCGTTGACATAAGCGTATTGCTGCAGCGCGTTGGCGCGGGTGAAGGAGGGGACCGAGACATGGCCGGCGAGATGCACGCCGTCCCGCGTCGCGTCGATGGCGATCGCATTGTCCGGAAAGTCGGCGCCCATCACCTGCGCCACCCGGCGCAGCCGGCCTTCCGGGCTGTCGTCGGTCGCCGGCAGTTCCAGCGTCGAGCGGTCCGGGCCGGCCAGGGTGAAGCGCACGGCGGGAAAGGCGATGGCGATGCGCTTGACCACGTCGCCGATGGCCGAGCTTTCGGCGCGCTCGCCCTTCATGAATTTGAGCCTTGCGGGCGTGGCGAAGAACAGGTCGCGCACCTCGACCGTGGTTCCGCGATTGGCCGCCGCCGGCCTGACCGCGGAGACGCGGCCGCCCTCGATGCCGATCTCGGCGGCGTTTTCACTGGACGCGGTGCGCGAGCGGATCGACAGCCGTGCCACCGAGCCGATCGAGGGCAAGGCCTCGCCGCGAAAGCCGAGCGAGCGGATGTCGTGAATGTTGTCGGCGAGCTTGGAGGTGCAATGGCGCGCAATCGCCAGCGCCAGTTCCTTTTCCGGAATGCCCGAGCCGTCGTCAATGACGCGGATCAGGTTCAGCCCGCAGCCGGCGGTGACGATCTCGACTCTGGTAGCGCCTGCATCCAGCGCGTTCTCGACCAGTTCCTTGACCACGCTTGCCGGACGTTCGATGACTTCGCCGGCGGCGATCTGGTTGATCATCGTTTCGGAAAGCTGGCGGATCGGCATGGGGCACTATAGGCGGATTCGTGGTCGATGCGGGAGGGCGGAATTGAGGAAATCCACGCAGCTGATCGCGACTGGCCGCTCGTGCACTTCAACTCATGAGCTTGGGCAGCGCTGCCGCCAGTGCATCGACGGCAAGGCGGACTTTCATCGGCAGATGAGGCGTCTGCAACCACAGGGCATGAACGTCGTAGAGAAACCGGGATTGTTCCGGCAATAGCAGGACAAGCGCGCCCGCCTGGATGCGCTGGCGAACCAGCCAGTATGGCAGCCAGGCGAGCCCCATGCCGGCGGCCGCGGCATCGGCGATGGCATCGAGATCGTCGAGCCGCAATCTGCTGATGGGCCTGGCCTCAATCGCGGGGTGGCCGTTGCGCGGAAACAGCCACGGCTGAACGGCACGCCCGGAACGGCGGTAGATGATCGCGTGATGGCTGCCGAGGTCATCTATTTCATGTGGCTCGGCGTGCCGGTCGAGATAGGACGGCGACGCGCAGACGACCATGTGCTGGCGCGCGATGCGACGCGCCATCACCCCGGCCTGGTCCTCCAGATCGCCCGTTCGGATGGCAAGATCGCAGCCGTCCTCGGCGAGGTCGGCGATGGCATCGCTGAACGACAGGTCAAGTTCCAGCGCCGGATATTGCTGCGCAAACCCGAACAGGATCGGGGCAACGCAGCGCCGGCCGAAATGCACCGGCATGAGGACACGCAGCTTTCCGCGCGGTTCGGCAAGCTGATCGGCGGCGAGTGCATCCGCGGCCTCCGCTTCGGCAAGCACCAGCCGGCAGCGTTCATAGTAGGCGCGCCCGAAATCGGTCAGGCTTTGGCGGCGCGTGGTCCGGTTGATGAGGCGCACGCTCAGGCGCTCCTCGAGAAACCGGACATGCTTGCCGACCATCGGCCCGGACAGATCGAGAGCCGCCGCCGCGGCTGCGAACGAGCCCAGGTCGACGGCTTTGACGAACACGGCCATGCTCGTAAGGCGATCCATATTCAAAACCTACAGTTTCTGCTGATCTACTCAAGCGGCCATTTATCCGCCTAATGAGCGCTGGCATAGCTGATTCAGTTCAAATATTTTGGAGTTTGACCGATGGCACGTGTCGTTCGCTTTCATGAGCTCGGTGGTCCCGAGGTCCTGCGCATCGAGAATGTTGACACGCCTGCGCCCGCGAGCGGTGAGATTCAGATCCGCGTCAAGGCGTTGGGCATAAACCGCGCCGAGGCGCTGCTGCGTTCGGGGACCTACATCCAGACCGCGCCGTTGCCTTCCGGTCTTGGGCTCGAGGCGGCGGGTATCGTCGAGATGGTCGGCCAAGGCGTGGACGGGTTTGCGCCTGGCGATGCCGTCAGCATCGTGCCGCCATTATCGATGGCCCGCTGGCCTGCCTATGGTGAGATTGCCACATATCCCGCCGAGCTCGTCGTCAAGCATCCACCATCGCTGAGCTGGGAAGAAGCCGCCGCAGCGTGGATGCAATATCTCACCGCCTACGGTGCGCTGATCGACATTGCCAAATTCCAAAGCGAGGACTTTGTTGTCATTACCGCGGCCTCGAGCAGCGTCGGACTCGCCGCGATCCAGATCGCCAACATGATTGGCGCGATCCCGATCGCGGTCACACGGACATCCGCCAAGAAGCGGGCTTTGCTTGAGTTCGGCGCGGCCCACGTCATCGCCTCGGCAGAGGAGGACCTGGAAGCCGGGCTGAAGCGGATCGCCGGCCCGGACGGCGTGCGCGTGGTGTTCGATGCCGTCGGCGGCCCGATCTTCGAGCCACTGACGGCAGCGATGGCACCGGGTGGCATTCTCATCGAATATGGCGGCTTGAGCCTCGACCCGACATCCTTTCCGCTACCTGCAGTGCTGGCCAAGACACTGTCGCTGCGCGGTTATCTCGTCCATGAGATCGTGCGCGATCCGGTCCGGCTGCAGGCCGCCAAGGCGTTCATCCTTGACGGACTGAGCTCGGGTTCGCTGAAGCCGGCAATCGCCAGAACCTTTCCGTTCGACCAGATCGTCGAGGCGCACCGCTATCTCGAATCGAACGAGCAATTCGGCAAGATCGTCGTGACCGTTTGACCGGGCATTTATCGGCCTCACGCCTGCGCCGCCAGCCAGTCCCGCACCTTGCGGGCGTTGTCGCTGAGTTCGCGGTTCTTCGACCAGATGACATGAAAGCCCTTGCCGGTCGTCATCGTGTGGCCGGTGACGCGCACCAGCAGCCCTGATGCCAGCAGCCGCTCGGCGAGGTGACCCCAGCCGAGCGCGATGCCTTGTCCTTCCATGACGGCCTGGATCACCAGCGCATAGTCGTTGATGCGCAAGCCGCGTCCGGCATCGGCGATGTCGACACCGGCTGAGGCGAACCATTCGTCCCAGCTCGCGGCCTCGCGAAACGGCTCTTCAAGATGAATAAGGCGGTGCGATTGAAGGTCCGCGACACGCTCCGGCAGCCCGAACCGTGCCACATAACTAACGCCGGCAACGGGGAATATCACCTCATCGGCCAGCGGCAGCGAATGATAATCCGGCCATTCCCTGGGCTCGCCGCCACGGACGCCGAGCGGGATGTCTTCGGCGATGATGTCGAGATCGCGGTCGGCGGTCTGGATGCGCAGGTCGATGCCCGGCAATTCGTCGCGAAACTGCTGCAGGCGCGGCATCATCCAGAACGAGGCAAAGGCGGTCGAGGCGGCGAGTGTCACATGCGCGCCGACGGCGATCTGGCGCAGATCCTCCGCCGACTTGCGAATGTGCGACAGGCCGAGCGAGACGTCGGCATGGAAGCGGTCGCCGGCCTCGGTCAGGCTGACTTGCCGGTGGCGGCGCTGGAAGAGTTTGGCGCCGAGCTGCTCTTCGAGCCCGCGGATCGCATAGGAGACGGCAGCCTGCGTCATGCCGAGCTCCCGCCCGGCGGCGGTAAAGCTCGACAGCCGCCCGGCGGCCTCGAAAACGATCAGGCTGCCGGCCGACGGCAGCAGGTGGCGCAAGCTTCGCATAAGCTGAGCTTATACAAGAGATCAGGATTTTCCAGCGTCACAGCCGCATTTTGTCTGGCTAGATTGGTCGAGACAGGAAGATGGAGTCTCCATGAACGCACCGGCCGTTGAAGTGAGCGAACACACCAACCGCCGCAGCGGTGGCCGCCTGGGGCGCAAGGCGCTGCGGGGCGCACCCATAGCGTCGTTTCCAACCCTGGTCCGCCAGATTCCCGTCTATCAGATGGTTCCGGACGAGGCGGTTGAGCTGATCCACCAGGAGTCGCTCTCCATCCTCGAAGAAGTCGGATGCGAGTTCCGCGACGACGAGGCGATCGCAATGTGGAAGGCGGCGGGCGCCGATGTCTCGGAGACAAGGGTCCGGATCGACCGCGCCCTGCTGATGGAGCTCATCTCGAAGGTCCCGTCGGAGTTCACGCTCAATGCGAGGAACCCCCAGCGTTCCGTACGTGTGGGTGGAAACAACTCCATCTTCGTGCCGATGTACGGAGCGCCTTACGTGCGCGACCTCGACAACAACCGGCGCTACGGCACACTCGCCGACCTCAACAATTTCCACAAGCTCGCCTACATGGCGCCGGCGCTGCACTCGTCGAGCTCGATCATCTGCGAGCCGATGGAAATCGCGGTGCCGAAACGTCACCTCCACATCATCCATTCGGCGCTGAAGCACTCCGACAAGCCGTTCATGGGCATCGTGACCTCCAGGGATCGAGCCGAAGACACGATGGCGATGGCAGGCATCGTGTTCGGCGAGGATTTTGTCCGCGACAACCCGGTTCTGGTGTCGATCACCAACTGCAATTCGCCGCTGGTGTGGGACGCCACCATGCTGGACGCGATGAAAGTCTATGCGCGCCACAACCAGCCGCTGATCCTCGCCCCCTTCGCCCTTTGCGGCGCCTCGACTTCGGCCTCTGCCGTCGGTGCGGTCGCGCAGGTCAATGCCGAAGCGCTGGCGGGCGTCGCGTTCACACAGCTCCTGCGTCCGGGTTCGCCGCAGATCTACGGACAGTTCATGGTGACGGTCGACATGAAGACCGGCGCTCCCATGGGCGGCACGCCGGAGGCGGCCCAGATGATGTATCTCATGGGCGCCCTGGCGCGGAAGTATCGTCTGCCGTGGCGCACGTCCGGTTTCCATGTCGGCTCGAAGCTGAACGACGCCCAGGCGGGCTACGAGGCGAACATGCTGATGCATGCCGCCATCCTTGCCGGCGCCAACTACATCTGGCACTCCGCCGGTTGGCTCGAGGCCGGCCTGACCTGCGGCTATTCGAAATTTGCCACCGACTGCGAGCAGCTTGTCGGCTGGTACAAATATGCTGGCGGGCTGCCATTCGACGATTTCAAGGAGGCTATGGCGGCTATCCGCGAGGTCGGACCGCAGGGCCATTTCCTCGGCACCCAGCACACGCTTGAACATTTCGAGTCCGCCTTCTTCATACCGAGCATCATGGACTTCAATTCGTTCGAACAGTGGAAGGCGGAAGGAGCAAAGGACCACGACACCCGCGGCCGCGAGAAAGCGCGCAACATGCTCGCCGATTATGAGGAGCCGAAGCTCGATGAGGGCATCGCCGAGGGTCTCAAAGATTTGATTGCGCGGCGCGAGGAGAAACTGCCGGACAGCGTTAGTTGATCACGGGCGAAGACCCGATGCGAACCATAAGGGAGGAAAAAATGACACTCTTCAGAAGCAACGGCGATCGCGTACCGAGCGCCATCGAAGCAATGGCCAGCGAGGCGCGCGCCGGTCGCGTCGACCGGCGGGAGTTTCTCGCCCTGGCAAGCGCTTTCGGCGCATCGACGGCCCTTGCCTACGGCATGATTGGACTTGCCGTGCCGGAGCGGGCTTTGGCTGAAGAGCCGAAGAAAGGCGGAACGCTGCACGTTTCGATGTCGGTGAAGGCGCAAAAGGACACGCGCACCTACGACTGGGTGGAACTTGCGAACATTTCACGCTGCTGGCTCGAGCCGCTCGTACTCTACACCCGCCAGTTCACATTCGAGCCGGTTCTGCTCGAAAGCTGGGAGGTCAACGACGACGCCACCGAATACGTGCTGCATGTGCGCAAGGGCATCGCCTGGAACAACGGCGATGCTTTCAACGCCGATGACGTGGCCTACAATCTGACGCGCTGGTGCGAGAAGGCTGCCGCCGGCAATTCGATGGCCGCGCGCGTCGGTGCGCTGATCGATGCAAAGACCGGCAAGGCCAGGGAAGGGGCGATCACCAAGGTCGACGACAACACGGTGAAGCTGAAGCTGAACGAACCGGACATCTCGCTGATCCCGAACTTCACCGACTATCCGGCGCTGGTGGTCCATCGCAACTTCGACGCCGACGGCGCCAATCCGATTGAGAAGCCGATTGGCACCGGGCCGTTCGAACTGGTGTCTTATGCGGTCGGCCAGAAAGCGGTCGTCAGGCGTCGTGAGAATGGCCAATGGTGGGGCGGTGAAGCGCTTCTCGACGGCGTCGAATTCATCGACTACGGAACCGATTTCAACGCCTCGATAAATGCATTCGACTCCGGCGAAATCGACCTCAACTTCGAGACGCCGGCCGACTTCATAGACATCCTCGACAAGATGGGGCTGGTCAAATCGGAGGTCGCGACAGCGACCACGCTCGTTGCCCGCACCAACATCACGAACAAGCCCTATGACGACAAGCGGGTTCGCAACGCCCTCCAGATGGCCGTCGACAACAAAGCGGTGCTCGAACTTGGCTACGCCGGGCGAGGCACTGTTGGTGAAAACCACCACGTCAGCCCGATTCATCCGGAATACTACGCGCTGCCCAAGAAGACACGCGACGCCGCGGGCGCGAAGAAGCTTATGGCCGATGCCGGGCAGGACGACTTCGAGCATGAACTGATCACCGTCGAGGACGATTGGCAGAAGAACACCGGCGACGCTATTGCCGGCCAGCTGCGCGATGCCGGGATCAAGGTGAAGCGCACCGTGCTGCCGGGCTCGACATTCTGGAACGACTGGACGAAATACCCCTATTCGATGACCATCTGGTACATGCGCCCGCTTGGCGTACAGGTGCTGGCGCTCGGCTATCGCACCGGCGAGGCCTGGAACGAAACCGGCTACTCGAACCCTGATTTCGACGCCAAGCTCAAGCAGGCTCTTTCGCTCATCGACGTCGAGAAGCGCCGCGAGGTCATGAAGGATATCGAGCAGATCCTGCAGGATTCGGGCGTCATCATTCAGCCGTTTTGGCAGAAGCTGTTCAGCCACATGAACGAGAAGGTGAAGAACTACGGTGTCCACCAAACCTTCGAGATGGATCTCCAGAACGTCTGGCTGAACGCCTGAGTTGCCAGCAGAGGACGCGTTGCAGGATTTCATGGACCGCAAGAAGGCCGACGGGCAAGATGCGTGGTACTGATAGCTTCCGTCAGTGAACAATCGGGGACACCCATGAAACTGCCACTTTTTGTTGCCGCGCTTTCGATGGCCGTGCCGGCGGCCGCGTTTGCCGGCCCTGCTGCCAACGCCGTGAAGTTCTTTTATGTCCCGTCGGTCAAGTTCGAGGCCGATGCGCAATATCGCGACCGCTTCACCGCGCCGGTGACGAAACTGTTCGAATTGAACGACAATGCGGCAAAGAACCATCCGGATGAAGTTCCCTGCATCGACTTCGCCCCTGGTCTCGATGCGCAGGACTATGACGAGAAGACCGTGGCCAAGACGCTGACGCTGGCCGAAACGCTGGACGGCGACAGTGCCGAGGTGACGGCGACGTTCAACCTTTTTCCGGAAGGCGATGGTTCCAAACGCCAAATGGTCTGGTCGTTGAAGAAGATCGACGGCCAGTGGAAGGTCGCCGACATTACCTCGAAGACCAGCGGCTGGACCCTGAGTGCGCTCGAATGCCTGGCCGGACAGTCGCCGGAGTGATGCCGTGCTTCGCTGCCGTCCCTGGATTTTGGCGACTGCGTGCCTGCTGGCCGGATTGAGCAGCGCCGCCGCTCAGGGCCTATTCGGCGCGCCGCCCGCAAATGCGCCGGCCGACAGTGCGGCACCTCCGCCGGCAGTTTCGCCGCCGGCAGAAAACGCGCCGGCCGCAGCCGTGCAGCCGGGCTCGCCGACCGCGGTGGTGAAGCCGTTCTACGAGCATGCCGGGCTCGAGGTCGATCCGGCTCAGCGGGGCCATTTCACCGACCCGGCAAAGTCGGTGCTGGACAAGAGCGATGCGCTGCGGAAATCGGGGCAGGGCGAGTGCCTCGATCCCAACATGGCGCTCGACAATTCCGAATACGACAAGGCGGAGATCGACAAGAGCCTGAAAACCATCGAAGCGGTCAAGGGCGACGAGGCCAAGGTCGTCGTCGCTTTTGTCGTCTCCGGCAATCCGCACCGGCTGGAATGGAAGTTCAAAAAGATCGATGGCGACTGGAAGATATCGGACCTGCTCTCGGTGACCGGCGAATGGGCGCTAAGCCAATACCAGTGTGAGTGAGAACGGAACCGATGAAGATCACCAACATCCGCGTCACCCACGTCAACGTCCCGCTCGATGCTCCGTTCTGGTGGACGGCTGGTCTCTACGGCGGCGCCTCGAAATCGATCATCGAGGTCGAGACGGACGAAGGCGTGGTCGGACTGGGCGAGGCGCCATGGTGGCATTTCGGCGAGGTGATCAAGGCCGAGATCGCGCCGGCGCTGATTGGCGCCGATCCGCTCGACATCGCCGACTGCGAGGCGCGCTGCGTGCCGCCCTGGCAGATTACCGCCAACACCGGCGAGAATGCAGCCACGGTGGCGTTCGGCGCCGTCGAACTGGCGCTGTCGGATATAAGAGGCAAGGTCTTCGGCATGCCGCTCTACAAGCTGCTCGGCGGCGCGGTGCGCAAGGACATTCCGTTTTCGGAATATTTCGCCTTTCGCCCCGCTCACGGCGGAGCCGGCGGCGAGATGACCGCCGAAGCGATCGTCGACTACTGTCTCGGCATGCGAGAACAGCACGGCTCGACGATTTTCGAGGGCAAGCTGATCATGGGCGATCCCGAGCTCGAGATCGGGACAGTGCGCATGCTGCGCGAGGCGCTTGGCGATAAAGCGCAGATCAAACTCGATTCCAACATGCAGTGGTCGCTGACCACAGCGCGCTGGGTGCTGCGCGAGATCGAGCCGTTCAACATCCGCAACTACGAGGATCCGGTCGCGACCTTCGAGGAGATGGCTGCGCTGCGCCAGCATTCGCGCATTCCGTTCTCGACGCACATCCCGGATCTCAGACGGGCAGTCGCGCTCGGTGCGCCGGATTACTTCGTCTGCAATTTCGCAGCACTCGGCGGATTGTCGAAAACTCTGAAATTCATCGCCGCCTGTGAGGCGATGGGCAAGGGGTTCTGGTGCTATTCGAACGATCTCGGCATCATGACATCGGCTTATCTGCACGTCGTGGCGGCGACACCGTGGATCACCGAGGCGTCGCAGTCGTTGTTTCGCTGGCAGATCGGCGACGTCATCAAGGACGGTCCTTTCCGCCAGACGGGCAATACGGTGCGCGTGCCGGAGGGTGACGGGCTGGGCGTCGAACTCGATCCGGCGGCAATGAAACGCTGGTCAGCGCACTTTGCCGAACACGGGCCGATGCACCATTTCAGCGACCCGAACAGCCCCAGCCGCTACCGGCGGCTGCCGCTCAACTGATGCGAAGTGCACGTGACCGATCGATGAGAAGAGGTCCTGTCGTGGTTGCTTTATTCGCGGCGGTTTGCGTCCTGGCCTGCGCTGTCACCTGGGAGGCAGGAAGCCACGCGGTGGCCCGCGTGCCTCAGCAAAGCTTCACGCTGCCTGTGGGGTTACCGGTGGAGCGCATCGTTCTGAAGCGGGAGGGCGCGCCCGACCTTGCCGGTTGGGTGGCGGATCGGCAGGACAGTTGCGGAACAATCGTGCTGTTACACGGACGTGGTTCAAACAAGCTGGCCATGGTTCCAAGAGCGAAGCTGCTTTTCGAAAGCGGCTACTCGATCGTGCTGTTCGATCTGTCGGGACATGGCGAAAGCGGCGGCGATATCAGAGGCTTTGGTCACATCGAACGACAGGACGCCAGCCGCATCCTCGCCTTTGCCCGGCAACGCTTCGCCGGTCGCAAGGTGGCGGCCATCGGCTCGTCGCTCGGTGCGGCTGCTTTTGTATTTGGCGCTCAGCAGGAGCATGCCGACGCCTATGTCCTGGAGCAGCTCTACGCGACTTTGCTGGAAACCACAGCGTTGCGAGCGCCCTTGCCTATGTTGCGCGACATACAGGCGACCATCCTCTTGGCGCAGATGCAGCTCCGCCTTGGCTTCGGGGTAGATGATGTCAGGCCGGTCGATCGCATCGGCGCGATTGATCGGCCGATATTGCTGCTAGCAGGCAATTCGGATCCGTTTGTCGCTCGCAGCCAGACACTGGCGTTGAAAGATGCGGCAGGCGCTGACGCAAAGCTGGTCTGGTTCGACGGCGCGCGGCATGTTGATCTCTATCGCTATGACCAACAGCGGTACCGCGACGCGGTGATGCCTTTCCTGGAGACCAACCTGTGCCGGACCGGGATCAGGTGAGCCGCTCCGTCCGATCAGCCGCGCCCGCGATAGGGGGCGACGCCGGTGTCGGGCAACCACACACCTTCCGGCGGCGCGCCGGTTTGCCAGAACACGTCGATCGGAATGCCACCGCGCGGATACCAGTAGCCGCCGATGCGCAACCACAATGGCTTGGTCGCGGCGATGATGCGGCGGCCGATCATGACGGTGCATTCTTCGTGGAAGGCGCCATGGTTGCGAAACGAGGTCATGAACAGCTTGAGCGACTTCGATTCCACCAGCAGCGCATCGGGTGCGTAGTCGATGACGATATGGGCGAAGTCCGGCTGGCCGGTGACTGGGCAGAGCGAAGTGAATTCGGGGCAGGTGAAGCGAACGATGGCCGGCGGGCCGTCGCCGCGCGAAAACGGCACGGTTTCCAGGACTGCCGCTTCAGGGCTCTGTGGCGCCTCGACGTTGGTGCCGAGCTGGGTGAGGTTTTTCGTATCGGTCATGAGCAGGTTCCTTGCTGCATGTCGCCCAAAACTGCGCAGCGATTTTGGGACAGCGACATGCGTAAAAACAAAATTTGCCGCTCATTAGCACAATTTGAAACAGCAGGAAGACGATGACCAGCAACGACCCGCTCCTCCAGCCCTATCAGCTCAAGCATTTGACGCTGAAGAACCGGGTGATGTCGACCAGCCATGAGCCGGCCTATTCCGAGGACGGCATGCCGAAGGAACGCTACCGGCTCTACCATGCCGAAAAGGCCAAGGGCGGCATGGCGCTGACCATGACCGCCGGTTCGGCGATCGTCTCGCGCGACAGCCCGGCCGCTTTTGGCAATCTGCATGTCTATGACGACCGCATCGTGCCATGGCTCGCCGAGCTTACCGATGCCTGCCACGAGCACGATTGCAAGGTGATGATACAGATCACCCATCTCGGCCGCCGCACCGGTTGGAACAAGGCCGACTGGCTGCCCGTGCTGTCGGCTTCGCCGGTGCGCGAACCGGCCCATCGCGCCTTTCCCAAGACTATCGAGGACTGGGATATCGAGCGCATCGTAGCCGACTATGCGGCGGCCGCGCAGCGCTGCCAGGCTGCCGGCCTCGACGGCATCGAGTTCGAAGCCTACGGCCATCTGATGG
Organism: Mesorhizobium sp. M1227; assembly: GCF_040318315.1. NCBI lineage: Bacteria > Pseudomonadati > Pseudomonadota > Alphaproteobacteria > Hyphomicrobiales > Phyllobacteriaceae > Mesorhizobium > Mesorhizobium sp. M1227. The sequence goes on from NZ_JAMYLZ010000002.1 coordinate 91,819, forward strand.
ACGGTTTCTGGTCGCCGGCCACCAACCAGCGCGACGACGATTTCGGCGGCTCGCTCGACAACCGGCTGCGCTTCACCGGAATGGTGCTCGACGCGGTGCGCGCCGCGGTCGGCGAAAAGTTCGTCGTCGGCATCCGCATGGTCGCCGACGAGGATTTCGAGAAAGGCCTGTCGAAACAGGAGGGCGTCGAAATCGCCAGGCGGCTGGCCGGCTCCGGCAAGGTCGATTTCCTCAACATCATCCGTGGCTCGATCGAGACCGATGCGGCGCTGACCAAGGTCATCCCGGTGACCGGCATGCGGTCGTCGCCGCATCTCGACTTTGCCGGCGAGATCAGGGCAGCGACGAAATTCCCGACCTTCCATGCGGCGCGGATTTCCGACGTCGCCACCGCGCGTCACGCCATCGCCACCGGCAAGCTGGACATGGTCGGCATGACGCGCGCCCACATTGCCGACCCGCATATCGTCAAAAAAGTGATGGAGGGCCGCGAGCACGAGATCCGCCCTTGCGTCGGCGCCACCTATTGCCTCGACCGCATCTATGAGGGCGGCGAGGCGCTGTGCATCCACAATGCGGCGACGGGCCGCGAGGCTGATATCCCGCATATTATTCCGAAAACCGAGGGACCGAAGCGGAAGGTGGTCGTCGTCGGCGCCGGCGCCGGCGGGCGGGAGGCGGCGCGCGTCGCCGCCGGGCGCGGGCACCAGGTGACGGTGCTGGAAGCATCGAGCCAGGCCGGCGGCCAGGTGCGGCTGGCAACGCAAAACCCGCGCCGCAAGGAATTGATCGGCATCATCGACTGGCGCCTGGCCGAGCTCGACCGGCTCGGCGTCGAGATCCGTTACGACAACTGGGCGGAAAAGGACGATGTGCTGGCGCTGTCGCCGGACGTGGTGGTGGTCGCCACCGGCGGCCTGCCGCAGAACCCGCCTCTGACGGCGGGCGACGATCACGTCACCTCGAGCTGGGACATCATGGCCGGCAGCGTCAAGCCGGCCGAGAACGTGCTGCTCTATGACGACAATGGCGGCCATCAGGGCATGGGTGCCGCCGAACTGATCGCCAATAGCGGCGCCAGGCTGGAGCTGGTTTCACCAGAGCGCTTCTTCGCCCCGGAAATGGGCGGCATGAATCATGTGCCCTACATGCGCGCCTTCCAGGAAAAGGGTGTCACGGTGACCATCAACACACGGCTACGTTCTGTGCGGCGCGAAGGCAACCAGCTGATCGCCGAGCTCGCCTCCGACTTCGCCGATGGCTGGCGCGGCGAGCGGCGGGTCGACCAGGTGGTGGTCGAGCACGGCACGCTGCCGCTCGACGATCTCTACCTCGCGCTGAAGCCGCTGTCGAAGAACGCCGGCGCGATCGATTACGAAAAACTGATCAATGGCGGCGACATCTTTCCTGCGCGCAATCCGCAAGGCGGTTTCGTCGTCTTTCGCATCGGCGACGCGGTAGCTTCACGCAATATCCACGCTGCGATCTATGACGGCATCAGGTTCGGCTTGCGGATCTGAGGAATATTTTGGATTGATTGGTGGCGCGCAGCCGAACCTCCGTACGGAGAGCCACCAGGCACGTCCGGTCCGGTCTGCGCGCCGCGCACGCCGCCGGCCATCGCCGGGCACCGTACGATCTTGCGATTGCGGCAGGACGCTCAAAACATCCTGGCGGTGGCCATGCAGAACACGGTGATGACCAGCAGGCCGCCAGCGATGCGTTCGCCTTTTGTCATCTTGGCGCGCAACTGGGTTTGCTTCGCCGCATCAGCGCCGGCCAACTGCCTGCTGGCGGAACCCACCAGCGCGCCCTGAACCCCGGCGGCGATTAACGCCGTCAAGATGCCGAGCGCCAAGACCTTCTCCATCGAGCCGAAAGAGCCGTTGTGGAAGAAATACCACAGCAGCAAGCCGGTGAGGAAAACCACGCCGGCTGCGCCCATTTGCGGCCGGAAGAAACGTTCCGCCCTGATCTCCGGTTCGCGGGCGACCGCGATGGTAGTGCCGGCCCAGAACACGCCCGCCATGACGTGAAGGCCGAGGACGATGATGTAGACATATTGCATGACCGCATTTCCTCTCTTGCCCACCGCCAGGCATATCGATAGATATCAAATGATTAGATGTCAACGCATAAGCTCGAGCCGGTTCCATAGGCTTTGCCCTTGTTCTAGTGTCGGATCATGACGCCCTTTGACCGCCCGCCGATCGGGATGAATCTCGCGCGCACCGCCAAGCTGGTTGCGCAGGCTTTCGACGCCGCCTTGGTCGAGGCAGGCGGCACGCTGCCGGTCTGGGTCACGTTGCTGTCGGTCAAGTCGCGGGAGCTGGCCAATCAACGCGAGCTCGCCGGCATGATCGGCATCCGGGGCGCAACGCTGACCCACCACCTCAACGCCATGGAGACGCAGGGCCTGCTGATGCGCCGCCGCGATCCCGAGAACCGCCGGGTTCACCAGGTGGAGCTGACCCAAGCCGGAGAAGCGCTGTTCCTGCAATTGCGCACCGCCGCGTTAGCCTTCGACAAGCGGCTGCGGAAAGGACTGTCCGACGACAGGCTGGCAGAGTTTGCACAGGTGCTGGCCGCGTTGCGGGCCAATGTCAGTTGATACCGATTGGACCGCAACCCTTGTTCCAAGCCGTCTGCAATGTTATATGACCATGGTAGTCATATGCGAGGGTGGCAACATGCGCGAAATTCAGTTGAAAGACGCCAAGGCGACGCTTTCGGCAGTCGTCGATCAGGCAGTTGCAGGAGAGCCTGCCATTATCACACGCCACGGTCGGAAGCAGGCCGTCATCCTGTCGTTCGAAGATTATCAGCGGCTGTCTCGGGTGCCGAGCTTCGGGCGGCTGCTGGCGGCTTTTCCCGGGGACAAGGACGACATTCCGCCTCGTTCCCGTAAGCCGGCTCGCAAGGTTGCGTTGTAGCGCGGCGACCAGCCCTGATGTTTCTGCTGGACACCAACATCATCTCGGCAATGGCTCCAGCCAGGAAGGTTGATCGGGCGGCGCTGATGGCATGGCTCGATATGGCGAGCGAATACCTGTTCCTATCCGTTGTGACTGCGTCCGAAATCGCGGCGGGGATAGCGAAGGCGGAGCGCGACGGCGCGACCACAAAGGCCGCGCTGCTACGCGACTGGTGGCAGGCAGTCGAGCACCTTTACGGCGCAAGGATTCTGCCCTTCGATTTGCGAGCCGCGCATGCCGCGGGTTCTATTCTTGATCGCGCAAGGGCTCATCGGCCGGGATTTGAAGATATAGCGATTGCTGCTACGGCCGAGGTTCACGGCCTGGTGATACTGACGGATAACGAGCGTCATTTCGCACCACTTGGGGTGCCGATGCTCAATCCGCTGAGAAACCTGCCGCCATTGCAGTAGTTCCGACTTTCCTACGCCAGGCGGCCCTGCAGAACCGTCAGCCTGGCCTTCTTGGGCGTTCGCGCCATCAGCCATCCGCGCACGCTGTCCGGCGGCATCGGGAAAGCGATGGAATAGCCTTGCACCTGGTCGCAGCCGATCGCCATCAGCGAGTCGAGCTCGGCTTCGGTTTCGGCGCCCTCGGCGACGATCGAGATGCCGAGACCGCGGGCGAGCTCGGTGAGGGCACGCACGATCTTGGTGTTGCCGCTGTTCTCGTTGATGTTCTGGACGAAACGGCGGTCGATCTTGAGCCGATCGATCTCGTTTGGATTGACATGGCTGAGCGATGCGTAGCCGGTGCCGAAATCATCGAGCTCAAGATGGATGCCGGCGGCGCGAATGTGCCGCAGCTTTGCCGCGATACCGGTCTTCTCATCGTCGAGAATGACGGATTCGACGATCTCCAGCGATAGTTTGTGCGCTGGCAGGCCAGCCCTCTCCAGCATGTCGAACAGGAAGACTTCGAAATCTGTCTCGCGCAGCTCCGAGCCGGATACATTGACGGCGATCCGTCCGAAGGCGATGCCTGCGCGGTTCCATTCGGCTGCTTCGTTGATCGCCTTGGCAATGACGATGCGGCCGATCTCGGACATCAAGCCGCATTTTTCCGCGATCGGAATGAACTCGCCCGGCGCGATCATGCCGCGCTCGGCGTGTCTCCAGCGAACCAGAGCCTCGATGCCGCTGATGGCGCCGTTCGACAGCGACACCTGCGGCTGGAAATAGACTTCGAACGCCTTCTCGGAGATGGCGGTCCTGATGTCGAGCTCGAGCTGCTTGCGATAATCGAGTTCGCGTCTCAGCTCCTCGGAGAAGAACGACAAATTGCCGCCGCCCTGCTTCTTGGCGGAATACAGCGCCAGATCGGCATGGACGAGCAGGTCCTGAGCATTGTCGGCATCGATCGGGTAGACCGCAATCCCGGCACTTACGCCCGGATGGATCGTCGTTCCCCGGAAAATGATCGGCTCATTGAGTTTGGCCAGCATGCGCCTGGCGACGATATCGATGTCCTCGGTGCTGCCGGCGTCGTTGAGGACCACAACGAATTCGTCGCCGCCGAGACGCACGTTGAGATCCGACGTACGGCACGAATCACGCATGCGCTGCGCAGCCGCCACCAGCACATAATCGCCGGCGGCGTGGCCGAACGTGTCGTTGATCTGCTTGAACCGGTCGAGATCGAACTGCACCACGGCAACCCGTTCACGCCGTCGCTGCGCAGCATTGATCAGCGTATCGAAATGCTCGGTCAAGAAGGTGCGGTTGTGCAGGCCGGTCAGCCCGTCATGCACGGCGATAAAGGCCATGGAATTGCGCGCATCGACCAGCTCGCGCGTCCTGCGCAGGATGGCATTCGACATTGGCCTGAAAATGAAAAGCGCCACCAGCACGATGACGCCGATGGTCGAGTAGAACAATGTGCGGTTAAGATCGAGAAGTGTTTCGGATCGCTGGTCTGCAAAGGCGCTGATGCGCTGGCCAAGTGCGGCATAGCCCGACAATGTTGCGTTGGCAACGGAAGCGTTCAGGTTGACGCGCTCCTCTCCGCCCTTGTAGCCACCATTGCCGGCCATGTTGAGCCGCGATTCGAATGACGAGATCAGGCGTTCGCCGTTGGCGATAAGCCCGACCGAGAAATAGTCGAGATGGTACGGCTTGGCGAAAAGCACGCTCTCGATCGATTTCGGATCGAACCTTGCCGGCGACGCCGGATCGGCGGCGGTCCGTTCGAGCAGCAGATCGTAGTTCTTCTCGAACTCCACCGTCGCTTGCTTGAGCGCGCTAACCAGGGCCGGCTGCTGGTCGCGTGAGGCGGTACCGGTCGCGCCGGCAAGGAAGACGATGCGCTGTGATAGGGCTTTTTGTGTGCTGACCACATCGAGCAGTGCCTGGTTGTGCTGCTGGGCCGCCATCATCTGCTGCAGCAGGATGAAGGAGGCCACTACCATGGCGGCGATGATCAGCAGAGCCAGCCAGTAGCCGGATTTGATCAGGAGTATGAGCCTGCCCGAAACGGCGTGCACCGGCTGCTGTGACATTTTCTGAGGCGACCCTCTCGCCAACGAATTCTTGTGCGACAACCTTTGGCTTCAAAGTGTTAACAGGTTTGGGACGGCAGCAGGCCGGCGGCGGCGACCGTGGCGAGAAACCCGCAAAGTGGTTATTGCAATCTTTCGCGGCGCCTCCGCATTTGAACGTCGTAGCCTCTGCCGTGCCATTGCCGCCACCGAAGCGGTCGCTTTTGCGATGGATTTTTCGTCCGCGCGGCGCGACAGTCCTCATCGATCTCAACAGGGCCTGATCATGACCGAAGCATTCCTTTCCCACATCAACAGCGAGCTTGAAGGACTGAAATCGGCCGGCCTTTACAAATCCGAACGGGTGATAACCTCGACCCAATCGGCCGAGATCGAGGTCGGCGGCGAGAAGGTGCTGAATTTCTGCGCCAACAATTATCTCGGCCTCGCCGACAGCGCCGAACTGCGCGAGGCGGCCAAGCAGGCGCTCGACCGGTACGGCTACGGCATGGCATCGGTGCGCTTCATCTGCGGCACGCAGGAAGAACACAAGCAGCTCGAGGCGACCATTTCTGACTTCCTCGGCATGGAGGACACGATCCTCTACGGCTCCTGCTTCGACGCCAATGGCGGCCTGTTCGAGACGCTGCTCGGCGAGGAGGATGCGGTCATCTCCGATGCGCTGAACCACGCCTCGATCATCGACGGGGTACGGCTGTCGAAGGCAAAGCGCTTCCGCTACGCCAACAACGACATGGCCGATCTGGAAGCGCGGTTGAAAGAGGCGCGCGACTGTCGGTTCCGGCTGATCGCCACCGACGGCGTGTTCTCGATGGATGGCATCATCGCCAATCTGAAAGGCGTCTGCGACCTCGCCGACAAATACGATGCGATGGTCATGGTCGACGACAGCCATGCTGTTGGCTTCGTCGGCAGGAACGGCCGTGGCTCGGCCGAACATTGCGGCGTCGAGGGCAGGGTGGACATCATCACCGGTACGCTGGGCAAGGCATTAGGTGGCGCGTCCGGCGGCTACACGTCGGGCAGGAAGCAGGTGGTCGACTGGCTGCGCCAGCGCTCGCGCCCCTATCTGTTTTCCAACACGCTGATGCCGGCGATCGCTGGCGCTTCGATCCGGGTTTTCGAGATGATCCGCAATGGCGATGCGTTGCGCCAGCGCCTATATGCCAATGCGGCGCGGTTTCGCTCCGAGATGGGCAAGCTCGGTTTTACTCTGGCCGGCGCCGACCATCCGATCATCCCGGTGATGCTGGGCGACGCGACGCTGGCGCAGGAAGTGGCAGCGCGGATGCTGAAGCGCGGCATCTATGTCATCGGCTTCTCGTTCCCGGTGGTGCCGAAGGGCCAGGCGCGCATCCGCACGCAGATGTCGGCCGCCCATTCCGGCGCCGACATCGAACGCGCGGTTGAGGCGTTCGCCGCAGTCGGTCGCGAACTCGGCGTGATTTCCTGAGCGGCCGGATCAAGAGATTCAAGCGACTAAGGTTCTGGGGACAAAAGAATGTCGAACATGATGAAGGCGCTGGTCAAGGCCAAGGCCGAGCCGGGCATCTGGATGGAAGAAGTGCCGGTGCCGGAAATCGGCCCGAACGGTGTTCTGATCAAGATCAGGAAGACCGCGATCTGCGGCACCGACGTCCACATTTACAATTGGGACCAGTGGGCGCAGAAGACCGTGCCGGTGCCGATGGTGACCGGTCACGAGTTTGTCGGCACCGTCGCCGATTTCGGCGCGGCGGTGACCGAGTACAAGATCGGTCAGCGTGTTTCGGGCGAGGGCCATATCGTCTGCGGCCATTGCCGCAACTGCCGGGCGGGCAGGGGGCATCTGTGCCGCAACACGCTCGGCGTCGGCGTCAACCGGCCGGGCGCCTTTGGCGAATACCTTGCGATCCCGCAGCACAATGTCGTGCCCATCCCCGACGATGTGCCGGACGAGATCGCGGCAATTTTCGATCCTTTGGGCAATGCGGTTCACACCGCATTGTCCTTTGATCTCGTCGGCGAGGACGTGCTGGTCACCGGCGCCGGGCCGATCGGCATCATGGGTGCACTGGTGGCGCAGTGCGTCGGCGCGCGAAAAGTGGTCATCACCGACATCAACCCGGTGCGCCTGGCACTGGCGAAAAAGCTCGGCGTCCAGCATGTCGTCGATGCGTCGAAGGAAAAGCTGCGCGACGTCATGCCGGCGCTCGGCATGACCGAGGGTTTTGACGTCGGCCTCGAAATGTCGGGTGCCGCACCTGCCTTCCGCGACATGATCGACACCATGAACAATGGCGGCAAGATTGCCATTCTCGGCATCGCGCCGACCGGCTTCGAGATCGACTGGAACAAGGTCATCTTCAAGATGCTGCATCTGAAAGGCATCTACGGCCGCGAGATGTTCGAGACCTGGTACAAGATGATCGCGCTGGTGCAGGGTCCTCTCGATGTCAGCGGCCTGATCACCCACCGCATCGGCATCGACGACTATATTTCGGGATTTGAGGCGATGAAGAGTGGCAATTCCGGCAAGGTGGTGATGGATTGGTGAGGCATATAAGGGTGCAAGATGGCGGATAGTGAGCACGGTCGCATCATTGCCTCGCAGGCAAAGATCGTACTGAAGCCCGCCGGATTTCAACGCAAAGGGAAGTCTCGAATCTGGATCGCCGATCGCGGCTTCTGGCTAAGTGTAGTCGAGTTCCAGCCCAGCTCTTGGTCCAAAGGCACTTACCTTAACGTAGCAGTCCACTGGCTCTGGGGTTCGCTCCCTGAAACAGTTACCTTCGATCGTCCTCAGCGCATTGGACAGTTCGTTCCGTTCGAGAGCCCGGCACAGTTTCTGCTCGCGGTTGATCAAGTGGCCAAGAAGGCCGTCGAAATCGATCGGGTTCACCGATCAATGTTCCCTTCCGTGCAGGCGACAGCGACAATCCTCGTGAATGAATTGCAGCCGGGCGCCTACGGCGAGTGGGCGGCCTTCCACGCCGGGGTGGCGGCCGGTTTGGCTGGTGATTTTGAAACGGCAAGGCGGCTGTTTGAAAGCGCTCAGAGACATGCGGCTTCGCAGGCGCAGCTTCTCTTGGGCTACATCGATGATCCGATAGCATTTCGAAGCCGTGTCAGAGGCTTCATTGTAGCCGAACGCGCCTACTACGGTCTAGGAGCGTTACCTGCCGCAATAGCGATCTGATTTCTACGACGGTCAAACCCATGGAGGATTTCAACCCACTGTGAGTTTTGCCTCCAGCGCCGCTACCCCACTGACAATCGCCGCCCGCTCTTCCGCACCAAGCCTCTCCAGCAGCTCCCGCTCGAACTCCTTCGCCAGCGGCACCATTTCGCGATAGGCGGCAAGCCCCGCTTTGGTCAGCGTCAGATGCTCGACGCGACGGTCTTTCTCGTCTGGCGTGCGGGTCAGCCAGCGGCGCCGCTCGAGTTCGGCGACCGCGCGCGAAACCTTGGTCTTGTGCATGGCCGATTGCTCGCCGAGCGCCGTCGCCGTCATCGTGCCGTGCTGTCCAAGTCCCGCAAGCGTGCGCCATTCGGGCCGGGTCAGGCCGTGGCGGTCCTTGTATATCCTTGAGAATTCGCGGCTGACGGCATCGGCAAGCCGATAGAGCCGGTAAGGCAGGAAGGATTCCAGCTCGAGGATTTCCATGGTTGGCCCTGACTGGCATGCTGGCGGCTCATGCCGAAATCACCGTTGATGGTTACATTTTCAATGGTTACAAATGAAACCGGTATGGTCAACTCGGAGCATCCTTGCGGATGCGCAAACGATGCTCCGAGACCATGAATTCGGGAGGATTCCATGGCCTATTCCTACATGCCGGGTTTCGGCAACGACTTCGAGACCGAGACTCTGCCGGGCTCGCTGCCGCAAGGGCGAAACTCGCCGCAGCGGCCGGCCTACGGCCTCTATGCCGAGCAGCTTTCGGGCTCTCCTTTCACCGCGCCGCGCGGCACCAATGAGCGCTCCTGGCTTTATCGGATAAGGCCGAGCGTCAGGCACACCGGTCGCTTCAAAGCGGCGAATTATCCGCTTTGGAAAAGCGCGCCGAACGTCGGCGACCATCAGCTCGCACTCGGCCAGTATCGCTGGAGCCCCGTGCCGATGCCGAAGGAACCGACCGATTTCATCGCCGGCATGCGCTCGATCACCACCGCCGGCGACGTGCTCGGCCAGACCGGCATGGCGGCACACGTCTATGTCGCCAATCGCTCGATGGTCGACGATCATTTCTTCAACGCCGACGGCGAGTTGCTGGTCGTGCCCCAGGTTGGAGCCTTGCGCTTCGTCACCGAGATGGGTGTTATCGAACTCAGGCCGGGCGAGATTGCCGTGCTGCCGCGCGGCCTGGTGTTCAAGGTCGAACTGGTCGATCCGCAAGTGCGCGGCTATGTCTGCGAAAATTACGGCGCCAAGCTGACGCTGCCGGATCGCGGCCCGATCGGCGCCAATTGCCTGGCCAATCCGCGCGATTTCAAGACGCCCTGCGCCTGGTTCGAGGACAAGGACACGCCCTGTCGGCTGATCGCGAAATGGTGTGGCCGGTTCCATGTCACCGAAATCGACCATTCGCCGCTGGATGTGGTGGCGTGGCACGGCAATTATTCGCCCTACAAATATGATCTTGCGACCTTTTCGCCGGTCGGTGCGATCCTGTTCGACCACCCCGATCCGTCGATCTTCACCGTGCTGACCGCGCCGAGCGGCGAGGAAGGCACCGCCAATATCGATTTCGTCATCTTCCCGCCGCGCTGGCTTGTGGCGGAAAACACTTTCCGCCCGCCCTGGTATCACCGCAACATCATGAGCGAGTTCATGGGCCTGATTCATGGTCAGTACGATGCCAAGGAAGAGGGCTTCGTGCCGGGCGGCATCAGCCTGCACAACATGATGCTGGCTCACGGACCCGATGCGTCTGGCTTCGAAAAAGCCTCGCGCGCGGAGCTGAAACCGGTCAAGCTCGACAACACCATGGCCTTCATGTTCGAGACGCGCTTTCCGCAAATGGTGACCCGCTATGGCGCCGAGCTCGAAACCCGGCAGGACAATTACATCGACTGCTGGGCCGGCCTGAAGAAGCGCTTCAACGGCACGCCAGAGGGCGACTGGTCTTGAGCGCCGTCGCGTGACGGATCGTCTGGTGCTTCTGGGTTCGAAGGGTGGCCCGGCGCTGCGACCCGGCGGCCCGTGGCCGAGTTCGTCGCTGCTGGAGATTGGCGGCCGCACCATCGTCGTCGATTGCGGGCTGGGCGTAACGCGCGGGCTGACCGATGCCGGCATCAGCCTGAAGGCGCTCGACCTGATCTTCATCACGCATTTGCACTCCGACCATGTTCTGGAACTCGGACCTCTCATCCACACCGCCTGGACCGCCGGCCTGGCGGCGCCCGTCACTTTGTTCGGCCCGCCCGGCATCGGCCATTATTGGCAGCGCTTTTGCCAGGCGATGGAGTTCGACATCGAGATCCGCATCGCCGATGAAGGCAGGCCGGATCTCCGCGACCTGGTCTCGATCGTCGAATTTGGTGAAGGCCAGGTGGCCGAAGAGCGCGGTCTCAAAATATCGGCGCTGCGTGTCGACCACCCGCCGGTGACGGACTGCTTTGCGCTGCGCTTCGATCATGCGGGGCAAGGCATCGTCTTTTCGTCGGATACGGCGTTCTTTCCGCCATTGGCGGATTTCGCCGAGGGCGCCGACATTCTGGTCCACGAGGCCATGCTGGAAGAAGGCATCGAGCGGCTGGTCGCGAAGACCGGCAACGGCGCAAGGCTGAGGGAACACCTGCTTGCCAGCCATAGCTTTGCCGAAGAGGCGGGCCGCATTGCTAGTGATGCCAAAGTCAAAAGGCTAGTCGTCAACCACCTCATTCCGGCCGACGATCCCGAGATCGGCGAGGCCGACTGGATTGCCGCCGTCAGGAAAACATGGGCCGGCGACTTGACGATCGCCCGCGACGGCCTTGTTGTGGGGCTTGGGGAGTGAAGATGGCCAACGACAAGCTTTCGGAAGAGGTGCGAAAATCCGAGGAGACATCCTGGGCGCAGCTCTCCTTGTTTCTCGACAGGGTGGAAGACCTGCCGTCTTTCGTCCGGTTCCTCGATGCGCTGCGAAACGACCGTGAGGACGCCGACCGTAAGGAGGCGTTGCGGTCGGCAGGACCTGACATCAGCTGGAATGGCTGGGAAAACAATTCGTTAGCCACTTTTCTTGAGTCGGCTGTCGCTTGGGCCGTCACCTGGAGCAAAGACAGTCGGCGCGGCGACCCGGCGTTTCTAGCGGATGAAAATCCTTGGAAAGCCGCGGCCAGAATTATCTATGCCGGCAAATACTACGAATAAACGCATAGGGAGGACGCATGAAGCTTGCCACATTGAAGGACGGGACGCGCGATGGAAAGCTCGTCGTCGTCTCGCGCGACCTGACGCGGTTTACCGACGCTTCGTTCCTGGTGCGGACGCTGCAGGCCGCACTCGACGACTGGCATCGCATCGCGCCGCATCTCGCTGCCATGGCCGAATCGCTTGAGAATAATGCGGTGCCGTCTGTCCGCTTTCACGAGCATGACGCCCATTCGCCGCTGCCGCGCGCCTATCAATGGGCCGACGGCTCGGCCTATGTGAACCATGTCGAGCTGGTGCGAAAGGCGCGCGGCGTCGAGATGCCGCCAAGCTTCTGGACCGACCCGCTGATCTACCAGGGCGGCTCAGACTCCTTTCTCGCACCGCGCGACCCGATCCGGATGGCCGACGAGGCCTTGGGCATCGATATGGAAGGAGAGGTCGCCGTCATCGTCGACGATGTGTCGATAGGCGCAAGCCTCGATGAGGCGCGGGCGGCGATCCGGCTCGTCATGCTGGTCAACGATGTAACGCTGCGCGGCCTGACCGGACCCGAGCTCGCCAAGGGGTTCGGCTTCTACCAGTCGAAACCGTCATCGGCCTTTTCGCCGGTTGCGGTGACGCCGGACGAGCTGGGCGATGCCTGGGACGGCGGCAAGGTCAGCCTGCCGCTGCTGGTCGATCTCAACGGCAAACCGTTCGGCCGGGCGAACGCCGGCATCGACATGACCTTCGACTTTCCGGCGCTGATTGTTCACGCCGCAAAAACGCGGCCGCTGGCCGCCGGCACCATTATCGGTTCGGGCACCGTCTCCAACAAGCTCGACGGCGGGCCGGGCAAGCCTGTCTCGGCGGGCGGTGCCGGCTATTCCTGCGTCGCCGAGCTGCGTATGATCGAGACCATCGAAACCGGCGGACCGAAAACGCCGTTCCTGCGCTTTGGTGATAGCGTGCGCATCGAGATGAAGGACAGGGGCGGGCATTCGATCTTCGGCGCCATCGAGCAGAAGGTCGAGAAGTACGAGGGGGCAAGAGAATGACGGGCGAGACATTCTATCTGCTGTGCGGTGTCTGGGCCCTTGTCATGCTGGCGATCTTCATCCTGGCGATCCGGCTGAGCTATCGCGTCGAGGCGCGCTCGCCCGGCCTGACCAACCGCAGCGGCTTTCCGCGCAAGGCGATGATGTTCCACACCGTCACCAACACGAATGTCGCGCTGGACCAGGAAACGCAAGCCATGCGGCGGCGCATGATCGGGCTGCTGCTGACTGTTTTGGCTGGGTTTGCGCTTCTATGGGCGGGTGTGTCGCTATTCCGGGTCGCGCCGTGAAGTCATGGACCTGCTGAACCATTTCCGGCGCATGGCAGCCAACAATCTGTGGTCCAACGACCGGCTCTACCGCGCCGTGCTGCAGCTTGAGCCCGGCGAATTCGAAGCCGAACGGACGAGCTTCTTTCCGTCGATCAAGGCAACGCTGAACCACATCCTGGCGGTCGATCACCTCTATCTCGATTTTCTCGAAGAGGGCGGCGTCGGCGCCGCCGCCCATGACGATTTTGTGCCGTTCAATGATGCCAAGGCGCTTTTTGTTGCACAGGCGGAGGCCGATCGGCGGCTGATCGCCTTTTGCGGCCGCCTGTCGGCGGACGATCTCGAGCGCCGCGTTCTCACCGACCGGCGCGAGGACGGCATGATACCGGAACGGATCGGTGACCTGCTCGCCCATCTCTTCATCCACGACATCCATCATCGCGGCCAGGTGCACGCGATGCTATCCGGCACCTCGGTGAAACCGCCGCAACTCGACGAGTTCTTGCTCGGCTATGATCTGAAACTCAGGAAAGCGGAGGTTGAGCGGCTGGGCTTGCGAGACCAACTGCTTGGATAATCATGCCAAAGCCACATCGTAACGAGCGAAATGCGGGTCGGATGTCAGGATGGTGAGGTTCTCCACTTGCGCCTGCGCAATCAGAAGTCTGTCGAACGGATCACCATGGTGGTGGGGTAGGCCGCCGACGGCGTTCGCGTGCTGGAAGGTTACGGCGAGCGGCTGAAATTGCATCCTTGGAAGCAGCGCTGGCAGATCGTCCGGCGCATTAAGTTTTCTGATCGAACGTTTGATGGCAATTTCCCAGACGCTTGCCGCGCTCGCGAACACCACCGCTTCCGAAGCCAGAATGACGCGGTGGTGCTCGCTAAGACGTCGATCGTCCGAAATCGACCAGAGGATGATGTGTGTGTCGGCGAGAAACGGGCCGACCGTCATTTCACGTACTCATCCCACTCGGGACCGAGTTCATCAAAATCGTCCGCAATCCGGATCTTGCCCTTCAACGCGCCTATACGCGGCAGGGGTTCGGCCACTGCCGGAGGTACGATACGCGCCGCCGCCTTGCCGTGGCGTGTGAGCACGATCTCCTCGCCGGCTTCCGCGCGGCTGACGAGTTCCGACAATTTGGCCTTGGCTTCGGCAATTGAAACATTCATGGTCAGACCTCTTATGACCAGAATTTAGGTCATAATTGATCAAACCACAAGGCACCTCGGCCGAGTTGGCTACGCTGCCTTGCCGTCCACCTTCAGCACGCCGCGCTTGATCTGGTCCTGCTCGATCGATTCGAACAAGGCGCGGAAATTGCCCTCGCCAAAGCCTTCGTCGCCCTTCCTCTGGATGAACTCGAAGAAGATCGGGCCGATCACTGTCCTGGAAAAGATCTGCAGCAGGATCTTGGTCGTGCCGCCGTCGACGACGCCTTCGCCGTCGATCAGGATACCGTGCTTCTTCATGCGCTCGATCGGCTCTTCATGGCCGTTCACGCGGGCATAAGACATGTCGTAATAGGTCTCCGGCGGGCCCGGCATGAACTTCAGGCCGTTGGCGGCGAGCCTGTCGGTGCCGCCGTAGATGTCGTCGGTGCCGACGGCGATGTGCTGGATGCCCTCGCCATTATACTTCTTCAGATATTCGGCGATCTGGCTGGTCTCGTCCTTGGACTCGTTGAGCGGAATGCGGATCTTGCCGCAGGGCGAGGTGATGGCGCGGCTGACCAGGCCGGTGATCTTGCCGTCGATGTCGAAGAAATGGATCTGTTTGAAGCCGAACAGGTCGCGATAGAAATCCCACCATTTGTCCATCTGGCCGCGATAGACATTGTGGGTGAGGTGGTCGAGGTAATAGAAGCCGACGCCTTCCGGCTTCGGGTCACGCTCGCCCAGCCAGTCGAACTCGGCATCATAGGCCGAGCCCTTCTCGCCGTAGGTTTCGATGAAATAGAGCAGAGACCCGCCGATACCGACGATCGCCGGCACATCGAGCGTCTTGTCGTTGCCTTCATAGGGCGTCGCGCCCTTGGCCACCGCGTGATCGAAGGCATGCCTTGCATCGACCACCCGCCACGCCATCGAGGCGGCGCAAGGGCCGTGCTTGTCGACGAATTTCATGGCATGCGAGCCGGGTTCGGCATTGACGACATAGTTGATGTCGCCCTGCCGCCAGACGGTGATGTCCTTGCTGCGGTGCTTGGCCACCGGCACATAGCCCATGCGGGTGAACAACTCGGCGAGCTTTTCCGGCTTGGCATGCGCGAATTCGACGAACTCGAAGCCGTCGGTACCGGCGGGATTGGTTTTGCTGATCGTGGCGGGCGGTGCGTCGTGCGGGAAGGGACCCATGGCAGTGTCCTCCAAAGCTGTTGTTGGCCGGGAAAAGCCATCTCAACACAATGATAACGCGGACGCGGTGCATGGTGCTTGCATTCAAACGCTTGAAATGATCAGATAATGCGTGAATTGTGCATATGTTTGGAAAAATCCATGGATGAGGCGCGCATCGACCAGTTTGACCGCAAGATAATGGCTCTATTGCAGGGCGATGCACGGCTGACCAACAACGATCTGTCGGAACGGGTGAACCTGTCCGCGTCGCAGTGCTCGCGTCGTCGCCAGCGGCTGGAGGAGGACGGCTATATCAAGGGTTACCGGGCGGTGCTCGACCGCGACAAGCTCGGTTTTTCCCTGGTCAATGTCATCTCGGTGACGCTCGCCACCCACAACCGCGACAATGCGCGGCGCTTCGGCGAATTGGTGGCGCGGCTGCCGCAAGTGCAGGAAGCGCACGCGCTGACCGGCGAGATGGATTATATATTGAAAGTGGTGACGCCCGATCTCAAATCATTGTCGGAGTTCGTCAACGGCGTGCTGCTGCCGCACGAATCGGTGCAGCACGTGAAGACGGCGATCGTGCTTGAGACATTGAAGGAAACCGGCGCGCTGCCGATTTAGCCCAGACGGCTTTTCGTTAGATATGGCGGAGGGGGGTATGAAGGATCGCCACAGTGCGGAACTTGACTTCCTCCGCTCGGAACGTGAGGCCTCTCACCCCTTCGACTGCTTGATCAGCCCATAGAGATTGGTGCAGCGGGCGCCGGAGCGGCAATAGGCGAAGACCGGGCTTTCGAGTTCGTCAAGCGCCTCGGCCTGGTCTTCGACATTCTCGGCCGTGATCTGGCCGCTGATGACAGGGATGTAGCGGAAGGCGAGCCCGGCGCCCTCGACCGCCGCTTTGACGGTGTCGGCCGATGGCTGGCCGGGCTGCTCGTCGTCCGGCCGGTTGCAGATCACGCTCTTGAAGCCGGCGGCCTTGATGGTCGCGACATCCTCGGGCTGGATCTGGCCCGAGACCGAATAGTCCTCGCTGATCTGACGGTATTCCATGGCAGTGTCCTCACAATCTGGCTAGCGGCAGTCTTGCCACTCCCGGACCCGGTCGGCAACAGCCATTAGATAGAAATCCGGCCGGGCAATTTCAGCCCGACCGGATGGAGTGACTAGACAGCTCAGCTGCCGAGGATCGCGCCTTTGATCTGGGCGATGTTGTTGTGCATCAGGTCGATATAGGTCGCGGCCGGGCCGTCGGGCTGCGACAACGCATCGGAATAGAGCGTGCCGCCCACCTTGATGCCGGTCTCGCTGGCGATCTGCTCGATCAGCCGCGGGTTGGTGATGTTCTCGACGAAGATCGCCGCCGCCTTGTCCTGCTTCACCTGGCTGACCAGCTTGGCGACGTCGGCGGCGGAGGGCTCCGACTCGGTCGACACGCCTTCCGGGGCCAGGAACGTCAAGCCGTAGGCCTGCTCGAAATAGCCGAAGGCGTCATGCGAGGTGATGACGACGCGCTTCTCCTGCGGGATCGACTGGATCGCCGCCTGCACTTCGCCCTCAAGCGCCTCGAGCTTTTGCGTATAAGCGGCTGCATTGGCCTTGTAGCTGTCGCAACCCGCAGCGTCGGCCGTGCAAAAGGCGTCGGCGATGTTCTTCACATAGATCTTGGCATTGGCGATCGACTGGAAGGCATGCGGATCGGTGACCGTCTTGCCGCCATCGGTTTCCGCGCCTTCGGCGGCATCGGCCTCGGCGAATTCGGGTTTGAAATTGATCGGCGTGACCCCCTTGGTCAGCACGGCAATCGAAGCCTTGGTGGCGCTGGCGTCGACCAGGCGCTGCAGAAAACCTTCGAAATGCAGGCCGTTGACCAGCACGATGTCGGCCTTGGCCATCGTCACAGCATCGGCGGGGCTCGGCTCGTAGACGTGGGCGTCGCCGTCCGGCCCGACGATGGTGGTCAGATCGATGCGGTCGCCGCCGACATTCTTGGCGAAATCGGCGATGATCGTGAAGCTGGCGACCACTTTCAACGGCTCTGCGAAGGCCGAAGATGCGCCAAAGGCGGTTAATGTTATAACGCTCACGGCCAAAGCGGCGCGGATCGATTTCAGCATGGACAGTTTCTCCTTGTTGGGATCAGGCAGTTCTGTGGCGGTGATGGACGATGCGGGCGCGCAGGATGCCGCGCGTGCCGAACAGGATCGAGGCGAAATAGACGACGCCGGCGGACAGGATGATGGCCGGGCCGGAGGGCAATGACGCATGGTAGGACAACAGCAGCCCGGCAATGCAGGAGGCAAAGCCGATTACTGTGGCCAGCACGCACATCGGCTCGACGCGCGAGGTCCAGAAGCGGGCCGCCGCTGCCGGCAGCATCATCAGTCCGACCGACAGCAAGGTGCCGAGCGCCTGGAAGCCGCCGACGAGGTTGAGCACGACGAGGCCGAGAAAGATGAAATGCACCGGGCTGCCCATCCGGCTGACCGAGCGCAGGAACAAAGGGTCGAGGCATTCGGCGACCAGCGCCCGCCAGAAGGTGGCGAGGCTGACCAGCGTCACCACGACGATGCCGCCGATCAGCGTCAGCGCCTCGTTGTTGAGCGCCAGCACGGTGCCGAACAGCACATGCATGAGATCGACGCTGGAGCCGCGGATCGACACCATGAGCACGCCGATGGCCAGCGAAATCAGGTAGAAGGCCGCCATCGAGGCGTCCTCGCGCTGGATGGTGAAGCGCGAGACGGCGCCGGCGCCGAGCGCCACGATGATGCCGGCGATCAGTCCGCCGATCGTCATCGGCAGGATCTCCAGGCCATAGAACAGGAAGCCGGCGGCGGCACCCGGCAGGATGGCATGCGCCATGGCATCGCCGGACAGGCTCATGCGCCGCAGCATCAGGAACACGCCGACCGGGCAGGCGCCGAGCGACAGCATCATCGAACCGGCAAGCGCCCGCTGCATGAAGGCGTAGTCGGCGAAAGGAGCGACGAACAGACCGTAAAGCACCTCCATCATGCTGCCCTCGGCCCGGAGCCGTGATAATGCTCGTGGTCATGGCTGTGCTCGTGGCCACCGTGCTCGTGATCATGCTCGCCGGGCTCACACCATGGCGCGTTGTCCTCCCAGGCTTCGTGGAAGCGGCGCGCGCGCAACAGATTCTCAGGCCGCAGCGTCTCTTTGGTCTCGCCCCAGGCGATCGGCTGGCGCGCCAGGAGCAGTGTTTCGGGGAAATTCTGCCGCACCAGATCGAGATCGTGGACCACAACCATGATCGTGCGTTCCTCGCCGTGCCAGCGCTTGATCAGCGCGATCAGGTCGCCGACCGTCTTGGCATCGACGGCGTTGAACGGCTCGTCGAGCAGGATGAGCTCGGCATCCTGCAACAGCACGCGGGCAAACAGCGTGCGCTGCAGCTGGCCGCCCGACAGTGTGTCGATCGGGCGCTTCTCGAAGCCGCCGAGGCCGACGGCCATCAGCGCCTTGCTGACCGAGTCGCGGTCTTCCCTCGTATAACGGCCGAGCATGCCGCGCCGCGGCCACAGGCCAAGCGAAACCAGGTCGACGACCCGGGCCGGAAAGGAGCGGTCGAGCTCCGATTGCTGCGGCAGATAGGCGGCGCGTACGCCGGGCGCCCGGATCACCGCGCCGGCCATCGGCTTCAGGACGCCGACAATGCCCTTCATCAGCGTCGACTTGCCGGAGCCGTTGGCGCCGACGACCGCCGTCAGCGATCCCTTGCGGATCGTACCATTGAGGTGGTGGACCGCAGGATGGCTATTGTAGCCCAGCGTCAGGTCGCGGAAGGTCAGGCAGGTTTGGCTCATGTGACGATCCATGGGGCGATGATCGGTGCTGCAGGGGCGGATTCGATATGTGATGTTATTACATTAGTCAACAAGCCAATCGGGCGGAATTGCGGCCGGGCCGTCTTGTTGTGTGCTTTGGCTTGGCTCAAGAAGTTCCGCTCGAGCGGCCTTGCCCCCGGCGAACCCGGCCCCTAAACAGGCGCAGCGACAAGAGGAGAAGGAATATCCAATGAGCATTCGTCGTATCGATGTAGGCCCGCGCATGAGCCAGATCGTCATCCACGGCAACACCGTCTATCTGGCCGGTCAGGTCGGCAAGCCGGGCGGAAACGTCGGTGCCCAGACCAGGGACATTCTGGCGGCGATCGACGAATTGCTGGCCAAGGCCGGCACCGACAAGACCAAGATCCTGCAGGCGATCATCTGGCTGGCCGACATGAGCACCTTTGCCGAGATGAACGCGGAGTGGGACAAATGGGTACCGCAAGGCAACACGCCGGCCCGCGCCACCGGCGAAGCCAAGCTTGCCGGACCGGAATATCTGGTCGAGATTATTGTTACCGCGGCGATTTGAGGCGCGGCTCCTAACCCTCCCCCCTCAAGGGGAGGGTCGGCGAGTAGTCGGAGCGAAGCGGAGACTGCGAGACTGGGTGGGGTCGGCGAGGTTGCACCGACCCCAACCCGCGTCACAAATGCCGCCATGCGGCAATTTGCTCCGCGACCCTCCCCTTGAGGGGCAGCGCCATCGCAGGTGGAGAGCCGAGGCTTTCGCTCTACGATGTACCCCCACCCCTAACCCCTCCCCACAAGGGGGAGGGAGACTTCCGTTGGCGCTGACCTCGGCAAATTTGCCTGCCTTTCGGCGCCAAAAGGGGAAGTAAGGGCATGCGGCAGCGTTCCCTCCCCCTTGTGGGGAGGGTTAGGGTGGGGGTCCATCTTCGTAAGAATCCAAATGCGATTGCCCTGCCTTGAGGGTTACCCCCTTGACGGCGTGAACCGCGCCACCAGCGTGTGGTTCTCTGCCGCATAGGTGAAGCGGACATGGGTGACGGGGTGCTCGGCGCTCCATGTCCGCCGCTCGATCACCAGGCACGGCGCACCGGTCTGGATGTCGAGCGCCGCCGCGATGTGCTTTTCGGCGGCAACGGCGCGAATCCGATGCTCGGCGGCACTCCACGGCACGCGCCCGATCAGCCACGGACCGGGCGCCGTGTCGAAAAACGCCTCTTCGACAGCCTCCGGCACGGCGGCCAGATTGATCAGCCGCTGCTCGTGGGCGAACGGCCGCTTGCCGGCGAAATGCCGGCATTCCAGCACCAGCACCGGCCCGGCGACGTCGAGTTCCAGCAGGGCGCGGTCGTCGGCGCTGCTGCGCCTTCTGTTTCGCGCCATGCGCTCATAGCGGTAGGGCAGGCCAAGTGCCTCGACCTCGATCCGGATGTCGTGGATTTCGAGAACGGCTGCCTGCGACTGCGGCTGGCGGACAAAACTGCCCGAGCGACGCCGGCGCTCGATCAGCCCGGCCTTGGCCAGTTGCGACAGGGCCTTGTTCACTGTCATGCGCGAACATCTGTATTCGGCCGTCAGTTCATGCTCGAACGGGATGCGGTGGCCGGGCGCCCAGGCACCCGACAGGATCCGTTCGCTGATGTCCGACAGGATGCGCTGGTGCAGCGAAAGAACCTCGCCGCCGTCCGCGCTTCCGGAATCCGCGCTTATTGTCCCGATCATGCTCATGCCGAAAGCGCCGTCATCACCTTGCGGAAGCGCTCGGCGATGGCATCGCGCCTGGCATGCATGCCGCCGCTGACCAGTTTCTTGCCATGCACCCAGACGCAATCGACCTTGGTGCCGTTGGCAAAAATCCAGGCATCAAGGATTGCATCGCCCGTCTTGCCGGCCAGCGATGGATGCTTGCCGTCGAGCGAGACGAAATCGGCCGAGGCACCTGCTGCGATCTGCGAGAGGCCGGCGCCCAACGCGGCACTGCCACCATCGAGCGCTGCATCGAACAAAGCACGGCCGGTCGAGCCACCGGCCACCGCCAGCACGTTGCGGGCGCGGTGGGCGAGGCGCTGCGAATATTCGAGCTGCCGCAACTCGTCCGGCAGGCCGATCAGTACGTTTGAATCCGAGCCGATGCCGAAGCGGCCGCCATGCTGCATGAACAAGGACGCGGCAAAGGTGCCGTCGCCGAGATTGGCCTCGGTGATCGGGCAGAGGCCGGCAACGGCGCCGCTTTTCGTCATTTGCACCGTCTCGGTCTCGGTCATGTGCGTAGCGTGGATGAGACACCAGCGCCGGTCGACCTTGGCGTTGGCAAGCAGCCATTCGACCGGCCGCGCCCCGGACCAGGCAAGGCAGTCCTCGACCTCCTTCATCTGCTCGGCGATGTGGATGTGGATCGGCCCCTCCGGCGCCATCACCGTGATGTCTTCCAGTTCCTCCGGTGTCACGGCACGCAGGCTGTGCGGGGCGACGCCGACGACGCCTTGATTCAGCGCGCGAATGGAGTCTCGGCATTTGTCAACAAGCCGCGAGAACTGGTTCACATCGTTGATGAACCGGCGCTGGCCTTCATTTGGCGCAGCGCCGCCGAAAGAGGAATGCGCGTAGGACACGGGCAGCAAAGTCAGCCCGATGCCTGTCTCGGACGCTGCGGCAACAATGCGCTGCGCCATCTCGGCGATGTCAGCATAGGGCCGGCCATCACGGTCGTGGTGGAGATAGTGAAACTCGCCGACGCGCGAGAACCCGGCCTCCAGCAACTCGACATAAAGCTGGGCCGCGACCGCCTCGACCTGGTCCGGCGTCATCGACAGCGCGAAACGGTACATCACCTCGCGCCAGCTCCAGAAACTGTCGGCGGAAGGGCCGCGCAATTCAGCAAGGCCGGCCATGCCGCGCTGGAAGGCATGGCTGTGCAGGTTCGGCATGCCGGACAAAAGGATGGCACGGCGCTCGTCGCCGGGCAGGAGCGAGGTATTCGCCTCGACCGTGGCGATCCTGCCGTCGGAGATGACGATCCGCACATTGCTGTGCCAGCCGTCGGGCAGAAGCGCCTGTTCTGCAAAGATTGCTGTCACGTTTTTCTCCAAATCCCGGTCTGCCGTGCGATGATAGCGCTTGCAGTGCCTTTTCATATGTATATACATAATCGTCACCTATTGAAATGGAAAAGATGATGGCTGCAGAGAGCAAAAGCCGGGCAGGGGAGGTTCGCCTCTGGCGCAATGCGCGCCTCGCGACCATGGCCGAAAGCAGCCCCGGGTCAGGCGTTGTCGAGCACGGTGCAATCGCCGTGCGCAATGGCCGGATCGTCTATGCCGGGCCGGAAGCCGACATGCCGGCAGCGCTCCGCCCCAGAGCACTTGGCAAAGACGCCGAGGCGACCGACTGCGAAGGCCGCTGGATTACGCCCGGCCTGATCGACTGCCACACCCATCTGGTTCACGCCGACAACCGTGCCAATGAATTCGAGATGCGGCTGGCCGGCGCTACCTATGAAGAGGTTGCCAAGGCCGGCGGCGGCATCGTTTCCTCGGTCAAGGCACTGCGCGCCGCCGGCGAGGACGAGCTGGTCGCCCAGTCGCTGCCGCGCCTCGATGCGCTGATCGCCGAAGGCGTCACCACCGTCGAGATCAAATCCGGCTACGGTCTCGACCTCGAAAACGAGAAGAAGTCGCTGCGCGCCGCACGACGGCTCGGCGGTGAGCGGCCGGTGACGGTCAGGACCACTTTCCTCGGTGCTCATGCACTGCCGCCCGAAGCAAAAGGCGACAAGGACGCTTTTATCGATCTTGTCGCCAACGAGATTTTGCCGGCCGTCGCTGCCGAGGGCCTGGCCGATGCCGTCGACGGCTTTTGCGAAGGCATTGCCTTTTGGCCGGAGCAGATCGCCCGCGTGTTCGATGCCGCAAAGGCTGCGGGCCTGCCGGTCAAGCTCCATGCGGACCAGCTGTCCAATCTGCACGGCGCCGAACTTGCGGCGCGCTATGGTGCGCTATCGGCCGACCACCTCGAATACACCGACGAGGCCGGTGCGGCGGCGATGGCGAAGGCCGGAACCGTGGCGACCATCCTGCCCGGCGCCTACTACTTCATCCGCGAGACCAAGAAGCCGCCGATCGCCTTGTTTCGCCAGCATGGCGTCAGGATGGCCGTTGCCACCGACAACAATCCCGGCACGTCGCCGCTGACCTCGCTGCTGCTGACCATGAACATGGCCGCGACGTTGTTCGGCCTGACCGTCGATGAATGCCTTGCCGGCGTTACCCGCGAGGCTGCCCGCGCGCTCGGGCTGCTTGGACAGACCGGCACGCTGGAGGCCGGAAAATCCGCCGATCTGGCGATCTGGAACGTCGAGCGCCCGGCCGAACTCGTCTACCGCATGGGCTTCAACCCGCTGCATGCCCGCATCTGGAGGGGACAATGACCGAACTCAAGCTAAGGCCGGGCAATGCCACGCTGGCCGATTGGCGCGCCATCTATCGCGGCGCCGCACTGAGGCTCGACGATGCCTGTCGGCCGAAGATCAAGGCCAGCGCCGAGGCCGTCGCCAGGATCGTTGCCAAGGGCGAGCCGGTCTATGGCATCAATACCGGCTTCGGCAAGCTGGCCAGCGTCCGCATCCCCGCCGCCGATCTGGAAACGTTGCAGCGAAATATCGTGCTGTCTCATGCCGCCGGCGTCGGCGAGCCGATGCCCGTCGCAATCTGCCGGCTGATGATGGCGCTGAAGCTGGCCAGCCTGGCACAGGGCGCCTCCGGCGTGCGGCCGCGGACGATCGAGCTGATCGAGGCGATGCTGGCCAACGACGTTATCCCCGTGGTGCCGGCGCAAGGCTCGGTCGGCGCTTCCGGCGACCTTGCGCCGCTGTCGCACATGACCGCCGTGATGATCGGCGTCGGCGAGTGCTTTACCCCGCATGGCCGCTTTCCCGCCAAGGTCGCCTTCGTTTCGCACGGCCTGGAGCCGGTGACACTGGGCGCCAAGGAAGGCCTGGCGCTGCTCAACGGTACCCAGTTTTCGACCGCCTATGCGCTTGCCGCTTTGTTCGAGGCGGAAGTGCTCTACCAGTCGGCACTGGTCGCCGGCGCGCTGTCGACCGATGCCGCCAAGGGCTCCGACGCTCCGTTCGATCCACGCATCCATCTGCTCAGGAAACATCGCGGCCAGATCGAGACGGCCGAGGCGTTGCGCAATTTGATGGCCGGCAGCGCCATCCGTGAATCGCACCGCGTCGGCGACGAGCGCGTGCAGGATCCGTATTGCCTGCGCTGCCAGCCGCAGGTGATGGGCGCAGCACTCGACGTGCTCCGCAAGGCCGCCGAGACGCTCGGCACCGAGGCCAACGGCGTCACCGACAATCCGCTGATCTTTGCCGAGGACGACTCCGCACTTTCGGGCGGCAATTTCCATGCCGAGCCGGTCGCCTTCGCCGCCGACATGATCGCACTCGCCGTCTGCGAGATCGGCTCGCTGTCGGAGCGGCGCATCGCCATGCTGGTCGACCCGGCGCTGTCGGGCATGCCGGCGTTTCTCACGCCCAAGCCGGGTCTGAATTCCGGTTTCATGATCCCTCAGGTCACGGCGGCAGCACTGGTTTCTGAAAACAAGCAAAAGGCCTATCCGGCCAGCGTCGATTCGATCCCGACCTCGGCCAACCAGGAAGACCACGTCTCGATGGCGGCGCATGGCGCGCGCCGCCTCATCGGCATGGTCGAGAATGCGACGGCCGTCATCGGCATCGAATTGCTGGCCGCCGCGCAAGGCTGCGATTTCCACGCACCGCTGGCCTCGAGCGCGGCACTGGAGGCGGTGCGCCGGCTGGTCAGGGCAGAGGTGCCGCATCTCGACAACGACCGGCACTTCCACCCCGACATGGAGAAGGCCATCGCCATGATACGCAGCGGCGCGGCGGTGAAGGCCGCGGGTGCGGTGAAACTGCCGGGCGTTGCGTCATGAGGCGGTGTACCGTGACAGGTCGCGTTCTGTCGCGCCCCCCTCTGTCCTGCCGGACATCTCCCCCTCCAGGGGGGAGATTGGCTGTCGTCTCGGCTTTCGCCAATCTCCAGCGTTGCAGGACTGAGCGAGGCGCCGAAGCTGCCAATCTCCCCACTAGAGGGGGAGATGTCCGGCAGGACAGAGGGGGGCGCTGTCCCGCCGACCTCACCCCGGCAACACCGAAACTTTCAAATCCAGAAACAAAAAACCCGCCTCAAAGGCGGGTCGTCGGGCCGAATCAGCACTATACCGAAATTAGTGGCATAGCTGCCGGCACAAAGCAAGAACAAAATGCGTTGCGAGCGATAAAAACCGAAGTCGGTGTTCAAGGACGATTGCAAAGTCGCGTTCCTTCGCGCGGAGACTTCCGATGACCTCACCCTCCTGGCTCACCGTCACCCAAGGCACAGCACCCCTGCTGGTTTCGATCCCGCATACCGGCATCGATCTCGCCGGCCTCGACAGCCGGCTGGTCTCGCCCTGGCTCGGCCGCCGTGACGCCGACTGGTGGATCGACAAGCTTTATGACTTCGCCGAGAGCCTCGGCGCGACGGTCGTGCATACGGCGATTTCGCGCACCGTTATCGACGTCAACCGCGATCCGTCCGGCGTTTCGCTCTACCCCGGCCAGACGACGACCGGGCTCTGCCCGACAGAGACCTTTGACGGCGATCAGCTCTACCGCAAGGGTGAAGAGCCGGGGCCGTCTGAGATCGACGAGCGCCGCGAGAAGTTCTTCGTACCCTATCATGCCGCCCTGCAGGCTGAGATCGACAGGCTGCACGCTTTGCATGGGAAGGTCGTCGTCTATGACTGCCATTCGATCCGCTCGGTGCTGCCGCGCCTTTTCGAAGGCAAATTGCCGGTCTTCAATCTCGGCACCAATGACGGCAAGAGCGCCGATCCGACGCTGCAAGCGACGGTTGGCCAGATCCTCGCCGAAACCTGCGAGAGTTACGTCGTCAACGGCCGCTTCAAGGGCGGCTGGATCACGCGCCATTTCGGCCAGCCGCAAGCCGGCGTCCACGCGCTGCAGATGGAACTCTCCAACCGCGGCTATATGCGCGAGCCCGAAGGCAAGGGCGAACCGGCTAACTGGCCGGTGCCTTACGAGGCCGAATTCGCGGCGCCGATCCGCGTCACGCTGAAGAAGATCCTGGAAACCGCGATCGCCTGGGCCGAACGCTGACGCGCGGTGCACCTCACTCGAAAGGGACAATCATGACCGATCCTCGCCACAACATCCGTGAAGTGCGCAGCCCGCGCGGCAGCGAGCTCAACGCCCGCACCTGGCTGACGGAAGCGCCGTTGCGCATGCTGATGAACAATCTCGACCCAGACGTCGCCGAAAACCCCAACGAACTGGTCGTCTATGGCGGCATCGGCCGGGCGGCGCGCACCTGGAACGATTTCGACCGCATCGTTGCCTCGCTGAAGACGCTTGGCGACGACGAGACGTTGTTGGTGCAATCGGGCAAGCCGGTCGGCGTGTTCCGCACTCATCCTGACGCCCCGCGTGTGCTGATCGCCAACTCGAATCTCGTGCCGCACTGGGCGACATGGGAGAAATTCAACGAGCTCGATAGAAAGGGCCTGATGATGTACGGCCAGATGACGGCCGGCTCGTGGATCTACATCGGCACGCAAGGCATCGTGCAGGGCACCTACGAGACCTTCGTCGAGGCCGGCCGCCAGCATTATGGCGGCAATCTCAGGGGCAAATGGATCCTGACCGGCGGCCTCGGCGGCATGGGCGGTGCCCAGCCGCTCGCCGCGGTGATGGCCGGCGCCTGCTGCCTGGCCGTCGAATGCGATCCCGATCGCATCGATTTCCGGCTGCGCACCCGCTATGTCGATGAGCGCGCCGACACGCTCGACGAGGCTCTGGAAAAGATCGAGCGCTGGACCAAAGCCGGTGAGGCGAAATCGGTTGGCCTGGTCGGCAACGCCGCCGACATCCTGCCGGAACTGGTGCGGCGCGGCGTGCGCCCCGACATCGTCACCGACCAGACCTCGGCGCATGACCCGCTCAACGGCTATCTGCCCAAGGGCTGGTCGCTGGCCGAGTGGCGCGAGAAACGCACCTCCGACCCGAAGGCCGTCGAAAAAGCTGCCCGCGCGTCGATGCGCGAGCATGTCGAGGCGATGGTGGCGTTCTGGAACGCCGGCGTGCCGACGCTCGACTACGGCAACAACATCCGCCAGGTGGCGAAGGAGGAGGGATTCGAGAATGCTTTTGCCTTCCCGGGTTTCGTGCCGGCTTACATCCGTCCGCTGTTTTGCCGCGGCATCGGCCCGTTCCGCTGGGCAGCGCTTTCCGGCGATCCCGAGGATATCTACAAGACCGACGCCAAGGTGCGCGAGGTGACCCCCGGCAACACCCATCTGCACAACTGGCTCGACATGGCGCGTGAGCGCATCGCCTTCCAGGGCCTGCCGGCGCGCATCTGCTGGGTTGGGCTTGGCGATCGCCACCGGCTCGGCCTCGCCTTCAACGAGATGGTCGCCAGGGGCGAACTGAAAGCGCCGGTGGTCATCGGCCGCGATCACCTCGATTCCGGCTCGGTCGCCTCGCCGAACCGCGAGACGGAGGCGATGAAGGACGGCTCCGATGCCGTCTCCGACTGGCCGTTGCTCAATGCCTTGCTCAACACCGCGTCCGGCGCCACCTGGGTGTCGCTGCACCATGGCGGCGGCGTCGGCATGGGCTTTTCGCAGCATGCCGGCATGGTCATCGTCGCCGACGGCACGCCCGAGGCGGCCAAGCGCCTGGAGCGGGTTCTGTGGAACGATCCGGCGACCGGCGTCATGCGTCACGCCGATGCCGGCTATGACATCGCGATCGAGTGCGCCCGGGAGAACCAGCTCAACCTGCCCGGCATTTTGGGCTGAGCCGCGCCTTGCGCATCCTTCGGGCAGCCGAATACCGGTCGATGCCGTGGAAGAACGGCGGCGGGGTGACGACGGAGATTGCCGTCTCGCCGCCAGGTGCCGGGCTCGACGATTTCGACTGGCGCGTCTCGATGGCGCGCGTCGAGAGCAGCGGGCCGTTCTCCGGCTTCGCCGGCGTCGATCGGACCTTGGCCCTGCTGGAAGGCGAGGGCATGGTCCTCGACATCGCCGGCCGGCTACCGGTCGAAATCACCAAGGCTTCCGCACCGCTTGCCTTTCCGGCCGACGTGCCGACGCAAGCCACGCTGATCGCCGGTCCGATCACCGACCTCAACGTCATGACCCGCCGCGCCCGGGCGATCCACACGGTCGAGCGCCTGCTGATTTCGGCTCCGACGGAGATCCAGGCCGAAGCCGATGAAACACTCATCCTGTGCGTCGACGGCGAACTCAGCGTGGTCGGCGCGGCGCCCATGCAACTTGGCCCGCTCGACGCGCTGTTGCCCGGGACGCAAGTGCCGGAACTGCGCCTCGATCCGGTCCGGCCGGCCATGCTGTTCGTGATCCGCATCGACCGCATTGCCGGCAACGATTAACGTCTGTTTCCAAACATGATCGTGACGCCGGCCAAATATCGCGTAAGCTGGTCGCTGCATCACGAAAAAGCCTGAATCTTCCGCCGATCAGAAGCCGAAACGATGCTCATAGTGCTCGCCTGGAAGTTGTCGAAAGACGGCATCTTGTCGTGGTGCGGAAACAAACTTTCGGCCAAGTGTTGCGATGCAACCAATTGCATTTGGACCGGTTTTAGGGACATTGCCGTGGCGGTGACGCCGCACTGCGTCCCCAACACGGAACCTTAGATGAATATCCAGACCAATCTCGCACAGATCGAAAAGACGAGCGCCAGCTTCCCGGCTGTCACCGACGAGCCGATACGCTCCAATTTCCTGCCGGAAGATCGGCTGCGCGCTGTGGGCGCAGCCCTTGCCAATGGCGATGCCAAGGACTTGTTCGGTCTGACGCCTTTCGATTTTCAGGCCCGCATCCGCGACAGCGCCAGGAAAATTCTCGATGTCTACCGTTCCACCAACGCTGCCCAGGCGAGGGGCGAAACGATCACGCCCGCGGCGCAGTGGCTGCTCGACAACAACTACCTAGTCGAGGAGACCATTTTTCAGGTCAAGCGCGACCTGCCGCGCCGCTTCTACCGTCAGTTGCCGACGCTGAAACTGTCCGACGGATCCAGCGTGCCGCGCGCACTGGCGGTCGCGTGGACCTATGTCGCGCATTCCGACAGTTCCGTCTCGTCGGCCATGTTCAAGGCGATTGTCGAAGGCTTCCAGTCCGTCGAGCCGCTGAAGATCGGCGAATTATGGGCGCTGCCGTCGCTGCTGCGCTTCGTCCTGATCGAGAACCTTCGCCGGATCGCGGTCCGCGTCAATCGCACGCGGGAACTGCGCCAGATCGCCAACGAGGTCGCCGACCGTGTGCTGGCGACGGACGACAGCGCCGACCGGCAGGCGATACTTTCCCACTACAGCGCCCATGCGCAGGACACCACCTTCGCCACCCAGTTGCTCTACCGGCTGCGTGACGGCTCGCAAAATGCCGGCAGGGCGCTGGAATGGCTGGAGGGCGAGCTGGAACGGACCGGCTCCGACGCCGAGGAGATCATCCTCAGCGAGCACCACACGCTGTCCAGCGGCAACGTGACCACCGGCAACATCATCCGCGGCCTGCGCCTGATCAACGACATCGACTGGACGGTGTGGTTCGAGGGCGTCAGCCGCATCGACACCTTGCTGCGCGAACGCACCGATTTCGCCGCGCTCGATTTCTTTTCGCGCGACCAGTACCGGACTGCGATCGAGGAGCTGGCGCGCCGTTCCGATCTCTCCGAATTTCGCGTTGCCGAAAGGGCGATCGAGCTCGCCGGCCATGCTGCCGCTGCACCGGGCTCCGAAACCGGTCCGATCGCTCACACCGACGTCGGCTTCTTTCTGGTCGGCCCGCGCCGGCAGGAGCTCGAGCGGTCGATCGGCTACCGGCCGACCATCGGCAAGACGCTCAACCGGACCTTCCGCAAGACCGGATGGCTGGGCATTGTCGTGCCGGTGTTTGCGCTGACGGTCCTGCTTCTGGTCGTTTCCGGCAATGCGCTTGCCAATCTCGGCCTGTCGGTGCCGTCGATCGTCCTGATGCTGGCCCTGTTCGCGGTGCCGGCCAGCGAAGGCGCGCTCGCATTCTTCAACACCGTCGTCTCGCTGTTTTTGAAGCCGACGCGTCTCATCGGCTATGATTTCAGGCACGGTGTGCCGCCCGAGGCGCGCACGCTGGTGGTGGTGCCGTCGCTGATCGGCTCGCGCGACGATGTCGAGGAGAACATCCGCAACATCGAGGTGCATCACCTCGCCAACACGGCGGGCGAAGTCTATTTCGCGCTGCTTTCCGACTGGCCGGACTCCAAGACCGAGATCGATACGGCGGATGTCGAAATCCTCGAATTCGCCCGCGCCGAAATCGCCAGGCTGAACGCCCGCTATCCCTCGGACTCGGAAGGGGCGCCGCGCTTTTATCTGCTGCATCGGCGCCGGCTCTACAACGCATCGCAAGGCGTCTGGATGGGCTGGGAGCGCAAGCGCGGCAAGCTGCACGAATTGAACCTTCTGCTGCGCGGCGACAGCGACACCACCTTCCTGCCGCTGGAAGTGCCATTGCCGGAGAGCGTCGTCCACGTGATGACGCTGGACGCCGACACCCGCACCACCCGCGACGCCGTCGCTGCGCTGGCCGGCAAGCTTTGCCACCCGCTCAACCGTCCGCATTTCGATGTCGCACGGCGCGAGGTTACGGCAGGTTATTCCATCCTGCAGCCGCGTATCACCGCGTCGCTGACCAGTGGCGACGAGGCATCGTTCTTTCAGCGTGTCTTTTCCGCCAATCGCGGGCTCGATCCGTACGTCTTTGCCGTGTCGGACCTCTACCAGGACATCTTCGGCGACGGTTCCTTCACCGGCAAGGGTCTTTACCATGTCGACGCCTTCGAGGCGGCGTTGAAGGGCCGCATCGAGGAAAACACCATCCTCAGCCATGATCTGCTCGAAGGCGCCCTGGCGCGCTCGGCCTTGGTCACCGACGTCGAACTGGTCGAGGACTATCCGACCCGCTATTCGGTCGACGCGTCGCGCCACCATCGCTGGGCACGCGGCGACTGGCAGCTTCTGGGCTTCATTCTTGGCCCGCGCTCAAACGTGCCAGCGCTGTCGCGCTGGAAGATGGTGGACAATCTGCGCCGCTCGGTGACGCCGATCTTCTGGGTGATGGCCGCGATCGCCGGCTGGACGCTGCTGCCCTTCACGCAGGCCGCCCAATGGCAGGCGCTGCTGATCCTCACGCTGTTCATGGCGCCCACTTTCGACATCGTCGACGCCATCCTGCCGAAGAGCGGCGACCAGACGCCGCGCGGCCATTTCTCGGCACTGGCGCGCGACGTTGCCTTCGGCACTGCCCTGGTGGCGCTGAAGATCGTGCTGATGGCGCACCTTGCCTGGATGATGGGCGACGCGATCATCCGCACGCTCTACCGCCTGTTCGTCAGCCGCCAGAACCTGCTCGAATGGCGCACCGCCTCGCAGGCACACAAGGGCGGCGACAACGATCTCGGCTCCTACTACAGCATCATGTACGGCGCCGTGATCATCGGCGTCGTCGGCCTCGCCGTGCCGGTGCTGGCCGATTCCACCGGCGCTTTCGTCGCCTTCTTCTTTGCCTTGTTCTGGATCGGCTCGCCCGCCATCGCCTGCTGGATCAGCCGTTCGGCCGAAACCGAGGACCGCCTGCGCATATCGGCCGCCGACATTCACGCGCTGCGCACCGTGGCGCGGCGTACATGGCACTATTTCGAGACCTTCGTGACGGCCGAGCATCACCATCTGCCGCCGGACAATTTCCAGGAAAGCCCGGCCCCCGTTGTGGCGCCCCGCACCTCGCCGACCAATATCGGCGTCTACCTGCTGTCGGTGATTTCGGCACGCGATTTCGGCTGGATCAGCCTCTCCGACGCCGTCAACCGCATCGACGCGACCATGTCGACCATCGAGAGCATGCCGCGCGACCGCGGCCATCTCTTCAACTGGTATGACACGACGACCCTGAAGCCGCTCTACCCGCTGTACATTTCGGCGGTCGACAGCGGCAATCTCGCCGGCCATCTGGTGGCCGTGGCCGCTGCCTGCGCCGAATGGGCCGAAGCGCCGTCGGTGCATGTGCAGGGCGACTTCGAAGGCATCCTCGACACCGTCACCATCCTCGACGAAAGCCTTGAGGAACTGCCCGACGACCGGCGTCAATTGCGGCCCTTGCGCCAGCGGCTCGCCGACCGTCTCGACGGCATGCGGCGGGCCGTCGAATTGATCAAGGCGCAGCCGGAGATGGCGTCGATCCGTACCATCAACCTGGCCGTCCTGGCCGGCGAGATACGCAAGCTCGCGACAGCCATCCACACCGAGGCCGCGTCGACCCAGAGCGACACCATCGCCGATTGGGCGGCCAGGCTCGAAGCCACCTGCGAGGCGCATGTGCACGACGCGCACAGCGACGAAAACGCGGTCGCGGCGTTGCGGGCCAAGCTTCTGACCTTGCGCGAGCGCACGCGCCGCTTCGCCTTCGAGATGGATTTCTCGTTCCTGATGCGGCCCGAGCGCAAGCTCCTGTCGATCGGTTACCGGGTCGAGGAGCATCAGCTCGACGAAAGCTGCTACGACCTTTTGGCGTCCGAGGCGCGGCTGACCAGCCTGTTCGCCATCGCCAAGGGCGATTTGCCGACCGAGCACTGGTTCCGGCTCGGCCGGCCGATCGTCGAGATCGGCTTCCAGGGCGCACTGATGTCCTGGTCCGGCTCGATGTTCGAATATCTGATGCCGCCGCTGGTGATGAAGGAGCCGCAAGGCAGCATTCTCAACCAGACCAGCAAGCTCATCATCAAGCGCCAGATCCAGTATGGCCGTTCGAAGAACGTTCCCTGGGGGATTTCGGAAGCGGCCTACAACGCCCGCGACCGTGAACTGACCTACCAGTACACCAATTTCGGCGTGCCCGGGCTCGGCCTGAAGCGCGGCCTTGGCCAAAACACGGTGATCGCGCCTTACGCGACCGTGCTGGCAGCGCAGTTCACGCCGCATGAATCCGTGCAGAACCTGGCCAGGCTGAGGCGGCTGGGCGCACTGGGCCGGCACGGTTTTTACGATGCGGTGGATTTCACGCCGCAACGCGTCCCCGAGGGCACCGACCACGCCGTCGTGCTCAACTACATGGCCCACCACTCCGGCATGTCGATTGCCGCAGTTGCCGATGCGATCTTCGAAGGGCGCCTGCGCGACCGCTTCCACAGCGATCCGGTGATCGAGTCGGCCGAATTGCTGCTGCAGGAACGGGCGCCGCGCGACATCCCGACTGCGACCGTCAGGACCGAGGCCGACGAGCGCTCGAAGGACGAGACCGAGCTGGAAAGCCCGGATACCCGCATCGTGCTCGATCCGCTCAAGGCGCTGCGCTCGACCAGTGTCATGTCCAATGGCCGCTATTCGGTCATGGTGACCGCCACCGGCTCCGGCTACAGCCGCTGGGGCGAACTTGCCGTCACGCGCTGGCAGCCGGATCCGACCGAGGACCGCCTTGGTTCCTATATTTTCCTGCGCGACGCCAGCAACGGCGACTGGTGGTCGGCCACCGCCGAGCCGAAGCGCGCCGCCGGCGAGCGTGCGCAGACGCTGTTCTCCGACGACAAGGCGAGCTTCGTCAAATCGATTGGATCGCTGCGTTCGGAAGTCGAGTGCATCGTCATCTCGGAAGGCAATGGTGAGGGCCGACGGGTGACGCTCCACAATGATGGCCCCGCCGACCGGCATATCGAAGTAACCTCGTTTGCCGAACTGGTGCTGGGCTCCGAGCCCTCGGATAATGCCCATCCGGCTTTTTCGAAGATGTTCGTGGAAACCGAAATCGCGCCGAACAACGGCGCGATCTTCGCCACCAGGCGCAAGCGCGAAAAGGACGAACCCGACGTCACCATGGTGCATTTCGTCACCGACCCGTCTGGATCGGCGCGAGACGCCGAGGCGGAAACCGACAGGCGCGCCTTCATCGGCCGCGGCCGCACCATCACCGAAGCGGCGGCCTTTGATCCCGGCGCCAAGCTTGGCGGCCATTCCGGCTTTACCCTGGATCCGATCGCATCGCTTCGCCGGCAGGTGCGCGTGCCGGCCAACAAGAAGATTTCGCTGACGTTCTGGACCGTCGTCGGTACCCATCGCGCCGAATTGGATGCCGCCATCGCACGGCTCGACCATCCCGAAAGCTTCGCCCGCCAGGCGATGCTCGCCTGGACGCGCTCGCAGGTGCAGACCCGGCACCTTGGCCTCAGCCTGTCCGACGCCGCCAATGTGCAGAAGCTGGCGCGCTATCTGATCTATCCCGATCCGTTCCTGCGCCTTCCGGGCGAATCCATCGTCTCCGGGCTCGGCAGGCAGTCCAGCCTGTGGCCGACCAGCATATCCGGCGATTTTCCGATTTTCCTGGTCAGGATCGCCGATGTCGCCGATCTGGAGATCGTCGCCCAGGCGCTTCGCTTCCAGGAATACATGCGCGCCCGCGGCATGATGATCGACTTTGTCGTCGTCAACGAGCAGGCGTCATCCTACGTGCAGGACCTGCAGCGCGCGGTGGAGACGCTGTGCGAAAACAGCCGGTTGCGCGGCAAGGAACTCGGACCCCGCCAGCACATCTTCGCGGTGCGCCGCGATCTGATGGAGGAAACGACCTACCGGACCTTGCTCGCCGTCGCTCGGGTGGTGCTGCATACGCGCAACGGCACCATCTTCGACCAGATCGAGCGTGCCGAGGCCGCGGCATTGCAGGCGCGGGACGCCGCCCTCCAGCCGGCAGACCTTGCAGCGCTTCGCGAGCCGTCCTTGCCGGTGCCGACGTCGCAAGCATCGGCCGCCCAGGCACTGATCGAGGGCCGCGTCGACGGCAGCGGGCTCGACCAATGGAACGGTTTCGGCGGCTTCGACGGCGGCGGACGCCACTACGTCGTGCGTCTTGCCGGCCGGCGCACGACGCCGCAGCCGTGGATCAACGTCATCTCCAACCCATCGTTCGGGTTCCACATTTCGGCTGAAGGCGCTGCCTTCACCTGGAGCCGCAACAGCCGCGACTATCAGTTGACGCCATGGTCGAACGATCCGGTCACTAACCGGCCGGGCGAGGGCATCTACATCTACGATCACGCCAGTGGCAGGGCGTTCTCGCCAATGGCTGCCGTGGTGCGTGATCCGACAATGACCTACGAAACCTGGCACGGGCAGGGTTTTTCGACGCTCCGCTCAAAACGCGGGCCGCTGTCGATGGACCTGACCCATGTCGTCGATCCCGTCGATCCGGTGAAGATATCGCGGCTGCGCATCCAGAATTCGGGTTCGGTGCCGATGCGGCTGCGCGTCTACGCCTATGCGGAATGGGTTCTTGGCGGCCATCGCTCGCGCACCGCTGCAAGCATCGTTCCGTCGAGGGATGCCGCAACCGGCGCATTGCTGGCGCAAAATCCCTATGGGCTCGATTTCGGCGAGCGGATCGCCTTTCTGGCCGCCGACGGTGCTGTGCATTCGGTCACCGCCGATCGCGGCGAGTTCATCGGCAGGCAAGGCACGAGCGAGTTTCCGCATGCCGTGCTGAGCGGCGCCGGCCTGTCCGGCCGTGTCGAGGCCGGCGACGATCCCTGCGCGGCCATCGCACGCGACATCGACATCGCTGCCGGCGGCGACGTCACGCTGCTCTGGCTGCTCGGCGACGCGGCCTCGCCCGAGGCGGCCAGCGCGCTGGTGCAGACCCATCGCTCCAGGGATTTCGATCAGCGGCTGGCCGACAACGAGCGCACATGGCGCGGCTTTCTCGACACAATCCAGGTCGAGACGCCGGACAAGGCACTCGACGCCATGGTCAATCACTGGCTGCCCTATCAGAGCCTGGCCTGCCGCATCCGTGCCCGCTCGGCGTTCTATCAGGCGAGCGGTGCCTTCGGCTTCCGCGATCAGCTGCAGGATACCTTGGCTTTGCTGGCGCATGACCCCAAGCTGGCGCGTGATCAGATCCTCAATGCGGCGCGGCGGCAATTCCCCGAAGGCGACGTGCAGCATTGGTGGCTGCCGCGCACCGAGGCCGGCGTCCGCACCATGATCTCGGACGACGTGGTCTGGCTGGCCCACGCCACGGCCCGTTACCTGCTGGTGACCGGCGACACCGCGATCCTGAAGGAGCAACTGCCCTTCATCGAAGGGCAGGCGCTGGGCGAAGGCGAGCACGATGCTTTCTTCATCCCGGAAATCTCGAAGAAGACAGCCTCGCTCTATGACCATTGCGCGCGGGCGCTCGATCTTGCCGTCAAGCGCAGCAGCCCGGCCGGGCTGCCGCTGATCCTCGGCGGCGACTGGAACGACGGCATGAACCGCGTCGGCGAGCACGGCAAGGGCGAGAGCATATGGCTGGGCTGGTTCCTGCTGAAGACGCTGGGCGACTTTGCCGCTGTCGCCAAGGCGGAGCGCGATGCCAAGCGCGTGCAGGCCTGGACGAAGCACGCCGAGGTGCTGAAACGGGCGCTGGAGAGCACCGCCTGGGATGGCGAGTGGTATCGGCGCGGCAGTTTCGACGACGGCACGCCGCTCGGCTCGCGCAAGTCGGACGAGTGCAAGATCGACTCGATCGCCCAGTCCTGGAGCGTGCTTTCGGGCGAGGGCGACCCGGCGCGGTCGACCACGGCAATGGCGCAGGCGATGAAAGCGCTCGTCGACGACGACCTCAACATCGTCAAACTGTTCACCCCGCCCTTCTCGAAGACGGAAAAGGACCCGGGCTACATCAAGAGCTATCCGCCGGGGGTCCGTGAAAACGGCGGCCAATACACGCACGCGGCAACATGGTTCGTCATTGCGCTCGCCGAAATGGGCCGCACCGACGATGCCTACCGCTGCCTTTCAATGCTCAATCCGGTCTACCATGCGCGCGATGAAGCCGCGGCAGAGCGCTACCGCGTGGAACCTTATGTCGTCGCGGCCGATGTTTATTCCGGGCAAGACAAGGGCGGCCGCGGCGGCTGGACCTGGTATACCGGGTCGGCGGGCTGGCTTTATCGCGCCGCGGTCGAGAGCATTCTCGGCATAGAGCGCCGCGGACAGCGCCTCCAGTTCACGCCGAGGCTTCCTAGCCATTGGGACGGCTATTCGGCAACTCTGAAGATGCTGGGCGCCGAGATCAAGGTACGCGTCGTCCGCGACAAAAAGGCCCGGGCCATCTCACTTGAAGTGAATGGCACGAAGACCAAATCTTCGTCCTTCGAGCCAAAAGCCGGAGATAGCGCCGAGGTGGTCGTCAGAATACCGGCCTAGATTCAAGGGTTTGGAGCGTCGCTTAGCGTTCCCAGGGCACGCACGGGCGCTCCAAGTGCCTCTACCGGTTATATTTGCGTTTGACCTTGCTGAATGCCTGCACACGACTTTAGACGTCGTGCCCAGGGTCTTGCTGATTAAAATTGTGGCAGTGCTTTCCAGCTGCCATGATTTTGCCGCAACGCTGACATTTCACCTTTTATCTCAAACTGTTAGACGATCACGGCAAATTTCGAAGCGTCGTCATCTTTTGTTCGCGGAATGGGAACGGAAGAGCTAGACGAGCATTGTTTTGCGACGCGTCAACCGATACGAGTCAAAAAATGACGCACTGCACCATAAATAATTGGCGGAGTAGCTGAAGTGTCACTTCTGCAAATCTACTGGCGAGCCCTTGGTTATCTCGCTGCCGACAGGAAACGCGTTGCGTTTATCTGCGGGGCGAATGTCGCGCTTGCCATTATCGCCATTCTCGAGCCGATCATGTTCGGCCGGGTGATCGATGCCATTTCGGACCGCGGCTCGGTATTCGCGACGCTCGCAATGTGGGCCGGCCTCGGCGCGTTCAACATCATCGCCTTCGTGCTGGTGGCGCGCGGCGCCGACCGCTTTGCCCACCAGCGGCGCAGCGAGGTTCTTTGCCAGTCGTTCGAGCGCGTGATCACCATGCCGCTTGCCTGGCATCATCAGCGCGGCACCTCCAATTCCCTGCACACGCTCCTGCGCGCGGTCGAGACCTTGTTCAGCCTCTGGCTGGAATTCATGCGGCAGCATCTGTCGACGGCGGTTGCGTTGGTCCTGCTGGTGCCCACCGCGCTCAGCATGGATATCCGCATGTCGATGGTGCTGCTGGCGCTTGGCGCGCTCTATGTCGGCATCGGACGGCTGGTGATGCGGCGCACCAAGGAAGGCCAGGCGGCCGTGGAGCGGCACTACCACAAGGTATTTGCGCATGTGACCGACTCGGTCAGCAACGTCGCCGTCCTGCAGAGCTACAACCGCATCGGCCATGAGACCGAGGCGCTGAAGTGCTACGTCAAGAACCTGCTCGACGCACAGAATCCGGTGCTCGACTGGTGGGCGATGGCCAACGCGCTGCACCGCCTGTCGTCGACGATTTCGATGATGGTGGTGCTCTTGATCGGCGCCTATCTGGTGACGCACGGCCAGTTGCGCATCGGCGACGTCATCGCCTTTACCGGCTTTGCCACGCTGCTGATTGCCCGGCTCGACCAGATGTCGGCCTTCGCCAACCAGATTTCCGAGGCGCGCGCCAAGCTCGAGGAATTCTATCATCTCGAGGACTCTGCATCCGACGCCGCCGAGCCCGATGGGCTGCGCGATCTCGTCAACGTCACGGGTCATGTGCGTTTCGAGAATGTCTGCTTCGAGTTCGGCAATTCCGGGCAGGGCGTCGACGACGCGTCGTTCGAGGTCCAGGCCGGCCAGACCGTCGCCATCGTCGGCCCGACGGGCGCCGGCAAGACGACGCTCATCAACCTTCTGCAGCGCGTCTTCACCCCGTCCAGCGGCCGTATCCTGATCGACGGCATCGACACCCGCACGGTGACCCGCAAGTCGCTGCGCCATTCGATCGCCACCGTCTTCCAGGATGCCGGCCTGCTCAACCGCTCGATCGAGGACAACATCCGCGTCGGCCGCGCGGAGGCGAGCTATGACGAGGTCCATGCGGCGGCCAATGCCGCCGCCGCGCAGGATTTCATCCTGTCAAAGAGCGAGGGCTACGACACGGTCGTCGGCGAACGCGGCGGACAGCTGTCCGGTGGCGAGCGCCAGCGCATCGCGATCGCCCGCGCCGTGCTGAAGGACGCGCCCATCCTGGTTCTCGACGAGGCGACCAGCGCGCTCGACGTCGAGACGGAAGACCGCGTCAAGGACGCCATCGACGAATTGCGGCGCGGCCGCACCACCTTCATCATCGCCCACCGCCTGACCACCGTTCGCGATGCCGATCTGGTCGTGTTCATGGACAAGGGCCGGGTGGTCGAGATGGGCGGGTTCACCGAACTGTCGCTGCGCAACGGTCGCTTCGCCAGCCTGCTGCGCGCCGGCGGCCTGCTCAACGACGAGGAGGTCCGCCGCCTCAGCCGTCCGGTGAACGAAGCCGCTTGAGCAGCGCGGCTTGCCTTCTCCCCTATGGGAACCACAAGGGGGGCAGCGCCATCGCAGGTGGAGAGCCGAGGCTTTCGCTCTACGATGTACCCCCACCCCTAACCCCTCCCCACAAGGGGGAGGGAGACTTCCGTTGGCGCTGACCTCGGCAAATTTGCCTGCCTTTCGGCGCCAAAAGGGGAAGTAAGGGCATGCGGCAGCGTTCCCTCCCCCTTGTGGGGAGGGTTAGGGTGGGGGTCCATCTTCGTAAGAATCCAAATGCGATTGTGTCCGCCGCTCCGCTAAACACGGGGGCTGCGCGGCGGACACGCCAACGTCAACGCAATGCCACGCCATTTTGCAGAACTTGACGCACACAACTTGCCCCGCCGTTCACGGGGAGAACGGGAGACGCCGTACCGCCGCTGCGGTTGCCGCAACTCCGCCGGCGGTCTATGTAAGGCGGCATGAGCGACACGACTTCACGCCTCTCCGGCTGGATGGACCTTGCCAACCCGACGCGGTTCGTCGGGCTGGCCGACAAGGTCGTGCCGTGGCTGGCGAGCGTTGCCGCCATCATCCTCGCTGTCGGCCTCTACATGAGCTTCACGGCGCCCGAGGACTTCCAGCAAGGCATCACCGTTCGCATCATGTATATCCACGTGCCTTTCGCCTGGCTCGCCATGATGTGCTACACGCTGATGGCGGTCTCGGCACTGGGCACGCTGGTCTGGCGCCATCCGCTGGCCGACGTGGCGCTGAAATCGGCGGCACCCATCGGCGCCGTCTTCACCGCCCTTGCACTGATCACCGGTTCGATCTGGGGCAAGCCGATGTGGGGCACCTGGTGGGTATGGGACGCGCGGTTGACCTCGGTCTTCATCCTGTTCCTGATGTATCTCGGCATCATCGCGCTGACCCGCGCGCTCGACGATGCCGGGCGCGCCGCGTGGGCCGCCGCCATCATCACCCTGGTCGGCTTCATCAACATTCCGATCATCAAATTTTCGGTCGACTGGTGGAACACGCTGCATCAGCCGGCGTCGGTGTTCCGGCTCGGTGGCCCGACCATCGACCCAAGCCTGTTGTGGCCATTGCTGGTGATGGCACTCGGCTTCACCGTGCTTTTCTTCGCGCTGCACCTAGCGGCGATGCGCACGGAAATCCTCCGCCGCCGAGTCATTTCGATGCGC
Organism: Mesorhizobium sp. M1227; assembly: GCF_040318315.1. Taxonomy (NCBI): domain Bacteria; kingdom Pseudomonadati; phylum Pseudomonadota; class Alphaproteobacteria; order Hyphomicrobiales; family Phyllobacteriaceae; genus Mesorhizobium; species Mesorhizobium sp. M1227. The sequence continues at coordinate 132,741 of NZ_JAMYLZ010000002.1, forward strand.
CGCGTCGCGGCAAGGCAGGCTAACTGACCGCCGTCGAGTTCCTTCGCGCCCCCCTCTGTCCTGCCGGACATCTCCCCCTCAAGGGGGGAGATTGAATGTCACGTATCGTTTCGCCAATCGCGAATGTTGAAAGAGAGGCGAAGCTACCGATCTCCCCCCTTGAGGGGGAGATGGCCGGCAGGCCAGAGGGGGGGTGCTGTCCCTCCAGCGTTTGAAGGATTTTGTACCTGAAGCGCACGCGCTCCAGCTGGACTCACCCCATCCGCCCGCGTGCTGCCACCGGCAGCGTTTCCAGCACCTTGTCGCCTTCGATCAGATGCACCTCGTCGAACAGGTTGGTGACGACGCAGCAATGGTCGGGCACGACGCGCACGCGCTCGCCGATGCGAAGCTCGGCGCCGCCTGACAGCGTGACGTTGCCGTGCTCTTCGCTGAGGCTGGTCACCCTTGCGCCTGAAATGCCCAGCAGCTCACCGAAATCGGCGAGCCCCAGTGTGTCGCTGGACAGGGCCTTGCTGCCGGCGTCGAGGATCGCGCGTGTCGGCGTTGGGTGGCTGACCACCGTCGACAGCACCGTCAGGGCGCAATCGTCGAGGCTGCCGACGCCTTTGGCGACCTGGTAGCGGTCGAGATAGATGTAGGTGCCGGGCCGGTATTCGGTAACGACGCTGTGCTCGCCGGAACGCCACATATCGGGTGTGCCGCCGCTGGAGATGCGCTCGCAAGCAAGGCCGGCTGCGGCAAGTGCTTGCCGCGCTTCGGCGAGCCACGCCTCGGTCTCGGCGGCGCGGCCGGCCCCCGGGTAGGTCATCAAGCCGCCGAAGACGAGCCCCCGAACCTTGTCGATCTCGCTCGCCAGCGCGACTGCCTCGCCGGCCGACTGCACACCGCAGCGGCCCATGCCGGTGTCGCATTCGACCAGCACCGGCAGGCGGTGGCCGGGATCGGCAAAGGTGGCGGCAAGCCCCATCAGCGTGTCCATGCTGTCCGTTGTCACCGACAGGGTTACGCGGCCTTGCAGCGCCTTGAGGCGCTCCAGCTTGGCCCGCCCGACGATATTGTAGGGCAGAAAGATGTCGGTCAGTCCGGCATCGGCCATGACCTCGGCCTCGCCGATCTTCTGGCAGGTGATGCCGACGGCGCCCGCCGCGATCTGTTTCTTTGCCAAGTAGGGCAGCTTGTGGGTCTTGACGTGCGGCCTGAGCTTCAGCCCGTGCCGGTCGGCATGGGCCTGCGCCCGCGCGATATTGGCTTCGGCGCGGTCGGCATCGATCAGGATCGCCGGCGTATCGAGGTCGTCTATGCTGCGCATGGTCTCACCATCGGAAAATTGGTTGACCTTATGGCCCTGATCGGACCGCATGTCATGGGGCCAGCGACAGCAGTTTGCATCGACACCGGATGGACGTTCGGCTATTGCGGTTTGAGCAATTCCAGGAAAAGTGTGAAACGGTTTTCCGTCCGGAATTGCGTCCAAAAAAAGATCGAGCGGTTCGGCGTTTCCGTGAAACGATGAACCGTTCTAGCGCTCGCAAAGCGACGGGAAGGAACCACGATCATGAAACGCTCCGCCATCAACGACATCATCCGCGACGCCGACGCCTTCATCCGCTCGTTCGGCTACATCATGCCGCCCTTCGCCTACTGGTCGCCGGAAGAGATGAAGGCGCGCCGGCAGGATTCGTCGGCAATCTTCTCCTCCCGGCTCGGCTGGGACATCACCGACTACGGCCAGGAGAAATTCGACGAGCTCGGCCTGTTCCTGTTCACCGTCCGCAACGGCCGCTACGAGGACATGAAGAAGGGCATGGGCATGCTCTATGCCGAAAAGATCATGATCTCGCGCAAGGACCAGTTGTCGCCGATGCATCGCCACAACATCAAGGCCGAGGACATCATCAACCGCGGCGGCGGCAAACTGGTGCTGGAGCTGTTCATGCATGATCGCGATGGCGGCATCGATCTGAAGGCCGAAGTATCGGTGCCTGTCGACGGAACCATCCACAGACTACCTGCGGGTGGGCTCCTGAAGCTCGACCCAGGCCAGAGCGTCACCTTGCTGCCGGGCGTCTGGCACGCCTTCTGGGCCGAGGGCAAGGACGTGCTGATCGGCGAGGTTTCGACCGTCAACGACGATCTCACCGACAACGTCTTCCGCGAACCAATCGGCCGCTTCGCGGACATCGACGAGGACACAGCACCGCTGCACCTGCTGGTGTCCGATTATGAGAAGTGGGTGGGGTAAGAAGCGACGGGCGGTCTGGCCGGTTGGCAAAGTTTGCGCTATCTTTGGTCAGTGGACCCTCCGCCTAATCAACGTGGGAACGTCGCCTGGTCGAAAAAACATTGAGGACTCGCCTGTTACGGCGAGTGCAGTTCTCAATTCGTCGGACAAAACTATATGATTTAACTGCTGCTCATCTCTAGCCAGATGAATAGTGCCTAAGCAGTGCTCAAAGTGAACGTAAAAATTACAAGAAATTATATGTAAGACGTTACCTCCTTCCACCGCGCTGGCAACATCAGATCGTTCTGGATCTATGCAGCGAACCCGGCTGAGTGGCAGAACCCAAGAAAACTTGTTAGTCGTTCCGTCGCGGGCCACTAAGGTTATTGGATAAAATTGAACAAACTCTTGGGGCACGAATTTCAAAATTATTTCCTGCCACGTATCATCAACAGCCGGAGGGCTGCCAGTTGGTGGGCAGTGAAGGCTTTCAAAATTGATTAAATTGGATCTGGCACGAAGCACCGGCCGACCACGAGATTCCTCGATTGGTACGGAGGTCATCGCATCAACGGGGGTTACTGGAGAACCGTAGTCAAAAGTCGCCGGCTGAAACGACGTATCCAATCGATCGTACCAAACCCAAGCCATCGTAGTTCTCCAATAGAAGGGCTGCGAAAGCGAACCTACCGCTGATGCTTATCGGCCCTGCGGTTGCCCAGCAGCAGCTTGCGCTCGAGATGCGCCCGTAGCTCGCCGTAGTAAGCCGTCAGGAATGCGCGTGCGTCATGGGCTTGGGGTGCCGCGCCGATCTTGCGTCCGATCGTTTCGGCCACCGTCCGCAGTGCGAAATAGTCGTCGCGGCGCAGCACCTCCTCCAGCTTGTGGAGTTCGGCAATCCCGTAGGCATCGAGTTGGGCGTGGCTGAACCGGAAGGCGCCGGCCGCCGGATCCTGCCGTGCCGACAGGTCTTCAAGCAAGGCGCGTTTCGGCGCCTCGACCACCCAGGTCCCCGCCAACAGGTCGCCGATCCGCATGCGGTCTCGATTGAACAGCGGGAACAAGGCAAACAGCAGCGTCCACACCAGTCCGAACACCGTCGTCAGCGTGTCGGCGAGGTCGGTCCCGCTGCGTCCAACGATGATCGACAGCGGCAGGAACACCTCGATCTCGCGCATCAGGTTGCGGGCGATGACCTGGTCGATCGACAGGCCGTCTCCGCTGCGCGACGCGACCCGGATGCCGACGATCCGCTTCCCGGGCGTAGACGCGCGCCGGCCCGCTTCGAAGACGATGAAGTAGGCGTTGCGCAGAAAGAAGATCAGGATGATCCAGACGACGAAGAGCGGCTGAAATCCCTCGCTGCCAAGGCCTCCCACCCCGAACAGCGCGACGATCGTGATCACGATTGCCGCCACGGCGATGAACACGATGTCGAGCAGGAAGGCGGAGGCCCGCGTGCCGGCGTCGGCCAATTTTATCCGGAGATCGACGCCTTCGGGCGTGATCAGCGGCCGTATAGCCGCGAAGGCGGCGCGTTTAACGATCGCCATGCCGCACCGCCCGGAACAGGTAGAAATAACCGATCCACAGCACCAGCATGCCACCGCCGATGCCGTAGCGCGTGACGTCGCTGGTGATGGTCTGCCTGCCAATGCCCTCGAGCAGCCCGGCAAACAGCAGCATGACCGAGACCCCGACCATGGCGTTCGCGGCGATGCGTCCGGCGCGAGCCGCTGCCGCCATGCGTGTCAATTCGCCGGGAAAGGCGATGCTGGTGCCGATGCGCATGCCCGCCGCGCCGGCCAAAGAGATTGCGAACAATTCGGTGGTGCCGTGGATGGCCAGCCAGCCGCCGAGCTCCATGCCAAGCCCCTTGGACCAATAGACTTGGAACAACGCCCCGATCATGCAGCCGTTGTACAGCATCAGCAGCACCGTCGGCACCGCGAAGGCGAAGCCAAGGGCGAAGGCCAGGATTGCGACCTGGACGTTGTGCGTGAACAGATAGGCGGCAAAGCCTGAGAGAAAGCCATTGTCGCCATCATAAAGCATGCCTCGCAGCAGCTCGGCCGAGGTGTCGGGGCCGCGGCCTCCTGCGAGGCCGGGCGGGATGATCGCGTCGAACCAGCTCTTGTCGGATGCCACCAGCCAGGCGCCTGCACCAATGCCGATCACCATCAGCGCGACCGACGCCAATGTCTCGCGCCACAGGTCGCGAATGGCTTCGGGCCAGTCATGCAGGAAGAAATCGGCGAGGCGCTGCCGCAGCCCGCGGCGCGCGCCGTAGAGATAGAAATAACCGCGCAGCGACAGCGCTTCGAGATAGCCGACCAGCGCATTATCGAGCGATGTCGCGCGCGCCACCGATAGGGAAGACAGCGCCGATCGATAGAGCAGCGGCAGCGACAGCAGCTCCTCTTCGGAAAGCGTCCGCGGCGCACGCTTCTCGACACGCGCCAGCAGCGCCTCGAATGCCTTCCAGTCGGCCTCGCGCTCGCGGCGGAAGCTGGCCAGCGACTGGCGCACCGCGTCGCCGCGCACCGCATTGCCGCGTACCGGCGCCGTCACAGCAAATCCTCCTGCTTGAACTGCAGATAGCGCTCGACCAGCGCCGGACCGAGCCGGTTGTGGTCGGCTTCGATCACATGCGCCCCAAGCAGGCGCAGCCGGCCGATGACGACCTGCCTTTCGCGCAAGAGCCCTCCGGCAACGACCGCGCGGGCAACATCCTCGCCGGAGCGTGGCGGCAGGTCGGCCAGGCCCTCCAGTTCGGTGTCCTTCATCATCATGAACAGCACGAGATGCCGTTCGGTGAGCCGGCCCACGGTGCTCAGCATCAATTCCGCACTGATCGGATCGACGAAATCGGTGAAGATGATGACCAGCGAGCGGCGGTCGAGCCGCGCCGCCAGCGTCGTCAATGCCAGCGTGAAATTGGTCTCCTCGCTGGAGTAGTCGATCTCGGCGGCCCGTTTCTGGATCATCGCAAAGCTGGCGGGGCCGCGCACGGCGCCGCTCGAAACGCGCGGCCTTGCATCGAAGCCGAACAGGCTGACCATGTCACCGCCCTTCAGCGCGATGAATGCCGACAGCAGGGCGGCCGTCACCGCCCGGTCCACCTTCGGCACACCGTCGACCGGTTCGCACATCAGGCGTCCGCTGTCGATGGCCAGCACGATGTTGTTGTTCTCCTCGATGCGGAACTCGCGCGCCAACAGCTTGCCGTGGCGGGCGCTGCGCTTCCAGTCGATCATCCGCCGGCCCATGCCCGGCTGGTAATCCTTGAGCGCGTCGAACTCGCGGCCTTGGCCGGCGCGGCGCTGCGCATGGCCTTCGGCAAGCGCCGCATGTTGCAGCAGCGTGATCGCCTCGCCGCGAGCGCTGCTGACGTCGGGCAGCACCGCAACCTTGCTTTCCACCGGCAGCACGACCTGGTTCCAGACCAGCCCGAACGGCCCGCGCCAGCGCACCCAGAGACGGTCGAAGCTGGCGACGCCGCGCCGCAGCGCCTGGAAGCGGAGGAAGAGCGACCCGCCTCCAGCGGTCGGCTGCAAGGCGCCGCCGCTGCCGCTCACCGGCGCCAGACGCGCATCGTGGCCGACCCGAGCCTCCGCGGCGCGCGGCCCCGAGTGACGGGCGGCGACGTGCACGCTGAACTCGCCGCCGACACCGACCTGCTGCGGCGCATCGATGCTGGCATTCAGCGATGTCCGTCCGCGTCCGGCCGCGGCATCCACCGCCAGGAAGGCAAGCAGCAGGCAACTCCACAGCAATCCCAGATACCAGAACGACGGCAATGCCAGCGCGACCAGGAAGGCCGGCACCGCGCCGGCCGCAGCTGCCCATACCGCTCGGCCGCTGGGATAGATCAACGTGGTGCTTCCGTCTGGTCGACCAGGTCGGAGACGATCTGCTCGACCAGCCGGCCATCGATCTGTGCGGCAGGCGAAAGGATGACGCGATGACGCAGCGCCGGCACCGCCAGCGCCTTGACATCGTCGGGGATCACATAGGCGCGTCCGTCCAGCGCCGCCCGGGCACGCGCCGCCCGCGCCAGCATGGCGCCGGCGCGCGGACTGGCCCCGACCTCCAGATCGGCATTTTCGCGCGTAGCCCGAACCAGCGCCGCTATGTAGCCGACGACATCGTCGACAAGGGTGACGGAGCCGACGACTTCAAGGGCCTCCTGCAGCGTCTCGCGGTCCGTCTGCGCTTCGATGCCATATTGCGCGATGTCGTGCGAGGCGGAGCCGCCGCCGTGATGGACGATGATGGCTCGTTCTTCCTCGGGGCCGGGATAGCTGACGCGGTGCTTGAACAGGAAGCGGTCGAGCTGCGCCTCCGGCAGCGGATAGACGCCCTGGTGCTCGATCGGATTCTGGGTCGCGACGACCATGAAATTGCGGCCGAGCGAATGCGTGGTGCCGTCGAAGGTGACCGCATGCTCCTGCATCGCCTCGAGCAGTGCGGCCTGCGTCTTGGGCGGCGTGCGGTTGATTTCGTCGGCAAGCAGGAGATCGCAGAAGATCGGGCCGCGCGTCAGCGTGAACTGCCCGGTCTGGAAGTTGTAGATGTTCGACCCGACGATATCGCCGGGCATCAGGTCCGGCGTGAACTGGATCCGCCCGTAGGCGATCCCAAGCGCCTGGGCGAAGCAGCGCGCCGTCATGGTCTTGGCCGTGCCCGGAGGACCTTCCAGCAGGATATGCCCGCCCGCAAACAAGGCGGTCAGCATCAGGTCGACCGTATCGTGCTGCCCGGTGATCGCCTTGGCCACTTCTTCCCTGATCCGTGTCGCCAGGGCCTTCACATCATCGACGTTCACCGAGCCTCCTTGCCGTCCAGTCATGCAGCCGTTCTGCTGCCTGTTGCATCTGTGTCAGATTCTTCGCCTCGCCGGCCGCTTGCGAGCGCGTCGTGAAGCCGCCAGCTTGCTCCTTATCGCGAGAGTCGAGCCAGTGGTCGAGCGCTTTGCCTTGCAACCCTTGCGGTGCCCCGAGCAGCGCGCCGGCGCGTACCCGCATCAAGGCCGCATAGCGGCCTCCCAGTTCGTCCAGCCGGCCGGCACGCCGCATGAGCATCGCCGTCGTATCGACCAGCGCACGCTTGCCGAAGGCAAAAGCGCGCTGGTCGATACGCGGCGGGCCGAACCGGCCAAGGCCATGCAGGAACGCCAGCGCCGCAGCGATCAGGATCGTCAGTGTCAGCGCCAGGAACGGCGGCTCGACCAGAAGCTTGGCGAGGTCATATTTCCGCGCCCCGCCGTGCAGTGTCAGATCGAACATGACCAGACCCTTGCCAGGCCGCAGCCATTGGATCAGGTCGCGCGCCGCGGCCGCCTTGTCGGCATCTCCAAGCGCGGAATTGTTGATTAGGTCGGGGTCGGTCAGGATAAAAAAGGGTTTGTCTTGGAATTCGACGAGGACGGCCTTGCCGCTGCCTGCCGCAATGATCGGGTGATCGTCGGCAACCCATTGCATGTCTTGCGGCGCGGCGACGAGATGGCCCCGGATCTCGAGTTGCTCGACGGTGCTCCTGCCGACACCGAGCTTGGCCTTGGCGATCCGGCCGAGCCAATTGTTGACTACGGTGTCGGGCAAACGCTCGATTTTCATCTTCCATCCCTCATGCTGCTGGAGGGGCAAGGTCTGCCATTTGGGCAGCACGAAGAGAGTCTCGCGGTCATCGCGAAGCTCAAGAATGCGGTCAAGCGCCTCCGGATCGCTGTCGGGCGAGATGGTGACGATCAGCAGTATATCTCTGGCAAGATCGTCTTCGGTCCGCGCCATCAAGGGCGCTTCGCCGGTGAGCCGCAGCCATTCCGCCAGGCCGGCGTAGCCGACGCCGCTTTTCGACAGCGGCGTGGCGCCGCCATTGCCGGGTTGCCGGAAATCGGGAGCATAGGTGGACAGCAGGAAGAAACCGGCTGCCGCAAGGAGGCTGGCGAAAATCCCCCAAAACAGTGTCTTTCGATTGAACGGCTCCTGTGCCTCGACGGCCGGTGCGCTCACGTCCAGGCATCCCGGAAGGCGAAACGTTCATAGGCGCCGCGCGCCTGCCGCCAGCCTTCCGCGCCGACCGGCCGGCGCGCGAACAGCGCCGCCTCGACAATGCGGGCGATCTCGGTAAACGCATGGCGCGCCCTTCCCGGCAGGGAAGGGGCATTGGCGATGTCGCGCGCGGTGAGCGACGGGCGCAGGAAGTCCGGCAGCCGGCCGGCAATATCGGCGACGCTGCGCCGAAGCAAAAGGTGAACCGCCTCGTCGTAGTCGCCGCGTGCGGCCAGCGCATCCGCTTGCGACAACAGGATCTGCGCGGCGCCGGCGTCGGGGCGCCAGGCTTCTTCGTCTTCGACTTCGGGTCGAGGGCGGTGCCACGGCAGCCGCCAGGCGATGCCTTTCACCTCAAGGAAGACCAAAAGCAGGATGATTGCGACGCCCGATATCACCGCCCCCCAGAACAGATAGATCATGTAGGGACCGAGCCACGACAAAAAATCCTGCAGCGGTTTCAGCCACTCGGGCGGCTTCGGCGGCACATAGGCCGGCAGGTCGAACTGGATCGACTCATCGGCGATCAGCTGCTTGTGCAGATTGGTCAGCCGTTCGGCTTCCGCTGTGCCTGGCTGTGCCACCGCCACCCGCTCCCCTGCAACCTGTGGTTCCCCAGCCGACACTGGCAATGCGGCAAGACAATTGCAAGTGGACTAGACGTCGACCTCCAATGTTGGCACATTTAATGCGGGGATCACCAGCCGATATGCGGTGATTAAGCGGGGGACGCATCATGGTTTCAACGACATTGGAACGGTCGGACAAGTTTCGCATCGGCAGGGTTTTCAGCAACAGTTTTGCGGTTATCGGCCGCAATCCGGGTCTGTTGGTCGGACTAGCGGCTCTTTTTTCCGCCCTTCCGGCACTGGTGCTTAACCTTTGGAATTACAGCAATTTTGCCAACATCAATATTGCTAGTCCCGAAACTCTGGCTGTTGCCGATCCCTCGGCGATTCTACGCAACTCGTTAATATCGGTGGCTTTTGGCTTGATATATCTTGTGCTGGCTTTGTTGTTTCAATCATCACTGGTGAGGGCGACGATAGAAGACTTGAACGGCAAGCGCCCGGCAATCGGTGACTGCATCCAAATAGCTTTACGCTGCATATTCCCGACGCTTGGGATCGGGCTGGTGGTCTTTTTCGTCATGGTCCTCGGGGTTGTTGCGATTGCCGTCGCAGGGCTGATTATCCCGATCTTCGGGACGATCATCGCGTTCGTGATGCTGCTTGTTCCCGGCATCATGTGGTTGCTTGGTATATCGGTTTCCGTACCCGTGCTGATCCAGGAGCGCCTTGGCGTGTTTGGCTCGATGTCGCGGAGCCGCGCCCTGACGAAGGGCAGCCGCTGGTCACTATTCGGCCTTTTGCTGATTCTGTTCTTGGTGGCGATTGCCTTCCAAATGGCATTCGCTTTGGTGTTTGGATTGGCTTTCGCCCTTACCGGCAGCCTCTCGACCGTTGGCCTGATTGTGGGCGCGATTGGAAGCGCCGTTGTGTCAACGGTCGTGTCGACGGTAATATCGGTTGCCATCGCCGTTAGCTATGTCGAGCTGAGACAAATCAAGGAAGGCACCAGCGTCGAAGACTTGGCGGAAATCTTCTCGTAGCGGCAAGGGATTTGCTGCCTTCATCGCGTCAGGATCGGTCTGGACTGGATAGGTAATATCGTGGCGTCAATAACGCTGGAACAGCCCGACAAATTTCGCATCGGCAGGGTTTTCAACGACAGCTTTGCCGTCATCGGACGCAATCCCGTTCTTTGCCTAGGGCTTGCCTTGATTTTCTCCGCCCTGCCGAGATTCGTATTTGCGCTCTGGTTCAGGAATACCGTTACGAATGTCGAGCATGGCGGCCCGGAATTCTCGGTTCAACGGGTCGCGCTCACGGTGGTTGGCGCGATCGGCTATATTGTCCTCATGTCCTTGCTGGAGGTGGCTTTGACGCGCGCTGCCATCGAGGATTTGAGCGGCAAGCGGCCGTCGATGCGTGATTGCATCGGGACGGCCCTGGCACTCCTGCTGCCGGCAATCGGCATTTCGCTGATTGTCAACATTGGCTTCACAGTCGGCCTCGTGCTGCTCGTCGTTCCGGGATTTTTGTTGTTGGTTCTCTGGGTTGTAGCGATACCGGTTCTGATTCAGGAAAAACTGGGGGTATTCGCGAGTTTGGGCCGCAGCCGCGATCTTTCCAAGGGCAGCCGTTGGTCTCTGCTCAGTCTCTGGTTCCCCCTGTTCGTAGCTTTGGTCGCAACAAATTTCACGTTGGGCCGCGTCCTATCCCACTTAGGCATTCCGCTCGTGTTCTTCCTGGACGCTCTGGCGCGCACGGTCGAGCAAGTCGTGTTTTCCGTTGCCATCGCCGTCAGCTATGTCGAGCTGCGCCAGGTCAAGGAAGGCACGAGCGTCGAAGACTTGGCGGAAATCTTCTCCTGAGGACGGGTGGAGGCTTTTCACCGTGTGCCATCTCGTGTTGCGCTCGAGCAGCCGAGCTTGTTCACAAACCCTGTGTCTGCGCCGGTAACGCTGCGGCCAGCCGCTTCGCCCATTCTTCGATGCCGGAGCGGCCCGCCAGCAGGTCCTGCCTGATCTCGATGAGGACGGCCTGAATGCCGCGATCGTCGCCATGGACCGGTATGGCGTAGTCGCCGTCGCGGCTGATCGCATAAGGCTCGTTTGCCGCGGCGTTGAGCGCACCGTCGGCGCGCAGGCCGGCAAGCACTGCCTGGCCGAAATCGACTGCCCGGTCGTAAAGCACGCCGGCGTGCCAGGGCCGCGCAATGCCGAGGAAGACCGGCGTGAAGGAGTGGACCGTCGCGATCCGCGTCGGTCTGCCCTGCTTCGCCCGGTCGTCGAGATGGGCGGCCACGCGGTCATGAAACGGCGCGAACATGATTTCGGCACGCCGGCTTCGCTCCTCCGGATCGAGGCCGACATTGCCGGGGATGCCGGTGTCCTCCGATAGCGCCGGAATGCTGCCGCTGGAACCAAGCGGCCGGTTGAGATCGATCAACAGCCGCGAATAGGAGCTGAGGAAAGCCGGAGCATCGAGCAGTTTCGACAGAGCGCGGGTCACTTCGGCGGCGCCGATATCCCAGGCGATATGGCGCTGCAAATGGCGGCTGTCGAGACCGAGCCGCGCATACTCGGCCGGAATATGATTGGACGCGTGCTCGCATATCAGAACGATATCGGAACGCCCCGTTTCGTTGATTGCGTCGACCGCGGGTGGCCAACCTTCCGGTAGGATGGCGTTGGCAACCGGCTCAGCCATCAATACAGCGTCCGGTAGAGATCGCAGACCGCCACTGGGTCGAGACCGGCGAGGCGCTCGGTCTCATGCCGCTTGAGGCCGACAAAGGTCTCGACGAACACCGGCGCGAACCATCCGGTGACGGTCTTGTCGGCAACGAGCGCGTCGAGTGCCGCAGGCAGCGTTTCCGGCAGCCGCACGAGGCCAAGCTTCTTGCGCTCGGAACCGCTCATCAGCGTCGGGTCGCCCGAGACAAGCGGCGGCGCCGGCAGCTTGGCCTTCAGCCCCTCCAGCCCGGCGCGCACGATCGCTGCCAGCGACAAATAGGGATTGCCGGTGGCGTCGGCTGCCCGGTATTCGATATTGTACTGCCGCGCCGGATCGCGCCCGCCGATCGTCACCGTCGGGCAGATGCGCAGGCTCGCCTCGCGGTCGCGATCGGCAAGCCAGGTGTAGGACGAACTCCAGCTATGCGGCTTCAGCCGGTAGTAGGACGACACACTCGCCGCCGTCATGGCGGTGATCGCGGGCAGATGGCGCAGCACGCCGGCACAGAACGAAGCGGCACGGCTGGAAAGGCCGCCCGGCTGGGCCGGACCGTAGGTCGCCGGCTTGCCGGCCTCGTCGACGAAACTGAAATGGATGTGGACGCCGTTGCCGACGGCATCCGGCGCGGTTTTGGGTGCGAAGCTCGCCCGCCAGCCGGCGCATCGCGCGACTTCGCGCGTGATCTCGCGGATGGCGACGGCGCGATCGGCCGCGGCAAGCGCATCGGCCGGCTCGCACGTCACCTCGAATTGGTCGGTGCCGAACTCGGCGATCACCACTTCCGGCGCGACGCCGGCCTCCGCCAGCGCCGCCATCAGATTGGCGGCAAACGGATCGGCGCGGCGCAGTGCGGCCAACGACATCGAATGAGCCGGCCCGAAGTCGCCCTCGATATGGAATTCATGCTCGAACGCCGCGGTGACGGAAAGCCCGGCCGCCGCCTTCAACTCCGCCAGCGCATCCTTGAGCATGGTCCGCGTGCAGCCGACCCACGGGCTGCCGTCGAGTTCGACGATGTTGCCGGCGACCATGTCGAAAGGCGTCGCCGATCCGGTCAGCGCCGTGCGAAACCGCGCGTTGAGATCGGGAACGAGCCGCACATCGCCTGACGAGCCCCACGGATTGGGATCGACGATCGAGTTGAACGGCGTCAGCGACAGGTTGGCCTGCAGCCAGCCGACGCCGGTCGCGGCGATCTTCTGCAGCTTGCTTTCGACGACCGAGCGGCCGCGCGTGATCGCCGACAGATCGGTGGTGACGACGGCAACCAGCGGTTCGACGGCCGATGTCATGCAGCTTTTCCCAAGGCTTCGAAACGGCCCGTAACGGTGGCGGTATCAGTGACCCAGCAATAGCCACCGAAAGCCTCGAGCGCGCCGTCATGACGCTCCTGCGAGGCGGCGGCGCAGGCATCGGATACGCAGGTGACGAGATAGCCGCGATCAGCGGCATCGCGCACCGCCATGTCGACGCACTGGTCGGTCATGATGCCGGCGACGATCAGATAACGCACGCCGAGGTTTTTCAAGACATAGTCGATGTTGGTTGAATTGAAGACGCCCGACGATGTCTTCGGCAGCATGACCTCGTCGCCGACCGGCGCCAGCGACGGGACCGGCAGGCCTTCCGGCCGGCTCGGCGCGATATGGATCGGCGTCAGCTTGTGGTCGAGCGAGCGGTCGCGGCCGTCTTCGGTCAGGCTTTGGATGATGGTATGGATCACCTCGACGCCGTTGGCCCGCGCCGCCGCCAGCAGGCGCTCCTGGTTGGGGATCGTCTGCGACGCCGTCTGCCGGTAGAAATAGTGATCGGGCCCACGCTCCGGATGCGCCGGATCGGCCCCGGGCTCCAGCCAGACCCGCTGCATGTCGACCAGCAGCAGCGCGGTTTCGCCAGCCCGGAACGGCTCGTTTCGTTTTGGCAGTGATGGCGTCATGCTTGGGGGTCCTGCTTCGCTGATCACGTCTGGCTGATTTAGCTGATTTTGGTCCACGCGTCCTGCGTGGCGCACGCACTTATTGGGATATTCGAAGTCACTAATTTAAGATAAGCTTTGTTTTCGGGCGTGGAGACGGGGGGTCTCTGTCATGATCGATTCAGACGTGTTCGACTTTGTCGAACGCTGCAGGAAACACACAGCCACCGGGCCGCTGCTGGGTGACTTGCTCGAGACCGTGCGAAATCTCGGCTTCGAGCACCTGATCCTGAGCGGTGTGCCGCTCGGTGGCCAGAAGCTTGCACCCATGGTTGAGCTGAATGGCTGGCCGGCCGGCTGGTTCGAACGCTATGTCGAGGCCGAGCATGCCGCGGCTGATGGTGTTTGCATTTACTCGGCAAAGACCCTGAAGCCGTTCCTGTGGTCCGAAGTCCCGGCAAAGTGGTCGGATACGGAAGGCTCACGACGCGTTGCCGGTGAGGCGACGGAGTTCGGCATCTGTAGCGGCTTCGCCGTACCGATGCTCAGCGTTCACCATTGGCAATCCGTGCTGTCGTTTGCCTCTTCCGCGAAGGCCTGCACCCTGTCGCCGCGCCATCAGGTGCAACTGGTGACCATGGCGGTATACGCGGGCATGTCGATCCAGGCCTTGGCGAATGACGATGACGACCACGAGGGCGTGCTGACCGACCGCGAAAAAGAAGTGCTCTTGTGGGCCGCGGCCGGCAAGACCTCATCGGAAACCTCGCAGATCCTTGGCCTGACCGAGCGCACGGTCAAATGGCACTCGACACGAGCCAGGGAAGCTTTCGGCGTCGCCACGACCACGCAAGCGGTCGTCGAAGCGGTGCGCCGGCGCCTGATCCATCCCTGAACGCGTCAACTGTCCCATCGGACAGGTGACGTATATTAGCGCGACTGCGAGTATCCCTGCGAGAACGATCGGGGGATCGCGCCATGATAACGGCCCACGTAGTCAATGCGCATAACAAGCATCTCTATGAAAACGAATTCGACGAGTTTCTGCGCCGGCGGCACGACTTCTTCGTGAACCAGAAACATTGGCGCCCTCCAAGCCCGGACGGTCGCGAGCTGGACCAATTCGATACCGACGCGGCGACTTACCTGCTTGGTATCGAAGATGGTCGCGTAGTGACTTCGGCTCGATTGATCCCAACGAGCGAGCCGCACATGGTCTCGGAGGTTTTTTCTCACATGTGTGAAAAATCGGGCGTCCCAAGACGTCCCGATTGGGCCGAATGGACCCGCACCTTCGTCGTTCCCGACAAACGCACTGCCGGACTGAGGGGCACGCTGACGCAGCTGTGCTGCGCGGTGATGGAATACGCTCTCGACGAGGGACTAGCCGCCGTCGGCGGCATCCAGGAAACCTACTTCATGCCCCACCATGGCGCGCTCAAATGGCGTGCCGAGCCGATGGGCATGGCCAGGGAAGAGAACGGCGAATGGTACATCGTGGCTTACATAGACGTGAATGAGGCGGCGCTGGCGAGCGTGCGGAAGATACTGGGGATCGACCATTCGTTGCTGCTGCGGCGTGGCAGGCAGTTGCCGTTTATCGAGCAGCACAAAATGTTCGGCAGTGTCGTATAGAAATTGACTTCTGCTGTGGAAATCAGCGCATTTAGATAAGCCTTAGTGAATTCGTAGAGTCTACTAAAATCAGAGGAGAAACATTGTGCCGATTGAGACTAATTTTAAATTTCAGCAATTACATCCGGCGGGCGAGCAGCCCCATGCCCTGCCACCCGACTTTCTCGGCCTGCTCAGAGGTTTCGTGGGCGCGCCTAAGGCGGACGGGAAAGCCCAGCGCACTTGGACGGGCAGCGGCTTCAACATGATCTGGCGGCCAAATTTCGGAAACGAGTTTGGCCCGACGGATTTTTTTCTTGAATTGAATTTTACCGACGAAACGCTGGACTTTAACGACATCTCCGGGCCGACTGGGATTGCAAATCGCGGGTTGCTGCAGGAGGGAATATTTCTCGGAGGCGTTGCCTATCTGCAGACGATCAACGACAGCTTCGATAACAGTGGCCAGCATTTTGAGCCCGGCGTCTGGAACAATGTGCCTCAGACAACCGATCCCAGCGAACCCGCGACGGTTGTCCGAATGGGCACGATCCCGCATGGCACCACAATCAATCTACAAGGCCGAGCCTTCGAAGTTGCGCAACCGCAGTTCCAGTCGGCCAGCATCACGCCTTTCACGATAGGCAGTGCCGATGACGCCGCGACCAACCTCATTCACTTCCCCGAAGAGATTCTGACCAACGTCACGGAGTCCCGTACGCCTCTCGCCAACGTCGCCGGCCTCACGCAACAGCAGCTTACCGACCCTAATATTTTTCTCTCTCAGGCGATCGCTGGTCAAACTATCACCAGGACTGTCGTGATCCAAGTCTCGTCAGACAGCACTCCGGCAGGCTCGGTTCCCGATGCCGGCGGCGGCACCGACAATACGGCTTTCCTTGTAGGCAAGCCGCCCAGCGGCCCCAATGCCCACGCCCCAACCGTCACCTCGACCTTCTGGATAGAAGAAGGTACGGACGCCCAAGGACTGCCGCTGCTGCAACTCCAATATACGCAGCGTGTCCTTCTCAACTTCAATGGGCTGAGTTGGCCGCATATTACGGTCGCGACGCTTCGGCCCCTCTAATCCGTCAAGAAGTAGCTCGATAAGGAGTTCTGCCGATGACAGGTTTCAGCGGGAATCTCACTAGGGATGAAAATCGATAGATAAAAAGAGGAAATCTATTATGGCATTCGTGTCAGTCACAAATCCGGTCAGTAGTTTCAGAACGGCATTTCTTGGCGACGAGCCGGCCGCAGCAGGAAAATTCCTCGGTTGGATACAGTTGAAACGTCCAGATGGCGGCGACGCAGGCTACATCTATCTTTCCGATACACCGGTCGAGGGACATCTCGGCGGAAAGTTGCAGCCAGGTGGACCTTACATTGTAATGTCGCGCCCTATCTCACAGGCGCTCATTCTGCTGAACGTGCTACAAAGCGGCAGGGCACTCCAGATTCGCTACACGGGCGAAGATACCGGCGCCGGTGCCGGCATACTCGAGGATCTTGGTGGAGCGCTAGACGCCGGCATCCTTTCTGAGGCACGTGAGCGGTTTGACCTTGTCTTTATCGAAGCCTGAAAGTGGCCAGCGCATCAGTCAGGACAGCGGCATGCCTCCGATCGCCTAGTGTCTCCAAAGTGTGGGTCGTGGAAGCTAGCGAGAGCGAGGGAGGGGTAATGTCTGAAAAACTGTATGTGCCTTACCTGTGGTGCCTCTTGGGCATCCTGATCAGCGTGGTGCTTCCGATCCTTTGGGCATATGTGCGCTCGCAATTCCCGCTGCCGAACGCTGATCAGAAAGGCCTCGGGGAAATCGTGGCGCTATGGGATTTGGTGCGCCCCTACGCAGCCCTCGGCGTGGCTTCCGCGCTGACGGCTGTTCTCGTCGTCGCATTTGCCGGGGAAAATCTGACGGATTTCAGAGCGGCGATTCTCGCGGGTTATGCGTGGGATTCGACGCTTCAAAAACTCCGTTGACCTCAATCCCGCCTCGGTTTGCCTGCTTGGAGATCAGCAAATGCCAAGAACAGTCGACAAGGTCGTGGTGGCCAATCGCTCTGGTATGGACACGAAATATGGCACACCCGGACTTGTAGTCATCGATGCCGCGCTTCAGCGATTGATAGTGGCGGATGCAACACGCGGCCTCACCACGTCGATAGTCAATATTGACGATGCGAAGCAGATGGCGTCCGTTGGCGGCGCGGCAATCGTCAATGGGTCCGACCAGGCGGGGGCCAAGCGGGCGGTTGATGCAATCTACACCAAGCTTAACCCCGATTACATTCTGCTGCTAGACGGTCCCGACGTCATTCCCCACATCGCCCTATCCAGAATCCCAGGCCTCCCAGACAATGACAAGACAATAGACAGTGATCTGCCTTACGCTTCCCTCGGAGGGTTTAGTCAGAAGGCAAGCAACTATTTGGCGATAACTCGTGTCGTTGGTCGGCTACCGATGACGCAGGGCTCTTCCGACGCCGCCGCCTTTGCGACGCTTATTGACCGGTGCGCCAACTTCACGCCTACTACTCCCGATCACTATTCGTCCTATTTCGCAATTAGCGCCGGCGTCTGGCAACAATCAACGCAGCTCAGCCTCAGTGCGTTGTTCGGCAATCACGCTGACTTGAAACTATCACCAGCAGGAACGCATCCAGCAATCGATACTTATCAGAATCGACTCACACATTTTATCAACTGTCACGGCGGACAAGGCGATCCTTCATTTTACGGTCAGCTGGCGCAGTCCTACCCGGTTTCAATGGACAGCCTACGCACGAGCCCGAATGTCAGGTCGGGGGCGGTCGTGGCGGCCGAATGCTGTTATGGCGCGGAACTTTACAACAACAACCTGCTCGGCAATGCACAGCCGATATGCATGAGCTATCTCTTGAACGGAGCGATTGCTTTCATGGGCAGCACAACGATTGCCTATGGCCCGGCGGCATCAAACGGGCAGGCGGATCTGATTTCACAGTATTTTCTTGAAAGAGTACTGCAGGGAGCATCCATCGGACGGGCTATGCTCGAGGCACGCCAGAAGTTCGTCTCAAGTCAATCGATGTCAGGCCCGTCGAACCTCAAAACACTGGTGCAATTTGTGCTTTACGGAGATCCTTCGGTTCACGCCGTTGTGCCACCCAAAACCGCCAGCGATGGGCTCGCCAGTGTAGACACATCAGCGGAGACCACCGCCAAAGACCTTGAAAGCAGCAGAAAGTCAAAGCGCGCCCAACTCAAAAGCGATGGACGCGCGCTTGCTGAGGCAGCCAGCTATTCCAGTCGCCGCACGAAAGGTTCAGCTACGGCAATAGAGCGGGTCCGCACCATCGCGAAGAGCAAAGGGTTTTCGGGCGAGCCGGAGGTTTTTTCCGTGACGGGTGGCGTGCAATTTCTCAACGTGACCAAGGAGATGAAAAGAAAACCTCAGGTTGTTGTGGTCTCGCAAAAAAGAGACAATCACCATGATATTGAGACCGGGAAGAAGCTCCCTTCCTTTCATGTACTGGTGGCCTATATACTCGGAGATGGCATTACCGCCATCGAGGAGAGCGAAAGCCGCTAACATGGACGCCAAATTGGTTGAACTTTCCGGGCGGGTAGTCCGAGAAAACGTTGACTCCGGGTCAAAAAGCGAGCGCGACGCCGTTGTTTTGAAAACGGATCAGGGCGACAGCTACGTTCTGCGCCGTAAGGACGGACCTAGTTTTGGAGACGGCGCGCTTGATAGTCTTGTGGGCAGCTCCATTCATACACATGGCGTTGCGCTTGGAAACACTTTGATTATGCGCGAGTGGCAAATCAAATAAGCGTCACAGTTCGGGCGTTTCGCGATGCATTGTACGGATCGGGACCCACTGAGGCCTACGGCGCATAATTTGATCGCCCACGATCTAGCCGGCAGGCAGCATTGGCAGTTGCCGTACCGTATTTTTTCAAAGCTGATCAAATATCGATTTTGGACAGGAAACCGACTGGCTGGGGAACCTGGATTCGAACCAGGACTAACGGAGTCAGAGTCCGTGGGTCTACCGTTAACCTATTCCCCAGCAGGCGGCGGGATTACGGTGACAGTGCACTATTTTCTTTTCGCCTCCTGCCCTCGTTTTCCGGGTTTCACGGCTTTGCCGATTTGCCCCGCGATGCGACGGACCGGGAACGCCGGCAAGGTACACCATGCGGCGGGGGCGACATGGTAAAAAGTGCACTCACCGTAATTCTGATCTATACTCCGGACACCAGCCCGAACGCCTGTGGCAAGGCGAAGGGCGGATGAAGCGCTTGATAGAGTTCTCTTTGTAGTCATGTGGCGATGTCAAGATGTTAGCCTCCGACCTGACGAAATTTATCGAGCAGGATCATCTGGCCCTGGATGCCTTCGTAAAGGGCGATCCTGAGCCCTTGAAAAACCTCTACTCGCGACAGGACGACGTCATTATTGCCAATCCCTTTGGCCCGCCGGCGAAGGGATGGAGAAAGGCCGCTGAGACCATGGAACGGGCCGCCACCAATTACCGGCACGGCAAGGCCATCGGCTTTGAGCGCATCTCGGAGTATGCGACAGGCGACTTGGGATACATAATCGAGGTCGAGCGGTTCCAATCCAAGGTCGGTGGTGGCAACAAACTGGTGCCGATTGCGCTTCGAGTCACCACCATATTCCGGCGCGAGGAAGGCACGTGGAGGATCGTCCTTCGTCATGCCGATCCGATAACCTCGGCACGCCCGCCGACGTCCATTGTCGGGGAGTAGAAGGGTTGCCGGAGAGGTTTTAGGAATTACGGTGACAGTGCACTAATTTCTTTTCGCCGCCTGCCTCGTTTTCCGGGTTTCACGGCTTTGCCGATTTGCCCGGCGATGCTCGGCACACGGGTGCATCGAAAACCGCGACATCGGCGACGCGGCAATACTCGATGAGCAGTTCTTGCGGAACACATAGTCGGGGGATGCGGCTGACCCGGGAACGTGGGCAAGGTGCACCAGCGGTCAGTTCTAGACGCAACAGGCGGGGCGATATGATAAAAAGTGCACTGTCACAGTAATTCAAAAGTGACGACGAGTGGTCGCCGACGACGCGTTGGAAATTGTGGCGCCCTGTTTCTCACGGAATTGCAGACGGCACTCGCGTCTCGCTATATCGATCCACCCGACAAACTGAGGCAGTCAAATGAGCGAAGAACTGAAGCCATATATATATAAATACGTATCACATAGTAACGTGGATAATGTCTTCGCTGATGCGGAGAAGGCCACACTGAAATTCTCGTTGCCAAGTGAGTTCAATGACCCGTACGAATTATTTTTAACTATTGATTTCAATCGTGATCCGGAAGAACTTGCATTTTATTTTGATCTAATTGGAGAAAATTTACAACATCCTACTACATGTTTTTCAATATCGCCGATTGTTGTTCCCATGTGGGCGCACTATACGCAGAATCATAGTGGCTTTATAATAGAATTTTCGGAGAAAAAATTAAAAGATTTGTTCCCTGAGGCGCGCTTTGGAAGCGTCGAATACTCGGATACGCCGAATCGCGATCTGTCTGATCTGCTCATGAGAGCTCATCAGATCAAGAAATTCCGATATAATCTCTGGTTAATGAGTGCAGTATTCTCTTCGGCTTACTTCACGAAAACCTTGTGTTGGAGCTATGAGCAAGAGCGTAGAATGATTGTCGACAAATCAGATACCAGAGCTGCCGACGATCTTATGCTCTTAGATGTTCCTCGCGAGGCGATTACGAGTATCATCTGCGGAGCAAGGGCGACTGGCGAGACTAAGGCAAAGCTTAAAGAGATAGCTAGAGATATCGAATGTAGATACTTAGAGCTTCGTATTGGCAGGAGTTCGGCGATACCCTTTATGGTCGATCAAAGCGGTCATCCCTTCGGGTTCGACGAGGGCCAAATCCATGCGATCGAATATTTTTGCGAAGAATGCCAGGAACCAACTGCCAAGGGCGTCCTCCGCTGCTCGTGGTGTGACATCGATGATGATGTAAGACAACGTGCCGCGATGAGCAATTCGTTTAGAATACTCGATCATTATGGACTGCTCGAATCTTATCTTAAGAGCGCACCATAACCAGCCGCCGGGGCGTCAATCCGGCGGTCTACAAGCTTGGCGGGCCGCAGACAACGACGCTCCCGGCATCCTGCCACGGTCAAATGCCATGTGATCATCCGGTTGAGTGTAACACTTAGCATTTTCTAAAGTACGCTAAGTATCAAAAAAATATTAAAAAAGAGACGTTGGCTGGGGAACCTGGATTCGAACCAGGACTAACGGAGTCAGAGTCCGTGGGTCTACCGTTAACCTATTCCCCAGCAGGCGCTTGTCGCGCAGGGTGGGCCGCCAGGCAGCCGCGCGGCCCTTGTAGCCGCCGCCGGAAAATAGTCAACCCTGTGTCTGGCTTCAATCGTCGGCTTCCGGCGCTTCAACTCTCGCTGCGGCTGTATTGCGAGTGCTCGAAGAATAGCACCACGCCGAGCGCGATCAGCAGCGGGATGATCAGGTAGAACAGCCGGAACACCAGCAGCGCCGCCAGCACGCCGACCTGGTCCATATGTGACAAGCCCGCGAGGAACACCACCTCGAACACGCCCAGCCCGCCCGGCGCATGCGAGATCTGCGCGATCGAGAACGACACCAGGAAAACGCCGAGCACGATGAAATAGCCGGGATTGCCGGTGGCGGGCAGGGCGAAGAAGATGATCGCCGCCGCCGCCAGCAGTTCGATCGGGCCGACCAGCAATTGCCGCGCCACGATCGGCAGCGCCGGATAATGCAGCTGAAAGCTGCCGATCCTGAGTGGTCTCAGATGCAGCCAACTGCCGAATATGTAGGCCGCCACCACGAGCAGCATGGCGAGCCCTGCTGCTTGCGACAGCCGGTGATGCGGCGTGCCGGAAAACCGGTCGATCACCTCGGGCTCGAGCAGCAGGACGATGCTTGAGACGAACAGCGTCGACAGCACGAAGGTGATCCAGCAGATCGCCACCAGAATGCCGACGTCCTGCCCGGTCAGGCCCCTGGTGCCGTAGGCGCGGTAGCGGATCACCGCACCGGAAAACACCGAGCCGCCGATATTGTGCGACAGCGCGTAGGTGGTGAACGAGCAGAAGGTGACGAACAGCCACGATACTTTCTTGCCGATGTGCAGCAACGCGATGTGGTCGTAGCCGGCGAGCGAGGCATAGGCGATGACCGAGCTCAGCGCCGCCAGCACCCAGCCGCGCGCCGGGATGGCGATTATGCCGGCCCAGACATCGTCAAGCGAGATGCCGCGCAATTCGTGCAACAGCAGCCACAGCGAGAACACCACCGCGGCGATGCCGATGACGGGCCAGAAATAGCGCCTCCAGTTCATGGCATGACGATCATGCGTTGCAGCCCGTACCGTTTTCCGGTTCGCAGCAGGCAAACCGCCCGCGTTGCCGAATGATTTACCCTCCATTTCAGAAATGCCTCATTGAAGCCGGCTATTCAACCGGGAAGGCGCGTTGTGGCGCTCGCGCCTTCCCTTCTCCCAAGGGGACAAGGGCTCACCGACGTCGCCGCCTTCACGCCGCCGGCAAAATTCGCCGCGAGCGCTCTTGGTGATCCGGCCGTGCGCTGATAGTCTGGCGGCAACTTGAACATGTAAAAGCGCCTGCTGCGTCCGGTCTCCGGTTCGCGCGGCGCCGGAAGGAACGACAGTGGAAGACCACGACGCCGGCGCTGGCGCGCCGGAAGTGGGCGTGTCCAGGGGTTCGCCGACGCCGTCCGGCCAGGCAAGCCCATCCACCGGACGCTACGGCCGTCAGGTGCAACCCTGGTCCGGCAATGGACAGGCTGGCGACACGTCCCACGATCACAAGGGTCAGAACGGCCCGCATCAGAACGGCAAACCCAAGAAACGGCGCAAGCGCCGGCGCGGGCGCAAGGTTTTCGCACGCGACGAGACTCGTCCGCTGGCGGCCGGCGCTTCGGTGCCCGCCGCCAACGAGGCCCCGGCCGCGCGCCCGCCCCAGCCAGCGGCTTACGCGCCTCCGCCCTCAGCTCCGCCAAGGCCGGGGCAAGGTGCCCGCACACCGCCGCCGCTGCAGGAATTGCCGGTGTTTGCCGCGCTCGATCTCGGCACCAACAATTGCCGGCTGCTGGTCGCGGTGCCGACGCGCCATGGCCAGTTCCGCGTCATCGATGCCTTCTCGCGCATCGTCAGGCTGGGCGAGGGCCTTACCGCCAATGGCCGGCTCGGCGACGCCGCAATGGACCGCGCGGTCGAGGCGCTGAAGATCTGCGGTGACAAATTGCGCAACCGCAAGGTCAGGAAAGCCAGGCTGATCGCCACCGAGGCCTGCCGAACCGCCGCCAATGGCGTCGAGTTCCTCGAGCGCGTCGAGCGCGAGGCCGGCCTGAAGCTCGAGATCATCGACCGCCAGACCGAGGCGCGGCTGGCGGTGTCGGGCTGCGGTTCGCTGGTCGAGCGCGACACGCAAGGCGTCGTGCTGTTCGACATCGGCGGCGGCTCGTCCGAAATCGCGCTGATCGACCTCACCGGTCAGCGCTCGCCAAGGCTTGCCAACCATATCGTCTCGTGGACGTCGCTGCCGGTCGGCGTCGTCTCGCTGGCCGAGCGTTTTGGCGGCCGCACGGTGACACGCGAGATCTTTGGCGCCATGGTCGAGGATGTCGCAATGCGGCTGCGCGCCTTCGACGGGCGCGACCGGCTGAGCCACCTCCTGGCCAGCCCGAAATTCCATTTGCTCGGCACATCGGGCACGGTGACGACGCTGGCCGGCGTCCATCTCGATCTCGAACGCTATGACCGCCGCCGCGTCGACGGGCTGTGGATGGATCGCGACAGCGTCGACCGCATGGTCGAAAAACTGGTCGGCTGGGATTTCCAGCAACGCGTCGCCAACCCTTGCATCGGCGCCGACCGCGCCGACCTGGTTCTGGCCGGCTGCGCCATATTGGAGGCGATCCGCGCCGTCTGGCCGTCGGAGCGGCTGCGTGTCGCCGACCGCGGCCTGCGCGAGGGCATATTGAGCGAATTGATGGCCGATGACGGCGTCTGGCGGCGAGGCCGGCAATGACCAAGAAACCGGAAAGACCGAGCTCCGCCGGCATTCGCGTGCTGAAGACGAAGATCAAGAAGAAAAGCGGCCTGAAGGAATCGTCGCGCCGCTGGCTGCAGCGCCACATCAACGATCCCTATGTCCAGCGCTCGAAGGCCGACGGCTATCGCTCGCGCGCCGCCTACAAGCTGATCGAGATCGACGACAAGCACCATCTGCTCAAGCCAGGCATGAAGGTGATAGACCTTGGTGCGGCGCCCGGCGGCTGGTGCCAGGTCGCCGCCGCGCGTACCAAGTCGACCGCGGAACACCCGAACGTCGTCGGCATCGACTATCTCGAGATGGACGCCGTGCCGGGCGCGCCGGTGCTGCTGATGGATTTCCTCGATCCGCAGGCGCCGGAGAGGCTGGCCGAGACGCTGGGCGGCCAGCCCGACATCGTGCTCTCCGACATGGCCGCACCGACCACCGGCCACAAGCGAACCGACCACATCCGCACCATGCATCTTTGCGAGGTGGCGGCCGATTTCGCGCTGTCGGTATTGAAGCCTGGCGGGCATTTCCTGGCCAAGACGTTTCAGGGCGGCGCCGAGAACGAATTGCTGGCGAGACTCAAGCGGAATTTCCGCTCGGTCCATCACGTCAAGCCGCCGGCCTCACGCGACGAATCGGTGGAGCTGTATTTGCTGGCGAAGGATTTCAAGGGGTAGCGCCCTTTCCTTCTCCCCTTGTGGGAGAAGGTGGCCTCGCGAAGCGAGGTCGGATGAGGGGTGTTCCAGCTTGGCAACACGCTTGCAGTTATCATCGCCTCATTTCTTCCAACACCCCTCAACCGTCTCGGCGCTGCGCGCCGATCCACCTTCTCCCACAAGGGGAGAAGGGAAGGGGTTCTCAACTCCCCGGCGGGCTCACCGGCTCCAGCGTCTTCGGCGGTGTCAGCCGGCCATGTCCAGACACGGCATTGCCGGCGTCCGGGGCCAGCCGCATGAACGACAGCGAGGCTGCCGCCGACACCGCCGCTACGATGAAGAAGGCGGTGTGGAAGTCGCTCAGCGTCAGCGGGCCGCCATGGATCGTGGTCGACACTTCCAGGATGCCGCCGGCTAGCGCCACACCGAGCGCGATCGCCAACTGCTGGAACACGGCCGTGATCGGCGTCGCCTTGCTGGTGTCGGCGGCCGAAATCTCGGCGTAGGCAAGCGCATTGATGCCGGTGAAGAACATCGACCGGATGAAGCCCCCGGCGAGCAGCATGGCGAGGATCAGCCCGTAGGGCGTGTCGGGTGTGAACAGGCCGTTGATGGCGATGGACGCGGCAGCGATGAGCGAGCCTGAAATCAGCACACGGCGGAAGCCGGCGACCCTGAAGATCAGCGCGGTGACGAATTTCATGCCTATGGCGCCGATTGCCGAGACGAAGGTGATCATGCCGGACTGGAACGGCGTCAGCCCGAAACCGATCTGGAACATCAGCGGCAACAGGAAAGGTACGGCACCAATGCCGATGCGGAACAGTCCGCCGCCGAGCACCGAGGAGCGGAACACCCGATTGCGAAACAGCTCGAGCGCCAGCAGCGGGTTCTTGGCGCGGCGCGCGTGCAGCAGGTAAAGCACCGCCGATGCCAGCCCGACGGCAACGGTGATAAAGCCGGCAACGGGCGGCAGAGCCGGCAGGCTGACCACTGACAGGCCGAACACGATGCCCGATGCCGCCAGCCCGCTCAGCACGAAACCGATGAGATCGAGCGGCGGCGTCTGCGCGGCGTCGGTCTTCGGCAGGAAACGCGTGGCCAGCCAGATGCCGATCAGCCCGATCGGCACATTGATCAGAAAAATCCAGTGCCAGGAAAAATAGGTCGTGATGAAGCCGCCGACCGGCGGGCCGACCAGGGGGCCGACCAGAGCCGGGACAGTCAGCCACGACATGGCGGCGACGAGCTCGCTTTTCGGCGTCGCGCGTACCAGCACCAGGCGTCCGACCGGCGTCATCATGGCGCCGCCAATACCTTGCAGGAAACGTGACACCACGAAAGCCGGCAGCGAATTGGACATGGCGCACGCGACCGAACCGACGATGAACACGGCGATCGCGGCACGGAAGACATTCTTGGCGCCGAAGCGGTCGGCCATCCAGCCGCTGATCGGAATGAAGATCGCCAGCGATACCAGATAGGCGGTCAGCGCCAGCTTGAGCGCGATCGGGCTGGTGTGGATGTCGATGGCGATCGCCGGCAACGATGTCGCAATGACGGTCGAATCCATATTTTCCATGAATAGAGCGACCGCCAGGATAAGCGGAATGGTGCGGTTCACGATGGATCCGGCCTTGAAATGTGCGTCGCGATTGCTTGCCGGCCCTGGGGGCCAAACCGACAGGTAGGGCGGTTATCATGGCTTGGCCCGGATGTCGCATTAATTTGCTGTCACGTTTGTGCGACCGCAAGTCTCGCAGCCCCTGGGGCAAAATGCAGCTTCGCCACTACACAACCATCGGCTTTTCAACGGCCACGGGACGTGTTACGAGCCAGCGCCAATCCTGAAAGGGAAGAAGACGAGTCGGCGCTGTCCATCCAGGGCGAGCGCCTTTCCTGCATTCCGAGGGCTGGCCATGGCAAAAATCATCGAGACGTCCACCGGCGCATTGGCGCTGACCTTTGACGACGTGCTGCTGCAGCCGGGCCATTCCGAGGTCATGCCCGGCGAGACCGACATCCGCACCCGCATCGCCGGCGACATCGACCTCAACGTGCCGATCCTGTCGGCCGCCATGGACACGGTTACCGAGGCGCGGCTCGCCATCGCCATGGCCCAGGCCGGCGGCATCGGTGTCATCCACCGCAATTTCTCGCCGGCCGAACAGGCCGAGCAGGTGCGGCAGGTGAAGAAATTCGAGTCCGGCATGGTGGTCAATCCTGTCACCATCGGTCCCGAGGCGACGCTTGCCGATGCGCTGGGTCTGATGCGCACCTACAGCATTTCGGGCATTCCGGTGGTCGAGAACGGCGGCACCGGCGGCCACACGGTCGGCCGGCTCGTCGGCATCCTGACCAACCGCGACGTCCGCTTCGCGTCCGATCCGGCGCAAAAGGTCTATGAGCTGATGACCCGCGAGAACCTGATCACGGTCAAGGAGAACGTCGATCAGGACGAGGCCAAGCGGCTACTCCATCAGCACCGCATCGAGAAGCTTGTTGTGGTCGATCGGGACGGCAATTGCGTCGGGCTGATCACGGTCAAGGACATCGAGAAGTCGCAGCTCAACCCGCACGCCACCAAGGATGCGCAGGGGCGCTTGCGCGCCGCCGCCGCCACCAGCGTCGGCGATGACGGTTTCGAACGCGCCGAGCGCCTCATCGACGCCGGCGTCGACCTTCTCGTGATCGACACCGCGCACGGTCATTCGCAGCGCGTTCTGGATGCGGTGACGCGGGCCAAGAAACTGTCCAACTCGGTTCGCATCCTGGCCGGCAACGTCGCCACCGCGGAAGGCACCTTGGCGCTGATCGATGCCGGCGCCGACGCGGTCAAGGTCGGCATCGGACCAGGCTCCATCTGCACCACCCGCATCGTCGCCGGCGTCGGCGTGCCGCAGCTCTCGGCGATCATGTCGGCGGTCGAGACGGCGCAGAAATCCGGCGTTTCGGTCATTGCCGATGGCGGCATCAAATATTCGGGCGATCTCGCCAAGGCACTGGCCGCCGGCGCAAGTGCTGCGATGATCGGCTCGCTGCTGGCCGGCACGGACGAGAGCCCGGGCGAGGTCTATCTGCACCAGGGCCGCTCGTTCAAAGCCTATCGCGGCATGGGCTCGGTCGGCGCGATGGCGCGCGGCTCCGCCGATCGTTATTTCCAGGCCGAGGTGCGCGACACGCTGAAACTGGTCCCGGAAGGCATCGAAGGGCAGGTGCCGTACAAAGGACCTGTGTCTGGCGTGCTGCACCAGCTTGCAGGCGGCCTGAAAGCCGCTATGGGTTATGTCGGTGGCCGCGACCTTGCCGATTTCCGCGAGCGCGCCACTTTTGTGCGGATATCCAATGCCGGACTTCGTGAAAGCCACGCCCATGACGTCACGATTACCCGCGAAAGCCCGAATTATCCTGGCGGAGCCTGACCGTCATGCGTCTTGGCGCAATCTGGCGGCAATGATCCTGCGGCTGTCGCGCCACGCGGCCGCACTCTGTGTCGCCACCGTGGCGGTTTTCATCATCATGACGGCAATGGAGTTCCTCTATTTTCGCCAATTGAGCGGCGGTCTGCCGTCGCTCGACATGCGCTATGCCGGTTTCACCCCGGATGAGGGCATGGCCTGGCTGACGGCACTCGGCCGGCGCGGCAGCGAAATTATTCTCGTCTGGCATTACCTGACCTTCGACCTGCTTTTTCCGGCGCTGCTGTCGCTGACGATGGTCAGCCTGATCCTGGCCACGGGCCGGCGGCTGAAGAATTTCCGTGCACTGCCTGCGCAAACCCAGTCGATATTCGCGGTTGTGCTGGTGCTGCCCTACCTGCTTACCGACTATGCCCAGAATATCGCCGTGGCTCGTCTTTTGTCCGATTTTCTGTCGGCTAATCCGGATTCGCTATCCTTCGCTTCGGCGCTGATCGTCACCAAATTCGCCCTGCTGGCGATACCAGTGACCGTCACTGCGGCTTTCACTCTGATGGCTCAGAAACGGTCTTGAAGGCTGGGTGACAAAGACAGGGGGCATCTTGAACCAGACCGCGATCTTCTGGCCGATGCTGGCGCAGGTGCTGCTGGTCTATATCGTCTACGTCGTTATGGGCCGGCGCCGCCATGGTGCGGTCAGATCGGGCGAAGCCAAGGCCGGCCAGTTCAAGACGCGCTCGACGGAGCCTGGTTCCAGCGTCACCGTCGCCGACAATCTGAGCAACCAGTTCGAACTGCCGGTGCTTTTCTACGTCTTATGCTTGACGCTGCACGTGACCAATGGCGTCAATTATCTGACCTTGGCACTGATGTGGATCTTTGTCGTCTCCCGCTATCTTCACGCATCGGTCCACTTGACCAGCAATCAGCTGATCCTGCGCAGCAGGGCATTCTACCTGGGCGCGGTGGTTCTTGCACTTGGATGGATATGGCTAGCGCTGCATCTGCTCGGCTTGGTCTGAGCAAGCTCAAGGCTACAAATCGAACACAGCGATCTTGCGCTTGTCGAACCTGATGGCGAGTTCACCGCGCACCAGCTTGAGCGCGGCCTCCCCGAAGACGGCGCGCCGCCAGCCTTGCAATGCCGGCACGTCGGCTTCCTCGCCCTCGGCAGCGATGCGGTCGATGTCGTCACTGGAGGCGAGTACCTTGGATGCGACGCCCTCCTTTTCGGCAACGATCCGCAGCAGCACCTTCAGCAACTCCGCCGCGGCGCTTGACCCCTCCGGCGGCTGGAAGCTCTTCGGCAGCTTCGGCATCTCTTCCCTGGGCAGGGCAAGGGCAGCGTTTACCGCGCCAAGCAGTGCCGTCGCCGTCGACGAGCGCTCCCAGCCCTTCGGCGTGGTACGCAGCTTGCTCAGCGCCGCAGCGTCGCGCGGCGCCTGCTGCGCCACTTCGTAGATCGCATCGTCCTTGAGCACCCGGCCGCGCGGCACGTCGCGCTCGCGCGCTTCGCGTTCGCGCCAGGCGGCCACCGCCTGCACGATCGCCAGTTCCTGCGGCTTGCGCAGCCGCATCTTGAGCCTCTTCCAGGCATCCTCGGGATGCGGATCGTAGGTCTCGCGCGAGGTCAGCACGTCCATCTCCTCGTTCAGCCAGTGGGCGCGGTTTTCCCGCACCAGCTCGGCGCTGAGATGCTTGTAGACCTCGATCAGGTGGGTGACGTCGGCGAGCGCGTAGTCGAGCTGCTTTTCGGACAGCGGACGGTGGCGCCAGTCGGTGAAGCGCGAGGACTTGTCGAGCCGCGCTCCGGTGATGCGCTGCACCAGCTGGTCGTAGGAGACGCTGTCGCCGAAGCCGCAGACCATTGCCGCGACCTGGGTGTCGAACACCGGATGCGGCACCAGATCGCCGAGATGCACGATGATTTCGATGTCCTGCCGCGCCGCATGGAAGACTTTGACGATCGCCTCGTTGGCCATCAGCCTGAAGAACGGTTTCAGGTCGATGTCGGGCGACAGCGGATCGATCAGCGCGGTCACCCCGGGCGCTGCCATCTGGATCAGGCACAGGATCGGCCAGAAGGTCGTTTCGCGAATGAATTCGGTATCGACGGTGACGAATTCCGCCTTTTCGAAGGCGGCAATAGCGGTCTCGAGTTCTTTCTGGGTGGTGATGACGTGCATCAAATCGCTTTTGGCAAGGGATAGGGTCTCTTTCAATTTCAGCCGCGCGCGCTTTCGTCAAGCGCAAGCACCTCTATCCAGGCTTTGCGGGTTCATCGGGATCGGCATTCCGCTTCGCCAGCCGGGCAAAAACCGTCGAAGTGCGCAAAAGCGCCGTAAAACGGCTGCGATGGGTGGCCGGCACGGCGGAGCGCGCCTGCATCCGGTAAAGGATGACGGCCACGAAGATCGCATAGACGGTGGCGCTGAACACGAACAGCGCGCTCGGCCCGAAAAATTGCATCACCGTCGAGGCTGCGAACGGCCCGCCGATGGCGCCGAAGGAATAAAACAGCATCAAGGCAGCGTTGATCAGCACGAACTCGCCCTTGTCGGCGCGGTCGTTGGAATGCGCCGCTGACAACGAATAGAGCGGCATGGCGAAGCAGCCGAAGATGAAGACGAGCAGGAAGTTGAGAAACGGGCTGCCGCCTGCCACGAATGCCAGCGCCAGTGCCGCCACCATCGCACAGCACGTCGTCATCAGCAGCACCGAGCGCCGGTCCCAGCGGTCGGAGAGATAGCCAAGCGGGTATTGGATGATGGCGCCGCCGAAAATGCCGACGCTGACGAAGGTGACGACGTCGGCGACCGACATGCCGATCTGCTCGGCATAGACCGGCGACAGGGTGCGAAAGGCGCTGTTTGTGACGCCGACGGCGATACAGCCGAAGCAGCCGAGCGGCGAGATCCGCCAGACGCGCGCCAAATCGAGCTTGACGTCTTCCGGCGGCGTCGGATTGGAGCGGTCGCCGAGCGAAACCGGCACCAGCGAAACGGTGATCATCATCGACATGATGGCGAAGATGGCAAAGCCGCCGGCGCCGAAGATCGGGATCAGGAACTGGGCGCCCGTCACCGAGCCGATGTCGACCATCCGGTAGATGGCAAGCACCCGCGCCCGGTCGGTGTTGGTGACGCCGGAATTCAGCCAGGCTTCCATGATGGTGAACAGGCCGGCAAAGCAGAACCCGCCGGCAAAGCGCACGGCGCACCACATCACCGGATCGATGACCAGCACCAGAAGCAGCGTTCCCGCCGAGGCGATCGCCGCGAGTGCCGAAAAGGCGCGCACATGGCCGACGGACTTCATGATGCGGGTCACGGCAAGGCAGCCGAGCAGGAAGCCGGCGAAATAGAACGTGCCCATCAGGCCGATCGAGGAAGCGGGAAAACCTTCCTGCGCACCACGCAGCGCAATCAACGTGCTCTGCAGGCCGTTGCCGCCGAGCAGGATGCCGGCGGCGATCAGGAGGGGGATCAGCGGGCGGATGGAGGACATGAAGGAAAGCCTGTCGTTGATCCTTCTTGAACCATCGGCTTCGCCAATGCCAGCGGCAATTCCCGGTGGCGTTGGGGCCAGCCGGGGGCCTTAATGCATGTCGCGCAAAAGTGCAGCGGTTTTGCGATAACGACATGTATAAAAACAAGGACCTAAAGCGCGTCGCATGAGGCCGATCGAACGCGACACGTTTTAGGTGCATTACCGCGGGAGAACTTGCGCTACCGCGTGGCGCCGGACCCTCCGTGTTGGGAACCAAGGCGTATCTTTGTAGTTCAGTGCTGGTGGGCGAACACGCGTCTTGTGAGCCGCCGGTGTGCGGAGACGGTGTCAGCATCGACGTCGTTTCTGCTGCCCGGCCTGAAGCTCCAAAGGGAGGTCCGCCATCATGAAATTTCATTCCGCATTTGCGGCATTTGCCGTGGCCGCAGTTCTGGCGGCCGGGCCGGCGCGGGCTGTCGACCTCGCCATGGTGTCAGGAGATACCGGCAACGGCCAGAGAATCCTTCGCGAGATCCTCGATCAATACGAGAAGAAGACCGGCAACAAGGTTAGCGTCGTTCCGCTGCCCCCCTCGGCGACGGACCAGTTTGGCCAATACCGGCTCTGGCTTGCCGCCGGAAGCAGCGACGTCGACGTCTATCAAACGGACATCATCTGGGCCCCCCAGCTTGCAAGGCAGTTCATCGACCTGACCGAAGCGACCAAGGATGTCGTTGGCGCCCATTTCCCATCGATCATCAAATCGCAGACCGTGGACGGCAAGCTCGTCGCCTTGCCGATATTCACCGACGCTCCGGCGCTCTACTACCGCAAGGATCTCCTCGACAAATACGGCGCCAGGGTCCCGGCCAGCTGGGCTGAACTTGCCGATACCGCCAAGCTTGTCATGGATAAGGAGCGCGCGGCCGGCAACAAGGACATGTGGGGTTTCGTTTTCCAGGGCAACGCCTATGAGGGGCTGACCTGCGATGCACTCGAATGGGTGAAGTCGAACGGCGGCGGCCAGATTATCGAGCCGGACGGCACCATCTCCATCAACAATCCGCAAGCAGCTGCGGCGCTGGAAATGGCGAGGAGCTGGGTGGGAACCATCTCACCGCCCGGCGTTCTGGCCTACCAGGAAGAAGAGTCGCGCGGAGTCTGGCAGACCGGCAACGCCGTCTTCATGCGCAACTGGCCCTACGCCTACGCGCTTGGCAACAGCGAAAGCTCCCCCATCAAAGGCAAGTTCGAGGTGACGACGCTGCCGCCGGGGTCTGGTGAGGGCGCGCACCCGGCAGCAACGCTTGGCGGCTGGAATCTCGCGGTTTCCAAATATTCGAAGAACCCGGATGCAGCGATCGAGCTGGTCAAATGGATCGCCTCGCCTCAGATGCAGAAGTACCGCGCCTTGAAGGGGGCATATCTGCCGACCATCCAGGCACTCTATGACGATGCCGACATCGCCAGCGCCCAGCCGGTGATTCCGCGCTGGAAGGAAGTCGTCCTCAACGCGGTGCCGCGTCCCTCGGCCCAAGCCAAGAGCCGGTACAATGAGGCATCGAGCGAGTTCTGGACCGCCGTCCACAACACTATTTCCGGCGAGGGCACAGCCGCCGACAACCTTGCCGATCTGGAGTTCTCCTTGACCAGGCTCAAGGGCACCGCCTGGTGACCTCGCCGCGCTCAGGCTCGCTGCTGGCGCGTCAGCGTGTGCGCTCGGCATGGCTGCTGCTTGCTCCGATGCTCATC
Organism: Mesorhizobium sp. M1227; assembly: GCF_040318315.1. Classification (NCBI taxonomy): domain Bacteria; kingdom Pseudomonadati; phylum Pseudomonadota; class Alphaproteobacteria; order Hyphomicrobiales; family Phyllobacteriaceae; genus Mesorhizobium; species Mesorhizobium sp. M1227. The sequence goes on from NZ_JAMYLZ010000002.1 coordinate 166,274, forward strand.
GTGCTCGCCGCCGTTGCCGGCTGGCCGTTGATGCGCACGATCTATTTCGGCTTCACCGATGCCTCGCTCGCCGACCTCGAAGCCCGCCGCTGGGTTGGTTTCGCCAACTATTTCTCCGTCGTGCAAATGCCGAGCGGCCGCGTCGTCTATGACGGGCTGCTCGCCGATCCGGTCTGGTGGCGCGCCGTCTGGAACACGGTGCGCTTCGCGGTGATTTCGGTGACCTGCGAGACGGTGCTCGGCATGATCGTCGCGCTGGTGCTCAACGCCAGGTTTCGCGGCCGCGGCATCGTGCGCGCCGCGATCCTCATCCCTTGGGCGATCCCGACGATCGTCTCGGCGAAAATGTGGCAGTGGATGCTCAACGACCAGTTCGGCATCATCAACGACGTCCTGCTCAAGCTCGGCCTGATCAGCACCAAGATCGCCTGGACGGCCAGCGCCGACACGGCGATGGTCGCCGTCCTTGTTGTCGACATCTGGAAGGCGACCCCCTTCATGGCGCTTCTCATTCTCGCCGGCCTCCAGATGCTTCCACAAGAAATCTACGAGGTCGCCAAGCTCGACGGCGTCGGCGCGTGGAGAATTTTCTGGAAGATCACTTTGCCGCTCATCCGACCGGCGTTGATGGTGGCCATGATCTTTCGCGGTCTCGATGCCCTGCGCATCTTCGATCTGATCTACGTGCTTACGCCAAACAACATACACACCAAATCGATGTCGGTGTTTGCCCGCGAGAGCCTGTTTGAGTTCGACAAGTTCGCTTCCGGTTCCGCCGCCTCGACGCTTCTCTTCCTTATCCTCGCTCTGCTGACCATGCTCGTTCTTTGGCTCGGCCGGATACGACTGGACAAGGACTATTGATCATGGGGGACTATTGATCATGGGGGACAACTGACCATGTGGATCGTCAAGCGCACGGCTTTCTACCTCCTCGTCGCCGTTATCGTCGTCGTCACGGTGTTCCCGTTCTACTACGCCATCATCACCAGCCTGAAATCGGGGACGGCGCTCTTCCAGATCGACTATTGGCCGAAGACGATTACCTTCAGCAATTACAGGACCGTGTTCACCGAGGGGACCTTCCTGCGCAACCTCGTGAACTCGCTGTTCATCTCGAGCGCCGTTGTCGTCATTTCGCTGTTCCTGGGTGTCACCGCTGCCTATGCGCTGGCGCGCATCCGCTTCCGCGGCCGCTCGGCTCTGCTCCTCATTATCCTGTCCGTTTCGATGTTCCCGCAATTGGCGGTGCTTGCCGGTCTTTTCGAGCTGATCCGCACCTTCGGCCTCTACAATTCGCCGTTCGCGCTGATCTTGTCCTACATGATCTTCACCTTGCCGTTCACCGTCTGGGTGCTCACCGCCTTCGTTCGCGACCTGCCGATCGAACTGGAGGAAGCGGCGATCCTCGATGGCGCCACGCCCTGGATCATCATCAGCCGCGTCTTCCTGCCGCTCATGTGGCCGGCGCTGGCGACCACCGGGCTCCTCGCCTTCATCGGTGCTTGGAACGAGTTCCTGTTCGCCCTGACGTTTACCTCCAGCAACGAGCAGCGAACCGTGCCGGTGGCGATCGCGCTGCTCTCCGGCAGCTCGCAGTTCGAGATCCCGTGGGGCAACATCATGGCCGCATCGGTGATCGTCACCGTGCCGCTCGTCGTCCTCGTTCTCATCTTCCAGCGCAAGATCATTTCCGGTCTCACGGCGGGCGGGGTGAAGGGGTGAGTGCATAGTTGAACTGCGGGCACAGAGCAGCGAACTCAGATTGACGCCTCGAGCATAAATTGATGCCGGTGGGAAGGGGCGGGAAGAACGCGAACTCGACCCGGCTGCCGCTTGCCTTGACAAATGCACCCTCTCATGTGCTTTTCGCGCAAATTTTCAGGCTGGGCCATCATGCCTTGGCCGCAACCCAACATCCGGACTTTAAGAATGACAATGCATCGTTACCGCAGCCATACCTGTGCCCAGTTGAGGAAGGCCGACGTCGGCTCGACCGTTCGCCTGTCGGGCTGGGTGCATCGCGTGCGCGACCATGGCGGCTTGCTGTTCATCGATTTGCGCGACCATTACGGCCTGACCCAGATCGTCGCCGATCCGGATTCGCCTGCCTTCAAGATCGCCGAGACCCTGCGCGGCGAATGGGTTGTGCGCGTCGACGGCGAGGTCAAGGCGCGCCTCGCCGACACCGTGAACCCCAATTTGCCGACCGGCGAGATCGAGATTTTCGCGCGCGAGATCGAGGTACTGTCGGCCGCCAGGGAATTGCCGCTGCCGGTCTTCGGCGAGCCGGATTATCCAGAGGACATCCGCCTCAAATACCGCTTCCTCGACCTGCGCCGCGACACGCTGCACAAGAATATCGTTGCGCGGACGAAAATCATCGCCTCGATGCGCAAGCTGATGGGCGAGGTCGGCTTCACGGAATTCTCGACGCCGATCCTGACCGCCTCGTCGCCGGAAGGGGCGCGCGACTTTCTGGTGCCGTCGCGCATCCACCCCGGCACTTTCTATGCGCTGCCGCAGGCACCGCAGATATATAAGCAGCTGATCATGGTGTCCGGCTTCGACCGCTACTTCCAGATTGCGCCCTGCTTCCGCGACGAGGACCCGCGCGCCGACCGTCTGCCGGGTGAATTCTACCAGCTCGACGTTGAGATGAGCTTCGTCGAGCAGGAGGATGTGTTCACCACCATGGAGCCGGTGATGCGGGGGGTGTTCGAGACCTTTGCCGCCGGCAAGCCGGTGACGGAGAAGTTTCCGCGCATTGCCTATGATGTCGCCATGCGCAAATACGGCACCGACAAGCCGGACCTGCGCAACCCGATCGAGATGCAGGCCGTCTCGGATCATTTTCGCGGCTCTGGCTTCAAGGTATTTGCCAACATCCTTGCCAACGATCCGAAGGCCGAGGTCTGGGCCATTCCGGCCAAGACCGGCGGGTCGCGCGCCTTCTGCGACCGCATGAACTCATGGGCGCAAGGCGAGGGCCAGCCCGGCCTCGGCTACATCTTCTGGCGCAAGGAGGGCGAGAAGCTCGAAGGCGCCGGGCCGCTGGCCAAGAACATCGGCGAGGAGCGCACCGAGGCGATCCGACAACAACTCGGCCTCGCCGATGGCGATGCCGCCTTCTTCGTCGCCGGTGATCCGAAGAAGTTCGTCTCCTTCGCGGGAGCGGCGCGCACCCGCGCCGGCGAGGAGCTCAATCTTGTCGACCGCGACCGCTTCGAATTGTGCTGGATCGTCGACTTCCCGTTCTTCGAATGGAACGAGGAGGAGAAGAAGATCGACTTCGCGCACAATCCTTTCTCGATGCCACAAGGCGGCATCGATGCGCTTAACGGCGAGGATCTGCTCGGCATCAAGGCGTTCCAGTACGACATGGTCTGTAACGGTTTCGAGATCGCCTCCGGCGGCATCCGCAACCATCTGCCCGAAACCATGGTCAAGGCGTTCGAAACCGTCGGGCTGGACCGCGCGACGGTCGAAGAGCGCTTCGGCGGTCTTTATCGCGCCTTCCAGTATGGCGCGCCGCCGCATGGCGGTATGGCGGCCGGCATCGACCGCGTCGTCATGCTTCTGGTCGGCGCCAGAAACCTGCGCGAAGTGACTATGTTCCCGATGAACCAGCAGGCCTACGACCTGTTGATGAGCGCGCCGTCGGAAGCCAGCCCGCAGCAGCTTCGCGAATTGTCGCTGCGGGTGGTGGCGACGAGGAAAGAGGTTTAGAAAACGCTCCGAACCGGTGCTGTTGATTCATAAAAAAGCCCGGCATCGCTGCCGGGCTTTTTGCTTGAAGCCTGTCTCGGTCAGTCTTCGTTTGCCGTAACCGTCACGCCGAGCGTTTTCGGCAGGTCGAGCGGGTTGGACATGGCGCCCGCCATGATCAGCGCGAACGGCACCGCTGCCGGCGGCTCGGCCGAGACCTCGATGCTTTGCGGATCGTCGAGGAACTTGTTGACCGCGGCCGAAACCTGCGCGGTCAGTTCCGGATTGTTGAGCTGCGCCATGCCGAAGGGCACGATCGCCTTGGCCTGGTTGGCGATGTCCTTGCCGGACATGCCTTGCTGCTTGCCGGCATAATCGAGCACCTTTTTGGTCAACGAATCGTCGTCGAAGCGGATCGAGGCGCTGTTGAACGAAAGCTGCTGCAGCAGCCCGAGCATGGCCATGCCTTGCGCCGAATTGTCCGCGCCTTCGGGCTGCGCTGCCATCTTCTTCTGCATCTCCTGCAGTGATTTGATGACGTCCAGCGTGTAGCCGCCGAGATCGAAGGTCATGCCGAGCGTGCCGGCATTGTCGACCGATATTTCGTATTTCGACAAGTCCATCCTGCCGTCGGTAGGCTGCCAGGTGCCTTCCATCTCAAGATTGCCTGTTATGTTCTGGTAGCCGAGTGCGTTGATGACTTCCTTGGACTTCGGATCTTCGACCAGGGTCAGGTCGGCAGCGAATTTTTCCGTAGTGCCGGAAAACGCCATGGCCTTGCCGTCGGCCGGCGGCGTGATTGCGATGGCAAGCCCGTCCATCGAGAAAGCAGTTTTGTCAGCCACTTTGACTGTCATGTTGTCGAGCTCGGCCGATTTGTACATCATCAGCGAGCCCAGCGGACCGGTTGCGCCTTCGGCCGGAACCGTCATGTCGTGGATGACGAAGGGGCTGAGATTGAGCGTGACGCCATCTTCGCTGTGTTCGAACGGCGACGTCGATACGGTCGCGATTTGATAGCCGCCATTGGCTTCGGTCACACCTTCGAGCTTGACGTCGCCGATCTTGAGCGCCTCCTTTTCGGCCGCCGGTTTGACCGCTACGCCTTGCAGAACCATGCTGGAGGTGTCGCCGGTTACTCCGGTCCAGGAGAGGTCGACACCCTGCGCGGCGAGGGCCGCCTTCAGCCGGTCGGCGACCGCGGTATCCTGCGCGAACGCCGCATTCAGCGGCAGCGTCAGCAAAAAGGTCGAAAAAGCCAGTCTCTTAACAAGTGTCGAGTGTCTTTTAATAAGTGTCGAGTGTCTGATCGTCATCGAGAGCTCCCCTGAGAGTGTCCTGAAATTCTTTTCAAATCGTCGCGTCGTCACCATTCGGTGACGAACTGGACCGGAAAAAGGCGGGCCTCGGCACAATGGTCGAAAATCGCGGCCAAAGGCAAACCCGATCCATCAGCCTTGCGATAGAAGCAGGATGTAACGGATTGATGTTGGCCGGCGTCGCGACGCTTCCAATTCCTGTTGCATAATGGGTGTCGCGCAAAAATGTGCAACGGTTTTGCGATAACGACATGCATCAAAACAAGGACCTAAAGCGTCGCATGGGGCCGGTCGAACGCGATGCGCTTTAGGAGCACGCATACCGGTGTGCCTCTTGCCGCGAATCACCCGCTCGGCTAGTGCCAGCCCATGGGAAAAAGGCTTTTGCCGCCCGAGAGTGGCGGCGGCGACAATATTGAGCCGGTCGATCTGAAGAAGGCGCTGGAAGAGCGCTATCTCGCCTACGCGCTGTCGACCATCATGCACCGGGCGCTGCCGGACGTGCGCGACGGATTGAAGCCGGTGCATCGTCGCATCATGCATGCCATGCGCCTGTTGCGGCTCAACCCCGACCAGGGTTTTGCCAAATGCGCCCGCATCGTCGGCGAGGTGATGGGCAAATTCCATCCGCATGGCGACCAGTCGATCTACGACGCGTTGGTGCGGTTGGCGCAGGATTTTTCGATGCGCTACCCGCTGGTCGACGGGCAGGGCAATTTCGGCAATATCGACGGCGATAACGCCGCCGCCATGCGCTACACCGAAGCGCGCATGACCGAAGTGTCGACGCTGCTGCTGGAAGGCATCACCGAGGACGCCGTCGATTTCCGCCCGACCTACAACGAGGAAGACGAGGAGCCGGCCGTGCTGCCCGGCGCCTTCCCGAACCTGCTCGCCAACGGCTCGTCCGGCATCGCCGTCGGCATGGCGACCTCGATCCCGCCGCACAATGCGGCCGAGCTCTGCGACGCCGCGCTTCACCTGATCGATCATCCGGATGCGCCCGTCACCAAGCTGATGGATTTCGTGCAAGGTCCGGATTTCCCGACCGGCGGCATCATCGTCGACAGCCGAGCCTCGATCCTCGAAGCCTACGAAACGGGTCGCGGCGGCTTTCGCGTCAGGGCGAAGTGGAGCCAGGAGGACCAGGGCAGGGCCACCTGGAACATAGTCGTCACCGAAATCCCTTACGGCGTCCAGAAGGCCAGACTGATCGAAAAGATCGCCGAGCTCTTGATGGCGCGCAAGCTTCCGTTGCTCGAGGATATCCGCGACGAGAGCGCCGAGGACATCCGCGTCGTGCTGGTGCCGAAGAGCCGCTCGGTCGATCCCGGCATCATGATGGAATCGCTGTTCAAGCTGACCGAGCTCGAAAGCCGCTTTCCGCTCAACATGAACGTGTTGTCGCGCGGCAAGGTGCCGAACGTGCTGTCGCTGAAAGGTGTGCTCAAGGAATGGCTGGAGCACCGCCGCGACGTCCTGATCCGCCGCTCCAAGCACCGCCTCGGCGAGATCGAAAGGCGGCTGGAGATCCTCGCCGGCTATCTGATCGCCTACCTCAACATCGACGAGGTGATCAGGATCATCCGCGAGGAGGACGAGCCCAAGCAGGTGATGATGGTGCGCTGGTCGCTGACCGACACCCAGGCTGAAGCCATCCTCAACATGCGGCTGAGAGCGCTGCGCAAGCTCGAGGAATTCGAAATCCGCGAGGAATTCAATGGCCTGACCGGCGAGAAGAAGCAGATCGAGGCACTGCTTGCGTCCGACGCCAAGCAGTGGGCGACGATCAAGTGGGAAGTCGCCAATGTTCGCCAGAAATACGGGCCCGACACCGAGATCGGCAAGCGCCGCACCGAGTTCGCCGACGCACCCGAGCATGACCTGACCGATATCGCCCACGCCATGATCGAGCGCGAGCCGGTCACCGTGGTCGTTTCGGAAAAGGGCTGGCTGAGGGCCATGAAAGGTCATCTGACCGACCATTCGGCCCTGACCTTCAAGGAAGGCGACAGCCTCAAGCTCGCCTTCCACGCCCAGACGACCGACAAGGTGCTGGTCTTCACCACCGGCGGCAAGTTCTACACGATCGGCGCCGACCGGCTGCCGGGTGGGCGTGGCCACGGCGAGCCGATCCGCATCATCGTCGACATGGACAACGACCAGGATATCGTCACCGCCTTCGTCCATGATCCCAAGCGCAAGCTGCTGCTGGTGTCGCATGACGGCAACGGTTTCATCGTGCCGGAAGAAGAAGTCGTCGCCAACACCCGCAAGGGCAAGCAGGTGATGAACGTCAAGGCGCCCGACGAAGCCCAGCGCTGCGTGAGCGTCGCCGGCGACCATCTCGCCATTGTCGGCGAGAACCGCAAGATGCTGGTATTCCCGCTGGCCGAGATCCCGGAGATGGGGCGCGGCAAGGGCGTGCGCCTGCAGAAATACAAGGATGGCGGCGTCCTCGACCTCAAGACCTTCACGCTCGCAAGCGGCCTGTCCTGGCAGGATTCGGCAGACCGCACCTTCACCAAATCGCGTGACGAGCTTGCCGAATGGATCGGCGCCCGCGCCTCGGCCGGCCGCATGGTGCCGAAGGGTTTCCCGAGGACTGGCAAGTTCGGGTGAAGCGGTAATCTCCCCCCTTGAGGGGGAGATGTCGCCGAAGGCGACAGAGGGGGTCGGAACGTCCAGACGCGACCCTTATCGCAGACAGAGGAGACTGGCGTCTCACGCGCGGCGACCCCCTCTGGCCTGCCGGCCATCTCCCCCTCAAGGGGGGAGATTAGCAGCGCCACCCGAACATTTGGAATGTCGTCACGATTGCTGCACTATATCAGGGCATAAGCGATACGATGGGCCAGGGAGAGGTAGCCGCTTGAAGGAAGTCAGGATCCAGAAGCCGGAGCGGCAGCAGCGTCTGTTTGGCCTGTCGACGCCGCTCAGGGCCGCTGTCATTCCGCCGCTGTCGGCGGCGCGCTGGCTCCTGGTGCTGATCGTCGCCGCCGGCGTATATTTTTTCCACGGCTTCCTGTTCCCGGTCCTTGCCGCCCTGGTTATCGCTTTCGCCAGTTGGCCGCTCTATCGGCGGCTGCTCGCAGGCGTCGGCGGCAACCGCACGATTGCCGCTACGCTTGCGATCCTGTTCATCCTGACCTTCCTGGTGGTGCCGATCGCGCTTGCCGGCACCTACGCCATCAACGAGGTGCGCGAATGGGTCGGCTGGGCTATCGAGACCAACCGCTACGGCGCGCCGACGCCGCACTGGATCGCCACGCTGCCTGTAGTAGGCGAATGGCTCAATGAACAGTGGACGGTCAACGTTGGCCATCCAGGCGGTATCGGCGAACTGATCCAGCTGATCAGCGGCGCCAATATCGGCAGCATCTATCGCGGCGCGCTTGCCGCCGGCGGCAGCGCCTTCGGACTTTTGCTGACGCTGCTGTTCATGATGATCGCATTGTTCTTTGCCTATCGCGACGGCGAGCATTTCGCCGGGCAGGTCGATCGCCTCGGCGAACGCATCCTGCCGGCCCGATGGGAACGGATCTCACGCGTGGTGCCGGCGACGATCTCGTCGACGGTTACCGGTATGACCGTTATCGCCATCGGCGAAGGACTGGTGCTGGGCATCGCTTACTGGTTGGCCGGCGTACCGTCGCCGGTGACGCTCGGCGCGCTGACCGGCATCATGGCGCTTATCCCCGGCGGCGCGCCGCTGTCGTTCACGCTGGTCTCGATCTATCTCGCCGCCAGCGGCTCGCCGATGGCGGGGCTGGCGCTGTTCGTCTGGGGCGCGGTCGAACTCTTCATCGTCGACAAGACATTGCGCCCGAAGCTGGTCGGCGGGCCGATAAAGCTGCCCTTCCTGCCAACCTTTTTCGGCCTGATCGGCGGCGTCAAGACAATGGGTTTTCTCGGCCTGTTCATCGGCCCGGTGCTGATGGCCCTGCTGGTCGCAATCTGGCGCGAATGGCTGCGCGAGGTGGAACTGACCGATGAACTCGCTGCCGCCGAACCGGCGGAGCAGGAAGATGCACCGCCGCAGATTGAAATTGTTGCCGAACGCGCCGCCGCGAAAAAGAATCAGGCCGGGTGACTGACGGCGAACGTGGCGCGGCGCTTGCGCCCGTCGTGCAACTGCCAGAGCGAATGGCCGATCAAGGTCATGATGAGGATCGCGCCGCCGATCAGGCTGTTGCGCGTCGGTGTTTCGGCGAAGATCATCCACACCCAGACCGGCGCCAGCACGGTTTCAAGCAGGTAGAACATCGCCACCTCCGGCCCGGAGATGTATTTCGGGCCGTTGGCGAGGCAGAAGAACGAGATCGGCATGATGACGGCACCGTTGAAGACGATCCACCATGGCGCGTTGACGTGAAAACCCACCTTGGAAACCATCAGGGTGGCGACGGCCAGCGGCAGGACCACTCCGATCAGCGCCGTGAAACCCATATCCTTGCCGCTGGCGCGCGAGATGGTGATGGCCGCGGCGATCATGAAAGCCGAGCATAGCGCCATCAGGTCGCCGAAGAGATGTCCGGTTCCAACGGAATCGCCGACAATGATCGTCACGCCGACGATCATAAGTGCCAGCGCTGCAAGCGTCAGGGGCCGTGGCCTCTCCTTCAGGAACAGCCATGACAAAAGGGCCGCGAACATGGTTGTGAACGCCAGGATGAAAACGAGGTTGGCTGTCGAGGTATTGTAGACACCGGTGATGAAGGCGATCGAGCCGAGCCCGTAGAGGCCGGCAACGATGAGCCCTGACCAGCCCGGCACAAGCTGCGGTGCCTTTGCGCTCAGCGATCGCCAGGCGGCCCAGATGATAAGCGTGGCGACGAAGGTCGTGCCGGTGCGCAACAGCAGGATCGTCCACGCCTCGCCGTCGGCGAGCCGGATCAGCGGAATGTCGACGGTCAGCGTCAGCCCGCCGGTGGCGGTGATCAGAAGGCCTCTCTGGTGGTCGTTGTGGGAAGACATGCGGCAATTCTCGCGTAGGCTTGGAGGCGCAAAATTGACCCGCCCGGTTTCCCAGCCGATCGGCCGGAAGCCCAGCGGCATCCTCCTCGAAACAATTTAAGAGTGAATACCGAAAGCGAAGATCAGCGCGAAACCGCTTCGTGATTGTAGCGTTCCCAGCCTTTCGGGCCGAGATGCTCCTGCGGCTGGAAGCGCATCTTATAATTCATCTTGCGCGAGCCGTTGACCCAGTAACCCAGGTAGACATGGGGCAGGCCCATCGCCCTGGCGCGGGCGATGTGATCGAGGATCATGAAGGTGCCGAGCGAACGGTCCTCGAAGTCCGGGTTGAAGTAGGAATAGACCATCGACAGGCCATCGGCCATCTTGTCGGTAAGCGCCACGGCGATCAGTTCGCCCTGGCCCTTGCCGGTAATGAAGCTGTCAGGTCCGCGGCGACGGTATTCGATGACCTTGGTGTCGACATGGGTATCCTCGACCATCATGGCGTAGTCGAGCACGGTCATGTCAGACATGCCGCCACGGCGGTGGCGGACGTCGAGATAGCTGCGGAACAGCGAATACTGTTCGGTGGAGGGTTCGGCGTCGTGCATGGCGCCGACCAGATCCGAATTATGCTGTATGACCCGTTTCATGTTGCGGCTGGCGGTGAATTCCTGCGCCAGGATGCGCACGGACACACAGGCGCGGCAGGTCTCGCAGGCCGGCCTGTAGGCGATGTTCTGCGAGCGCCTGAAACCGCCCTGCGTCAACAGATCGTTCATCTCGGGGGCCTTGTCGCCGACCAAGTGTGTGAACACCTTGCGCTCGAACTGGCCCTCGAGATAGGGACATGGCGAGGGCGCGGTCAGAAAGAACTGCGGCGACTGGGTCGGGTGCTGCGTCATCGAGCCTTGGAAATACTCCTGCGAATCGCTCTACCTTTGGCGCGGACGCCGAAAAATTCAACAGGAATTGTGAAAGCCTGGTTGATTGGACGTCTTCACATTTGTGAGCAAAGGCTGCGGCCGCGCTTCAAAAGTCTGCTCAGCGGCCACTGCGGCTGACAACGGTGCCGAGCAGCAGGTCGTGCAGCGTGCGCTTGCGGTCGGAAAACAGGCTCACCAGCAGGACCAGCGGCGAAAGGATGACATTACCGGCCCAAAACAGCACCGAATGCACGACGGCGGTCAGCCCGTCGATGCGGCTGCCGTCGAGTCGGTCGAGCCGGATGCCCATCATCTTCATGCCGGTGGTGGCCTGGTCTTTACTGCCGAGCGTGTTCCAGATGTAGAGGATGGCGACGGTCGGCACGAGAATGGAAAACAGCATCCAGCCGAGGCCGAGCGTCAACAGCCCGAACAGGAACACCAGGATCGCGAATGGAATGGTGAGCAGCGCGACGATGAAATAGTCGATGACGAAAGCGAGAATGCGCCGCGTGCGCACGCCCTCATAAGAGCGGACATCTTCGAGCCTGCTGGTGATGATTTCGCCGTCGAGAACGCGAGCGTTCATGTCATTTCCTCGTAATCGAACCCGGGTTAATGCACGGGCCGCGTATTGATGAAATGGTGAAGGTTCGCGGCGGAATCAAGATCGAGCCTTTCGCCGCCGTGTAGATGGCGACAGAGCGCCTGGGGCCGTCTGACTTGTTGAATTCACGGCGCGGATAGCGTTAGTTTGCTGCGGCGCACAAAGCGCGCCGAGCCGAGGGGACGGGGCGACATGGACTACGACATGCTGGTCATCGGCAGCGGCCCATCCGGGCGCCGCGCCGCGGTGCAGTCGGCCAAGCTCGGCAAGTCGGTGCTGGTGGTCGACAGGGGCCGGCGTCTCGGCGGCGTTTCGGTGCATACCGGCACTATACCGTCGAAGACGTTGCGCGAGACGGTGCTCAACCTCTCCGGCTGGCGCGAGCGCGGCTTTTATGGACGCGGCTACCGCGTCAAGCAGGACATTTCGGTCGGCGATCTGGTCGAGCGCCTGCACAAGACGCTCGACCATGAGGTCGAGGTGCTGCAGCACCAGTTCATGCGCAACACGGTCAAGAGTGCGCGCGCCGCGGTAAAATTCCTGGGCCCCAACAAGGTCAGCCTGACCACCGACACCGGCGACTACAGCGAGGTTGGCTTCGCCCATGCGCTGATCGCGGTCGGCACCCGGCCGCACCGGCCGCGCGACGTGCCGTTCGACAAGACACGGATCTTCGACAGCGACGAGATGCTGGAGCTCGATCGGCTACCGCGCACGCTGACGGTGATCGGCGCCGGCGTCATCGGCGTCGAATATGCGACAATCTTTTCGGCACTCGACGTTCCGGTGACACTGGTCGAGCCGCGCAACACGATGTTGGATTTCGTCGACCGCGAGATCGTCGACGACTTCATCCATCAGATGCGCGACCGCGGCATGACCATCCGATTGGGCAGTGCCGTCAAGGAGATCGCCTCGAAACCCGACTATGCTGAGGTGACGCTGGCCGACGGCCGCACCATACGTTCCGAGATCGTGCTTTATGCCGCGGGACGCACCGGCAATGTCGGCAATTTAGGGCTCGACGCCGTCGGCATCGAGGCTGATTCGCGAGGCCGCATCAAGGTCGATCCGCAGACCTTCCAGACCAGCGCGCCCAACATCTATGCCGCCGGCGATGTCATCGGCTTTCCGAGCCTGGCATCGACCTCGATGGAGCAGGGCAGGGTGGCCGCCTGCCATGCCTTCGGCGTGCCCTTGCCGCCCCCGCCCGAAACCTTTCCCTACGGCATCTACGCCGTGCCGGAAATCTCCACCGTCGGGCAATCCGAGGAGCAGGTGCGCGAGAGTGGTGCCGCCTACGAGGTCGGCGTGGCGCGGTTCCGCGAGACATCGCGCGGCCACATAATGGGCGTCAACACCGGGTTCCTGAAGCTTCTGTTCTCGATCGAAACACGCCGTCTGCTCGGCGCCCATATTGTCGGCGAGGGCGCGACCGAACTCATCCACATCGGCCAGGCGGTCATCAATCTCGGCGGCACCGTCGACTTCTTCGTCAACAACACCTTCAACTATCCGACGCTGGCCGAAGCCTACAAGATCGCCGGGCTGGACGCCTGGAACCGCATGGGGCGAGGGTAGCTTCGGGGCTCATCGATCCGACGCTGCAACGGCGACCGCAGGATCCGCCAGCCATTGCCTGACGATGTCGGCGTCCGGATCGCCAATTTCATGGCCGGAGGCAATGGTGTGGGTTTCGACCTTGGCGCCATGCGAGTTCAGTACAGCGGCCAGCACCGGCGCGAATGGCGCGTAGGTCAGGTCGGCGGCGCCGGCAACGATCAGAGCCCGCGCCTTCGACAGGTCGGCCGGCGGCACCTCGTCGAGCACCGGCATCGGACGCAGCAATGCAGCGCGCTCGATCACGCCCGGATGCAGCAGCATGACGCTTGAAACCAAATTGGCGCCGTTCGAATAGCCGAGAAAGGTCGCGCGGCGGAGATCGAGGCTGTGGCGCTTCGCGACGCCGGCGACGAAGCCTGCAAACGCATCTGCCTCCGCGCGGACACTTGCCTGCTCGAATCGCGTCGGGTTGATTCGCGTGAACCAGCGGAAACCGTCCTCCTGAGGGATGCGGCCACGGACCGTAACCAGCGCCGCATGCGGCGCGATTTGCCGACCAAGCGGCAGCAAGGTCGTCTCGTCGACACCCGATCCATGCAACAGGAACAGCCAGTCACCGGGTAAATTGGCGGATCGATGGAGCCGGTAGAAAAAGCCTGAATTCTCCTGCAAAATACCGTCTTCGAGGCTTTGCTCGGCCATAGGCACATCCTTTTGATTCCGCGTTACTTTCGTTAATTTGCCGGCTTCAAAACGGAATATTTTCAAGCTCCGCGAAAGTTGATTGAACCGGGCGCATTTCAGTCCGTTTCTTTGCCCATATAATCCCCGCGGGGGGATCGAAGCAGTGTGCGCCGGGTGGTCGCCCGAGTGATCGCATGCCGGGCATAAACAACCAGCTTTAAGGCCTTTTATCGATGACCATGCCAGTTTCGCCGGAACGCGATACGCGTATTGACGTGTTCCGGGCTCTCGCCCTCCTGACCATATTCATCGACCACGTGCCGGGCACCGTTTTCGAAACCCTGACCTACAAGAATTTCGGGTTTTCCGATGCGGCCGAGGCCTTCGTGCTGATCTCCGGCATGTCCGTCGCTCTCGCCTACGGCACTAAGTTCCAGCCGGGAAACCGGCTGATTGCAACGCTGAAAATGTGGCGCCGCGCCGGCGTGCTCTACGTCACCCACATCGTCACGACGATGGTGGTCATGGCCATCTTCTGCGCGGCGGCGGTGTTTGCGAAACGGCCGGACCTTCTGACGCTGATCAACATCGAGCCGCTCGTCAGGAACCCGCCACAAGTCCTGGTCGGCATCGTCACGCTCGGCCATCAGCTCGGTTACAACAACATACTGCCGGTCTATGCGGCGCTGCTGTTGATGGCGCCGGTCTTCCTGCTGTTCATCAGCTACCGGCCACTGGCGGCGCTTGCTGTGTCCGCAGCCCTTTGGCTGATTGCCGGAATCTACCAGATCGCGCCGCCGAACTACCCGGAGCCCGGCTTCTGGTTCCTCAATCCGCTGTCATGGCAATTGCTGTTCAATATCGGCATGGCCAGCGTGTTGCATGTGCGGCGCGGCGGCACCATCCCGGTCAATCGCTGGCTGGTCGGCGCGGCCGCCGCCTATGTGCTGACGGCGCTCGTCTGGGTGCACAGCCCGCTGTGGGGGCATGTGTCGTGGCTCGACCTGCCGGTGGTGCTGACCGGTTTCGACAAGACGTTCCTGTCGTTGCCGCGACTGCTGCACATCCTGGCGATGAGCTACCTGGTTGTCGCCTTGCCTTTCGTCTCGAACCTGTTCCGCACCGGCCGCGACAATCCGCTCGCCATATTGGGCAAACGCTCGCTGCCGGTTTTCATTGCCGGCACGGTGATTGCCATGGCGGCGCAGGTGATGAAGCTGGTCAACCCGGGCGGCTTTGCCTATGACAGTCTGCTGCTCGCCGCCGGCATCGCCATGCAGTTCGCGCTCGCCTTCTATCTGGAATGGCTGTCCGCTATCGGCTGGTCCGGCAAGGGCAAGCCGGTCCGCAATGAGGCGCCGCCTGTCCGTCCATCCTTTGGCATCGGTCCCATGGCGGCCAACAGGTAAGATTTGGAGCCGATCTGCCCCAGTCAGCCTGTACTTGGCGGCGGTCCGGAAGATGCCCTGACGACAAGTTCGACGTCGAGCGTTTCTCGCCGCACGGTGCCGTCGAAGTCGAGGATTCTTCGCGCTGCCCGGCGGCCGATCTCGGCGATCGGCTGGGCGATGGTGGTGAGCGGAGGCTCGCAAGTTGCGGCTTCAGGCACGCCGTCGAAGCCGACGACGGAAATATCGCGGGGAACCGCGATGCCCCGTGCGTTGAGCCATTCCAATGCCACCATCGCGATCCGGTCCGACATCGCCAGGATGGCGGTCGGCGGTTCCGCCGAGGCGAAGATGGTTTCGAGACCGGCCCTTGTGCTCGCCTTATCGTTTTCCGTCTCGTAGACCGGCACCTTGGCGGTGTCGACACCAAACCGGGAAAGCTCTTCGAAATAGCCGAGGAGGCGGTCACGGGTTCCGGTATAGACTGCGGTCCGGACCTGCTCGGGCGAGACAAGACCGGTGCTGTCGTCGGCGAAGGCCAGCGACAGCACGGCGAAGCGGCGATGTCCAAGTTCCGCCAGATGGCGCGCCGCGAGCCGGCCGCCGGCAACATTGTCGATACTGATCGCCGAGACCGTCTCGTCCTGCGAGCCGAGCTCGAGCGCGACGAAGGGGAGCTTTCGTTCGCGCGTCAGCTCAACGAGACGCGGACCGCCCTCGATGCAGAAAAGGATGAAGCCGTCCACGAGGGCGCTCTGGATATTCCAGGCAAGTTTTTCCTCGTTGCCAGCCGACACGAGGGCTATCCCCGCGCCGGTGGCGTCGCAGGCTTCCGAGATGCCGGCCATCATCACGCGGGCAAACGGGTCGTCGAAGAAATAGGACAGCGGCTCGGTTGTGGCGACGCCGATTGCATTGACCTTGCCGGCGCGCAGCAGCCGGCCCTTGGGATCCGGGCCGGCATAGCCCAGCGCCTCGGCCGCCGCCTTGACCCGCTCGCGGACTTCCTCGCGCACGATTTCGGGACGGCTGAAGGCATTGGAGGCAGTGCCGTGCGATACGCCCGCGGCTTTGGCGATGTCCGCCAGCCGGATGGGCCTCCTGCTGCCCTCGGTGGGTGATGTCATTTGTTCGTCTCCAGGACTCCTGTCCGACAGTAGTGCCGATTACTAACATCTTCCTTGGATCGATTCAAATTTTGCTTGACATTTGTGCTGTGACGCATATTCTTGAATCGATCCAAGAGCGGTTTTGCCCGCAGACTGGATCGATACAAGAGGAGAGTGCCATGCACCCCGTCAATTATCTGTTCGAGGACATTTACCGGAACGACTGGAGCATCCGCTCGAGCGCGGAGGCCCGCAAGGGGCGCGACAGGACCGGTCCGTGGATTCGCGACCTGCGTTTCCTCGTAGGACGCAAGCGGAGCTGATCGGCGGCCTATTTTTTGTGCCCGCTGATTGGATCGATTCAAAAAGGAGATTAAGCCATGCACCCGATCAAGCATCTGTTCGAAGACATCTATCGCAATTATTGGGGCATATCGCCGGCCACCGAACGGCCGGAGCGGCGGCGTGTGGTCAAAACGGCCAAACGCGACGGCCAAGTCCGGCCCGAACGTCGCCAAGACTGACAGAACCGGCGAACCTGGCTGCCGCGTCAAGGGCGCGGCCGCACCAGCGCCGAGGCGGCCATCATCAGCCAGCCGCCGATGAGCAACGTGCCGCCGATCGGCGCCGACATCGGGAACAGCCGCGAGCCAAGGAAGTCGCGGGCCAAAAGATCTCCCGAGAACAGCAGAAGCCCGACGAGAAGGATGAGGCTTCCGGTTCGCAGGATGCTATTGCCACCGAGCAGCCCGACGGCAAGGAAGACCGGCGCATGCAAGAGCAGGAAGGATGCGGCCGTACCGACGAAAGCGCCGCCGAGATGCGCCGCCGCCGCCGAAAGCGCCACGCCAGCCGCGCCGCATAGGCCGCCGGCAAAAACCAGAATGCGGCCGCCTGCCGCGTGTTCATCCGTGCTCATGTCCACGCCTCCGTGATTCCTAGCGACCGCCTGAGATAGTGCTGCGAACCGTGTCAGGATTTGCCGGCTTCCGCCAGCATGTCGCGCTCGCGGCGCGACTGGACCAGCCAGTTATAGGCCGCTCCGCCCGCCATCAGAATGGATGTGCCGAGAAACACCGAGCGCATACCGAAATGGCCGCCGGCGAAGCCGCCGAGCAATGGTCCGGCGACCTGCCCGACATATTGCGCCGAGATCGACAAGCCAAGCACATTGCCGCCGACCCCGTCGGGCACATTGTGGCGGATGACGCTGGTGATGCAGGGCAAAAGACCGCCAAGCGCCAGGCCCATCAGGAAACGCAGGACGACGAGTTGCCAGCCCTGGGTAACGAAGGCCTGCGGGATCAGCAGCAGCGCCGAGACGGCGAGTGCGGCAACGATCACGTTCCAGTGGCCGATACGGTCGGCGAGCTTGCCGAGCCGTGACGCCGACAGGATGGCGCCGAGCGCTGCCGCGGACATGACGATGCCGGAGACCAGCGTGACCTGGCTCTGATCTTCGATGAGCTGCTGGACATAGACGGTGATGATCGGCTCGATCGACATGGTGGCGAAACTCAACAGCATGCCGGTCGCGAGCATGGCGACGACGGGGCGCTTGTCGGGAATCTGCGACCAGCTGTCTTTCACTTTTTCTTCTGACGCGGGCTTGGCGGCAACCGGGCGAGGCGCCTCCTTGATCAGCAAGGTGGTTGCCAGAAAAGCCAGGAAAATGACGCCGCCGGCGAGCAGGAATGTGGCGCGGATGCC
The DNA here is from genome assembly GCF_040318315.1 of Mesorhizobium sp. M1227. Taxonomy (NCBI): domain Bacteria; kingdom Pseudomonadati; phylum Pseudomonadota; class Alphaproteobacteria; order Hyphomicrobiales; family Phyllobacteriaceae; genus Mesorhizobium; species Mesorhizobium sp. M1227. The sequence goes on from NZ_JAMYLZ010000002.1 coordinate 184,247, forward strand.
AATCAGCGGCGGCAGCGCGCCGCCAAGCAGCGGACCGACCAGGGCACCGGCGGTGATACCGGCCGACAGCACGCCCAGCGCCCAGCCGGAGCGATCCTTCGGCGTCTGCATGGCAACCAGGATGGTCGAACCCGAAGAATAGCCGCCGGCAAAGCCGATCAGCAGGCGCAAGAGCACCAATTGCCAGACAGTCTGCACCATGCCGGTCAGCGACATGCACAGCGCCATGCCGAAACTGGCGCGCACCAGCATCAGTTTGCGGCCGTAACGGTCGCCTAGCCGCCCCCACAGGGGCGCGACCAGCGCGGCGGCAAGGAAGGTGGCGCCGTAGGCGACGCCCGACCACTGCACGATCGCCGCATGGCCCTCTGCGCCCAGCTGCTCGACGTAAAGCGGCAGGAAGGGCAACAGCAGCGTCATCGCTACAAGCGTGCTGAACGAGCCGGCAAAACACACGGCGAGATTGCGGCGCCAGTGGACGTTGTGCGTGGCGCGGTTGGCGTCTTGCGGCATGTCTGTCCTGTCCGGCCAGCTTGCATGGAACTTGCTGTGGATACCAATTTGGGATACCAAGCTGGTATCTGTCATGAACGCAAGCCCCGTCGCTGTCAATGCGGGCCTCTCAAACATGATCGACAAAGGCCGGCGTGATCGGCCAACGCCGGCCAGTGACCCGATTGCCGGAACGAATGACCTGAACGGAACGCCAATGTCGCAGATGCAGAACGTCGAAAAGCAGCTTCGCGAGATGATCCTCGGGCTCGAGATTGGTCCCGGCGAGCGGCTGACGGAGCGCTGGGTCGAAAGCCGCTTCGGCGCCTCGCGCACGCCGGTCAGGGCTGCGTTGCTGCGGCTCGAGACCGAAGGCCTGATCTGCCGCGACGGCCGCGGCTGGACGGTCTCGCCAATCAATCTTGCCGAGCTGGAGCAGATCGCCGTCTATCGCGAGGCGGTCGAGGTCGCGGCAGTCAGGCTGACTTGCACCTTGCAGGACAGAAGTGCCGTCGAAATCATCGAGGCGATGCTCGATTCTTGCGACGACAAGACGCCGCGCGAGGAATGGCATCGCGTCGGCAGGGATTTTCATATCGAGCTGGCACGCCTGTCAGGCAACGAGTTCCTGTTCAGAGCGGTTCGCGATGCGATGACGCGCCTGTCGCGCGCCCGCTGGCTCGAGGTTCGCGACGAGGCAGCGCTCGGCCGCGCCTGGGCCGAACACCATGCCATTCTGTCGGCGGTGCGGGCCGGCGATGCCGATACCGCCGCCCGCCTGCTTTCGGCCCATATCATCGGCAGCCGCGACCGGCTGGTGACCTCGCTGCGCAACGACCGGCGCGGCCTGCGCGCCCGTGGATTTGCCGTCGTCGCTTGAGTGAGGATCGGCTGCCATTGATCACGAAAAGAGCAGATGAGCGAAGAATGCTACTTTCGGTCTCGCTTCGCAAATGCCGATGGCGTAAGAGCGGCGATGGAAAACAACCGATTTGACACACCCGTGACCGTCAAGGGCGCGGCGGGAAGCAATCAGCTCTTGCGTACGGCCCGCGAGGCTTCCGACTACCTCCTCAACAATTGGCCCGGCAAGCGCAGCCCCAAGCACCGCGAAGCGTTGCAAGCCTGTCATGATGCGCTGGCCGGCGACAAGCCGGCCATGAACGCAAGACGGGCCTTCATTGCCGCCGCTCGTGAAGTGAACGTCTTCGTCAGCGACAAGGCGCCTGCCTGAGGCATAGCGGGATTTGACCGAGGCCCGGCCCGCCTGGCAGCCCGGATATCATCACTCTGCCGTTTCGGTTTTGGTTTGGGACTCGCTCTCGCCCTCGGGCTTCGATCGCTCCTTGGCTGCGACCTTGGCAGCCTGCTTTTCCGCCTTCTTGGCAGCCTTCTGCCGGTCGCGTTCCTTGCGTTCCTGACCGTAGTTCGGTGCTCGTGCCATATCGTTTCCTTTCGTTGTGCTTGGCCTTTGCCTAGGAGCATTGGACCGCAAACACAACACCGCAAGGCACGATCGGGCTCCATATCTCGGCGCAGTCCGGAGAGCCCGGCTTTTCAGGCGCCGTCGCGGTCGAGAACGAGATCGGCCGGCCCGAACCGGTCCTTTGCCGTGAATTGCTGGTGCCAGTAGGGATAGAGCACGGGCGGCCTGCTGACCACATCGAGCCGTGTGCGCTCCTCATCGGCAAGCACAAGGCTTGCAGCGGCGATATTGTCTTTGAAATGGGCTTCGGTTCGTCCGCCGATCACCAGCGAACTGACAGCGGGCCGGCCGAGCAGCCACGCAAGCGCCACCTGCGCCGCCGACACGCCGTGATTATTGCCGATATCGATCAGCGTGTCGACGATCCGCCACAGCCGGTCCTCGTCGCGGATCGGCGGTTCCGACCAGCCGCTGAGCTGGCGGGCGGTCGGCTGGTCACGGTGGTATTTGCCGGACAGCAACCCGCCGGCAAGCGGGCTCCAGACCAGCACGCCGAGCCCCTGGTCGACCGAGATCGGCAACAATTCATACTCGGCCTCGCGCGCTTCCAACGTGTAATGGATCTGCTGGGTGACGAAGCGCGGCTGGTGATGACGGTCGCTGATCCCCAGCCCCTTCATCACTTGCCAGCCGGAATAATTGGAGCAGCCGACATAACGGACCTTGCCCTGCGCGACCAGCGTGTCGAGCGCGGTGATGGTTTCCTCAAGCGGTGTCAGGCCATCCCACTCGTGCAGGAAATAGATGTCGATGACATCCGTCCTGAGCCGCTTCAGGCTCCTCTCGCATTCGCGGATCAGATGGTAGCGCGACAGGCCTTCATCATTGGGGCCTTTGCCGATCCGCATGCGCGCCTTGGAGGCGATCAGCACGTCGCCCTTGCGCTTGCCGCCGAGCGCCTCGCCGATGATCTCTTCCGACACGCCGTTCGAATAGACGTTGGCGGTGTCGATGACATTGACGCCGGCATCGATGCAAAGGTCGATCATCCGGCGCGCCTCGTCGAGGTCGGTCTTGCCGACCGCCGAAAACGCGCCGCCGCCGCCGAACGTCATGGTGCCCATGGTCAGCGTTGAAACCTTCAGCCCGGAACGGCCGAGAGTGCGGTATTCCATGTCGTATCCTCACAATTTATCGGGAAAGGGCGTTGCAGACGACAGCCCTCAATGAACCAGCTATTTGTAGGATAATTCGTTCCGCTTGTCGCCCGTTCCGCAGGGCAAGCTCGATCACATCTTGCGGATTGAAACGCACAGCCAGCTCAGTAGTGGCTGCAATAGAACCGTCATTGCCGGCCTACACTAACATCGGTCCAGCGCTTCGATTTCCGGCCGCCGGGCCGGGCGGCAGAGCGCCTGACAGCGGCCGGCAAGGCCTGTAAGCGGAGCAGCGTAAATGACCGAGATAAAACAGAATTCCCCGGCCAGGGACTGGCTGGAAGCGGAACTCGCCGACACGCTGGATGAAGACTATGAGCTGGAAATCTCGGAGCCGGCGCTGTCGATGGAGATCGCCAAGATCTACAAGAATGCGCATCCGCCATCGATCGACCGCCTGCAGTATTTTCGCGATCTCATCACGCTGCAATCCGAGTTGATCAAGCTGCAGTCCTGGGTCGCCTATCACAAGAAGAAGCTCGTCGTGGTTTTCGAGGGCCGCGACTCGGCGGGCAAGGTGGTGTTATCAAGCGCATCACCCAGAGGCTTAATCCGCGCATCTGCCGCGTCGCAGCACTTCCGGCGCCGACCGAGCGCGAGAAGTCGCAATGGTATTTCCAGCGCTACGTTCCGCATCTGCCGGCCGGCGGCGAGATCGTGCTGTTCGACCGCTCCTGGTACAACCGCTCCGGCGTCGAGCGGGTAATGGGCTTTGCCCAGCCGGATCAGGTCGAGGAGTTCTTCCGCGACGTTCCGGATTTCGAACGCATGCTGGTCCGCTCGGGCATTACGCTTGTCAAATACTGGTTTTCGATCACCGACGAGGAGCAGCAGATGCGCTTTTTGATGCGCATCCATGACCCGATGAAGCAATGGAAACTGTCGCCGATGGACCTCCAGTCGCGCGTGCGCTGGGAGCAGTACACCAAGGCCAAGGAAGAAACGTTCGCCCGCACCAATATCCCGGAAGCCCCGTGGTTCATCGTCGAGGGCAACGACAAGAAGAAACGGGCACGGCTGAACTGCATCGACCATCTCCTTAAGCAGATGCTCTATGAGGAGGTGCCGCACGAGGAGATCACACTGCCGAAGCGCGTCTTCAATCCCGAATACGAGCGCCAGGTACTGCCGCGCGAACTGTATGTGCCGGAGAAGTACTGACTAAAGCGGCGAGGAGGGCGCCGCTCCATGGCGGCCCCCTGCAACAAGCTAGGTGCGCTCGATGATGACATGCGTGGCCTTCGGCGTCGCGACCTGCTCGCTGCAGCGATAGCCGAGCTTGGGCATGTCGATGCCGGCAAAAAGGCTCTCGCCGGCGCCTAGCAGGACCGGTGAGATCGCCAGATGCATTTCGTCGATGAGCTTTTCCTTGAGATATTGCCGGATCGTAGAAACGCCGCCGCCCAGCCGTATATCCTTACCGTCAGCCACTGCCTTCGCCTTCTCCAGCGCTGGGTGGATGCCGTCGGTCACGAAATAGAAGGTCGTGCCGCCCTCCATGACAATAGGATCACGCGCATGGTGCGTGAGCACGAAGACCGGCACGTGGTAGGGTGGGTTGTCACCCCACCAGCCTTTCCAGCTGTCATCCGGCCATTCGCCGCGGATCGGCCCAAACATGTTGCGGCCGAGGATCCATGCGCCGACATTTTCGAAGCTGCGTCCCGCGAACGCCTCGTCGGTGTCCGTGGTCCCGCCATCCTTGCCGAGGACCATCTTGCGGAAGGTGCGGGTGCCGAACATCCATTCGTGCAGGGCTTCTCCGCCAACACCCAGCGGGTTCTTCAGGTCTTGGTCGGGACCGGCGCCGAAGCCGTCGATCGACAGGGTGAAGGCGCTGACGCGAAGCTTGGACATGGGAGCCTCCTCGATAACCAATTGTGACATGCAAGCAGTTATCGGGGTAGCTTAACTGATTGCATTTTGCAAGCGGTATTTTGAATCGCCGGCGGGGCAATCGCTTCCAAATCATGTTGGAATAACCAATCTCAATGTCGGCGCCGCCCGTCATCCGCCTGCCGGCAGCTTCTCCCTCTATAGTGACGGGGAGAAGGGGCTGGCCGCAACGTCGATGTTTTTGCAACGCTGGAGATTGGTGAAATCTTTTACGAACGCGTCTTTCTCCCTGCCACTTTACAGGGAGAAATGCCCGGCAGGGCAACGAGGGGCAGCGTAAACTTGAAGCGATGTCCTGCGGCGTTCCATGTCGCGCTTTGGACGAACGAACACTACTCGATGTAGACGCTACAAAGGCGCATCACCCCTTGAGCATCGCCGCCACTTCCGGCGCGAAGTAGGTCAGGATGCCGTCGCAGCCGGCGCGCTTGAAGGCGAGCAGCGATTCCAGCATCGCCTTTTCGCCGTCGATCCAGCCATTGGCGGCGGCGGCCTTGATCATCGAATATTCGCCCGAGACCTGATAGGCAAAGGTCGGCATCTGCAACTCGACTTTCAGCCGGCGGATGATGTCGAGATAGGGCAGGCCGGGCTTGACCATCAGCATGTCGGCGCCCTCGGCCAGATCCTGCTCGGCCTCGCGCACCGCTTCGTCGGAATTGGCGTGATCGATATAATAGGTCTTCTTGTCGCCCTTGAGCAGGCCGGCGGTGCCGACCGCCTCACGGTAGGGGCCGTAAAAAGCGGATGCGAACTTGGTCGCATAGGACATGATCGCCACATCCTGAAATCCATTGGCGTCGAGAGCATCGCGGATGGCACCGATCCGGCCGTCCATCATGTCCGAGGGGGCAATGATGTCGGCCCCCGCCGCCGCCTGGATGACGGCCGCCGCCGTCACTTGCTCCACCGTTTCATCATTGACGATAATGCCCTCGCGCAAGATGCCGTCATGGCCATGCGAGGTGAACGGGTCAAGCGCCGCGTCGGTGATGATGCCGATCTCCGGCACCGCCCGCTTGATGGCGCGGGTGGCGCGGTTGATGATGTTTTCCGGATCGAGGATGTGCGAACCGGTCTGATCGCGCAGGCCGAGCTCCACATTGGGGAAAGTGGCGATCGCCGGAATGCCAAGCTTGGCCGCGCGCTCAGCCTCCTTGACGGCGAGGTCGAGCGACAGGCGGAACACGCCGGGCATGGCGGCGATCGGTTCGCGCACTTGTCTGCCGTCGACGACGAAGATCGGCCAAATCAGATCGTCGACCGAGAGCCGGTTCTCCTGGACAAGGCGGCGCGACCAATCGGCCTTGCGCATGCGCCGCAGACGCCGGCTGCCGGTGATCTCGTCGACGCTGCGCGCGCCGGCAGGCTTTGCAGGGGTGAATTTGTTCATCGCAAAAACTCCGGATCGGGCGGCTTTTACCACGAGCCTCCGCTGCTGACCAATGCGACACGATTGTGCCAGGGTCCTGTCGGGCGCTATTCTGGTTGGCCATTGCCCGACAGGATCTGCGCAGCACCCCGCATGGCGACGCGGAATGCCTCGTCGAAGCTGACGCCGCGCACTTGCCAATTGTAGCTCTTGCCATTCAAGGCAAGCCGCCAGTCGGCTATCCAGCCCAGTTCCTTGTCGCTCCAGACGATACTGCCGGCGAGCGCCTGGTCGGCTCCGGCCTTCCTGGCAAGCTGGTCCAGCGTCGTGATATCGGCATGACGCAGGGCCTGGTCGTCAAGCTTCGAGGCCGACAGCAGTGACGCTTCGGGAAACACAATCGGCATGACCAGCGGACCGGTGGCATTGACGAAGGATTCGCGCATCGCCGCCCCGCGCTCATCGTCGGCGGTCAGCACGAACTGCCTTGTGCCTTGCTCCGCCGCCAGGAAAATTGCCAGGCGTGGCCGCTCGCCAAGCCATGGTTTGCTGCCAAGCGCGGCAAGCACCGGATCGATAACGTCAGGCCTGTACAGACAAGTGAGATCATGCGGCCGGTCATGGGTGCCTTGTTCGTCATGGATTGGAATGCCTTCGAGACGGTCGCGATAGCGGAATTCGGCAACGAAGCTGCCGGCCTTGTCGCGCAGCGCCGCCATCTCAGTTCTCTTCGGCAGCCGCTGATCGCCGGACACACGAACCAGCACCGCATCGAGGCAGGCCTTGAAGCCGATCTGCCTGTTGACCTCGCCCTGGCCGGTGACGATGGTCTGCGATTGATAGAGCTCGTCGACGGTTTCGGCCGATACGGGAGGAGTGTTCGCAGCGATCAGGCCGACCACCATAACAGCAAGGCGCGGCAACCAAGGCATGGTTCAACCTTCCGGTTCAAAGCGCCAGCATTAGCACTGGGTGACGCCGACGACCATGCAGCGGATTGGCCGCCGCCATTGACGCGGCCATGCGCCACGCTTTAGCACTTCACTCCCGGCGGGCGCGGGGAGGGATTCTCTGGCGATGGATTTTGGCGGAGGCGACGAGATTCGCTTCGAAAGATTGGGCAGGGCTGGCGTCGTCACGCTGACGCGGCCGCAGGCGCTCAATGCCGTAACCCACCGCATGGTCAAGGCGCTGGACAAGGCGCTGCGCAGTTGGGAGCGCGACGACGGCGTCGACGTTGTCGTCGTCAAGGCCGAGGGCAGGGCATTTTCGGCGGGCGGCGACATCCTCCACATCTACGAAGCCGGCCGCGCAGGAAGGCCTCCGGTCGATTTCTTCGCCGATGAATACCGGCTGAACGCCCGCATCGCCCGCTTCAAGAAACCCTATGTCGCGGTGATCGACGGCATCGTCATGGGCGGCGGCGTAGGTATCTCCTTCCATGGTTCGCAGCGAGTGCTGACCGAAAACGCCCAGTTTGCCATGCCCGAGGTCGGCATCGGCTTTTTCCCGGATGTCGGCGCCAGCCATCTGTTGCCGGATCTCGGCGGCAGCTTCGGCATGTATCTGGCGCTGACCGGCAACCGCATCCGCTATGGCGATGCTTTGTGCTCGGGCCTCGCCACCCATACGATCAAGGCGGAGGACCAGGCCGGCTTCCTCGACCGTCTGGCGGAAAGCGGCGACCCGGAATCGGTGCTGCGCGGCTGCTTCGTCCCGGCCAGGCGCGAGACCGACAGGCCGACGCTGGAAGCCATCGCCCGGCATTTCGCGCAGCCGTCGCTGGCCGATATCGTCGCCAGTCTGGAGCGGGCAGCCGCTGCCGACGAGTTCGCGGCAAAGACGCTGGCCACCATCCGCACACGTTCACCGACCAGCCTGCATGTTGCATGGCGCCAGATTAGCGCCGGGCAGACGTTGTCGATGGACGAGTGCATGAAAATGGAGTTCCGTATCCTCAACCGCATGCTTGCCGGGCACGACTTCTATGAAGGTATCCGCGCCGCCATCATCGATAAAGGCTCGACGCCGCAATGGCGGCCGGCAGGTATCGATGACGTCAGCGCCGCCAACGTCGACGCCTATTTCGCATCGCTCGGCGAACGGGAACTGAAGCTGTGAGCGAGGTCGCCTCGAGACGCGTGGTGCTGCAGCCCTCGACGATCGAGGTCATCTTCGCCTGGTTCCAGCGCGTCATCGCCGGCTACTGTCTGCTGTTCGGCATCTTGTACTGGATCCGGCTGATCGGCTTTTACCCCGGCCCGTTGTGGCGCTTCGACCTGATGCCGGTACACTGGCAGGTGGCGGCGGTGGTGCTGGCGGTGTTTTTTCCGTTCGCTGCCGCCGGCCTGTGGATGCTGGCGTCCTGGGGGCCGGTGATCTGGTTCATCTGCGCGGTGACCGAGTGCGTCATGTATGCTGGCTTCCCCGAGTTGTTCGGCCACCGGCCGCTGATCGTCGCCTCGCACCTTGCGGTGGCGCTGCTCTACATAGTGTTCCGCGTGGTGATCTGGATCCAGAAGCGGCAACCCCGGCGATAGCAATTCCGGCCAGGATCGTTGGCTAAATCTTTAGGTTAATTATCCTTGCTCGGGTGACCGTCCGTTAAGCCTCTTTCGAAACCCCTTACCGGTAAGCTCTTGTTAGCCTTGGCGTTTAAGTCGAATTTTATGAGTATTCGATAGTGTCGCGGTCAAGGTGAAGAACAAAAAATCACCGGGCGACAAACGAGAGGCAAAGACAATGATCAATTCGCGTCCGGCGGCGAAGACCGCCAACGTATCCGATGACCGCCGCGAGGCGATCCGTTCGCTGTACATGGAATCGCTGCAGCTGGTCGAGCGGCTGCATCGCCGTCTGCTTGATGTGATCAAGGACGAATTCGACCGCAACGGTCGCTCCGACATCAACGCCATCCAGGCGCTGCTCCTGTTCAACATCGGCAATTCGGAGCTGACCGCCGGCGAACTGCGCTCGCGTGGCTACTATCTCGGCTCGAACGTCTCCTACAATCTGAAGAAGCTGGTCGATCTCGGCTTCATCAACCACCAGCGCTCGCGCATCGACCGCCGTTCGGTGCGGGTTTCGCTGACGCCGAAGGGCAATGAGGTGGCGGAAGTCGTCGCCGGCCTCTACGAGCGCCATGTCGGTTCGATCGAGCAGGTTGGCGGCATCAACACGGAGGAGTTCAAGCAGATGAACCGCGCCCTGCAGCGCCTGGATCGGTTCTGGAACGATACCATCGCCTACCGGATGTAATCGCATCCGCCGCATCTAGATTTGAAGCTGGACTACGGAAGTGCTGCCGCGGAGTGGACCAAAGGCCGGTGCCGAAAAGCACCGGTCTTGCCGTTTCGTCAGGCCGGCCGATCCAAATTCGAGCAACAGCCACGTTGCCGCCATATTCCAATGGAACCGAAGATGCGGGTGATGCTGGGGCCAAAGCCGTGCATTTGTCCTGTGCTCAAGTCACTTCCCATGTGGTTTTACACCGAAGTGATGCGGGCCATGGTTGGCTAATTGTTAAGAAGCCAACTCTAGAGTGCGGGCGAGACCGCCCGGTGGGTTGAATTGTAGCAAGAATGTCTGGAACGTCCATGAGAACCAGCCGCCGTTTCTTCCTTTCAGGAGCCTCCGCGCTCGCAGCCGCAATGGTCGCCGGCCGCGCCAGTGCACAGGATGTGATCGGGGATATCCTGAAATCCTCGGCGCGCGGCAATTGGGACGACCAATTCGATGCGCATGCCAGCGAAGGCGGCAAGGTTGCCTCGACGCTGCCGATCTTCAGCCTGCAGACGGTGTCCTTCACCGAGCAGGCGATCATGCAGTATCAGAATATCGTCGCGCAAGGCGGCTGGGAACAGGTTCCAGACACCAAGAAGCTGCAGCTTGGCGTCGAGGATCCCGATGTGGTGCCGCTGCGCAGGCGCTTGATGATATCGGGCGATCTGGCGCAGAGCGCCGGGCTCTCGGAAGCGTTCGATTCGTACGTCGACTCGGCGCTCAAGCGCTTCCAGTTGCGTCACGGCTTGCCGGCCGACGGAACCACGGGCAAATATACTTTCGCGGCAATGAACGTGTCGGCGCCGGTTCGGCTTGGTCAGCTCCAGACCAATCTGCAACGGCTGCGTGAGCGGGCCGGCACGCTTGGCAACCGCTATGTTCTGGTCGACATCCCGGCGGCGCAGATCGAGGCTGTCGAGAACGACCGCGTTGTGCTGCGCCACACCGCAATCGTCGGCAAGATCGATCGCCAGACGCCGATCGTCAATTCCAAGATCAACGAAATCATCGTCAATCCGTACTGGAACGCGCCGGTCTCGATCGTGCGCAAGGATATCATTCCGTTGATGCGGAAGGACCCCAACTATCTCAAGGATAGCCATATCCGCCTGTTTGCGCCGGACGGCAGCGAGGTCGACCCAATGACGGTCGACTGGTCGACCGATGATGCCGCCAAATACCGCTTCCGCCAGGATCCCGGTTCCGGCAACGCGATGGCCTCAGTCAAGATCAATTTTCCCAGCCCGGACGGCGTCTACATGCACGACACGCCGCAGCAGAGCCTGTTCGGCAAGCTGATGCGCTTCGATTCCTCTGGCTGCGTGCGGGTTCAGAACGTGCGCGACCTCGTCACCTGGATTCTGCGCGACACACCGGGCTGGGATCGCCAGCATTTCGAGGCGGCGATCAAGACCGGGGAGAACACGCCGGTGCAGGTCACCAATCCGGTGCCGGTTTATTTTCTCTACGTCTCGGCCTGGTCGACAGGGCCGGGCGTGGTCCAGTTCCGTGACGACATTTACGGCCTCGACGGGGCCAACGAGCTGCAGATCACATCCGCGCTCTAAGCAGCTGAGTTCATTTGCAAAAAGGCCGCCGGAAGGGCGGCCTTTTTCGTTGCCGGGGTCTTTCGCGGCAAGCTTTGCTGGACTGATTGCCGGCAAAGAACGCGCGGCGCTGTAGTCGGAAATCGCATCATGCATGTCGCAATTTTCATTCTGGTCGTGCTCATCTTCGTCGCCGTTTCGGGCGCGCTGGTCCGGCTGGTGCGGGTGCCGCTGCCGGTACTGCAGATCGCCATCGGTGCAGCGCTCGCCTGGCCGGTGCGTGGAATGCATGTCGAGATCGATCCCGAGCTGTTCCTGCTGGTGTTCATCCCGCCGCTGCTGTTCAGCGACGCCTATGGTGCGCCCAAGCGCGAACTGATCGCGCTGCGCGGGCCGATCCTCGACCTCGCCATCGGGCTGGTCTTCTTCACCATTGTCGGCTTCGGCTACGCTTTGCACTGGCTTGTCCCGAGCATCCCGCTCGTCGTCGCTTTCGCACTTGCTGCGGTGCTGTCGCCCACCGATGCGGTGGCCGTCTCCTCGATCGTCGACAAGAGCCTGGTCCCGGCCCGGCTGATGCACATCCTGGAGGGCGAGGCGCTGCTCAACGATGCGTCGGGCCTCGTGATGTTCCGCTTTGCGGTGGCAGCTGCCTTGACCGGCAGCTTCTCCTTCGTCGCGGCATCCGTGACTTTCCTCTATGCCGTCGCTGCCGGCATCCTGGCCGGCGTGGCTGCCTTGTTCGTCGCCGCCAAGGTGCTGCAATTGCTGAACCGTATCGGCGGCGTGCCGTCCGAGGCGCAGGTGCTGGTCATGGTCCTGCTGCCGTTCATCGCCTATCTCGGCGCCGAGAATGTCGGCGCCTCGGGCATTCTGGCGGCGGTCACGGCCGGAGTGCTCACCGGCGGCTCCGGGATTTTCCGCTTTCTCGGCGTCTCGGCGCGCATACAGACCGTATCGCTGTGGACGACGCTATCCTTCGTCTTCAACGGCGCGCTGTTCATCCTGCTCGGGTTGCAGCTTCCCGACATCATCGGCAACGTGCCGCCTGAGCTCGGCAGCCGCTATCCGGTCATCCAGCCAATCGCCACGGTGGTCGCGCTGACACTATGCCTGATCGGGCTGCGCTTCCTGTGGATCTGGGTCGGCGACATCGCGACGCGCGTCTCAGCGCGATTACGCGAGCAGAAGGCCGAGCCGTTCGGGCTGCGCGTCCGGATCGCCGGCTCTGTTGCCGGCGTGCGCGGCGCCATCACGCTGGCCGGCATCCTGTCGCTGCCGCTCACCATGCCGAATGGTTCGCCCTTTCCGGCGCGCGACGTGGTGATCTTCCTCGCCGCAGGCGTCATCATCTGCTCATTGCTCATAGCCAGCCTTGCCTTGCCCAAGGTGGCACGGGGGCTGGTCGAGCCGGGCGAGGATCCTGGCGCTGCCGAGGAGCGTCTTGCGCGCGTGGGCGCGGCCAACGCCGCCATCGCCCGCATCGAGAGCATGGCCGGCGCGACCGACGGCGATGAAGGGGAAATACCCGGCGCCCGGCTTGCCGCCGCCGACAGCATCGTCGCCGGCTACCGTCGCCGCATCGCTGCCTCCGACGAGGCCGACGAGGCGCGCGCCGAGGCCCGCGAGGCCGGACGGCTGGAGCTCGAATTGAGGCTGGCGGGCATTGAGGCCGAACGCGCAGCGGTTCGCGCAATGTTTCGCAGCGGCCAGATTAACGACCATACGATGCAGGCGCTGTTCACCGAGATCACGCTCACCGAGGCCCTGCTGAAGGGCCGGCAGGCAAGGAAATAGAGGCTGCCAGTCTCTCTGGCGCAATCCGGCCAGCAAATTTCGCGCTGCAAACGTGGCGGGCCGAAAGCAACTGTGTTAATGGCGCGACAGACCCCGAACCTTGAGGATTTCAGCCCATGGCAACAGCAGCGGCAGTGTCGAACAAATTCGAATCCTTTTTCGAAACCACGCTTGCCGATGCCGACCCCGAGATTTTCGGCGCAATCCGCAACGAACTCGGCCGCCAGCGCCACGAGATCGAGCTGATTGCCTCGGAAAATATCGTCTCGCGTGCCGTGCTCGAGGCACAGGGGTCGATCATGACCAACAAATATGCCGAGGGCTATCCGGGCAAGCGCTACTATGGCGGCTGCCAATTCGTCGATGTCGCCGAGGAACTGGCCATCGAACGCGCGAAAAAGCTGTTCGGCTGCAACTTCGCCAACGTCCAGCCGAATTCCGGTAGCCAGATGAACCAGGCGGTGTTCCTAGCGTTGCTGCAGCCCGGCGACACCTTCATGGGCCTCGACCTCAATTCCGGCGGACACCTGACACATGGCTCGCCGGTCAATATGAGCGGCAAATGGTTCAAGGTCGTCTCCTATGGCGTACGCCGGGACGATCATCTGCTCGACATGGATGCGATCGAGAAGACCGCCCATGAGACCAGGCCGAAATTGATCCTGGCCGGCGGCACAGCCTATTCACGTGTCTGGGACTGGAAGCGTTTTCGCGAGATCGCCGATTCGATCGGTGCCTATCTGATGGTCGACATGGCCCACATCGCCGGCCTGGTCGCCGGCGGCATGCATCCGTCGCCGCTGCCGCATGCCCATGTGGTCACCACCACGACGCACAAATCGCTGCGCGGGCCGCGCGGCGGCATGATCCTTTGCAACGACGAGGATATTGCCAAGAAGATGAATTCGGCCGTCTTCCCCGGCCTGCAGGGTGGACCGCTGATGCATGTGATCGCCGCCAAGGCGGTGGCTCTGGGCGAGGCGCTGAAGCCGAGCTTCAAGATCTATGCGGAGAGCGTCGTCGCCAATGCCAAGGCGCTGGCCTCCAGTCTGCAGGAAACCGGTCTCGACATCGTCTCCGGCGGCACCGACAACCATCTGATGTTGGTCGACCTGCGTCCCAAGAACGCAACCGGCAAGCGCGCCGAGGCTGCCCTTGGCCGCGCCAACATCACCTGCAACAAGAACGGCATCCCCTTCGATCCGGAAAAGCCTTTCGTGACATCGGGCGTTCGGCTCGGCACGCCGGCCGGCACCACGCGCGGCTTCGGTCAGGCCGAGTTCCGCGAGATCGGCAAGCTGATCGCCGAAGTGCTGGATGGACTGAAGGTCGCCAATTCCGACGAGGGCAATGCGGCCGTCGAGGCAACCGTGAAGGCCAAAGTGGCGGCATTGACGGATCGTTTTCCGCTTTACCCGTATCTTGGTTGACGCAGGGCGTCGGTCCCCCAACTGTGACGGCGCCGATCAACTGGCCACGGCTGCATCTCGGAGACGCTTGATGATGATGCGAATTTTCCGTTTCACCAGTGTTGGCGCTGCCTTGCTCACCTTAGCCACCTCTCAGCTACTCGGCGCGGCGTTGGCGCAGACCGAGCCGACGCCGGCAGCACCCAAGACAGAGACTTTCGGCAGGTGGTCCACCACGGTGGACGAGGTCAACACCGGTGAGGACGTGCGCAAGACCTGCGCCGCCTCGACGGTCTTTTTCGACGCTAACGGCACCAGTGGCACCCTCACGCTGGCCATCTCGAATGGCGACGTACTGCCACCCGAGGGCTATCCGAGCCTCATCATCGCCGTGAGAAACAGTGACTTGCCCAAGGGGGACAACATCCCGGCGGTGTTCCGCGACGTCAACGACAAGATCAAGGCTGGTTTTCATATTATCGCCGACGGACAGTGGATGATGGACAACAAACCCGAGACCACGGTTGCCATACTGCGTGCCATGCGCCGTACCAGCGCCCTCGATGTCAGCTTCGCCGACAAGCCGGTCGCGACGATATCGATGGACGGCTTCACCAAGGCCTATCGCTATCTCGGCACGTCCTGCGGCTTCCCGACCGGCGACGTCGCTCCCTGATTGGCGTATTGCCGTCCAACTGATTGCCGCTCTCGCAATTTTCCTCGTGCCTCGCTATCTCTGAGGCGCGATCGGTCATCGGCCATACTTTGCCATCGTGGCAAAAACCTCTAAGCCGTTCGCACTACGAGAATCGCGAACCGAAGGCTCTCCATGCGCTGTCCCTACTGTCAGTCCGAAGATACGCAGGTGAAGGATTCGCGCCCTGCCGAAGACGGTGCAGCGATCCGCAGGCGGCGCGTCTGCCCGGATTGCGGCGGCCGCTTCACCACTTTCGAGCGCGTCCAATTGCGCGATCTCGTCGTGGTGAAGAAGTCTGGGCGCAAGGTGCCGTTCGACCGCGACAAGTTGCTGCGCTCAGTCGAGATCGCGGTACGCAAGCGCAATGTCGACCCGGAACGTATCGATCGGGCGGTGACCGGCATCGTGCGCCAGCTCGAAAGCTCGGGCGAGACCGAGGTGGCCTCGGGGGAAGTCGGCCGGCTGGTCATGGAGGCGCTTAAGTCGCTCGATGATGTCGCCTATGTGCGCTTTGCCTCCGTCTACCGCAATTTCCGCGAGGCCAAGGATTTCCACGACGTGTTGGGCGAACTCAAAGGCGACGAGCTCAAAGCCGACGAGCCCAGGGGCGAAGAGCTGAAGAGCGAAGAGGACGCCAGCTGAGCATGGCAGGGTCCGGACGCAGCACGGCTGAACAAGAGGTCCTCGATCGCCGCTATATGGCGGCAGCCCTCAGGCTGTCGCGCAAGAATGCCGGGCGGACCTCGACCAACCCTTCCGTCGGCACGCTGATCGTGCGCGATGACGGCGACGGGCCGATGATCGTCGGCAGCGGCGTCACCGCCGTCGGCGGCCGGCCGCATGCCGAGACCGAGGCTTTGGCAGAGGCCGGCGAACTGGCGCGCGGCGCCACCGCCTATGTAACGCTGGAGCCCTGCGCCCATCACGGCCGCACGCCGCCTTGCGCCAATGCGCTGGTCAGTGTCGGCGTGGCGCGTGTGGTCGGCGCTGCCAGCGATCCTGACCCGCGTGTTTCCGGCAAGGGCTATGCAATCTTGCGTGCCGCCGGCGTCGAAGTGGTGGAAAAAGTGTTGGCGGCCGAGGCTGCGGAGCAGATGGCCGGCTATTTGATTCGATCTCTGAAAAAACGCCCGGAAGTGATCCTGAAACTTGCGCTTTCGAGCGACAACAAGATCGGCGTGAAAGGCGAGGGACAGGTCTCCATCACCGGCGATATCGCCCGACGCGAAGTCTATCTGATGCGCGCCGGAGCCGATGGCATATTGATCGGCATCGGCACGGCACTGGAGGACGATCCGGCGCTGACGGTTCGGCTTCCGGGACTGGAGAGCCGTTCGCCGGCGCGCATCGTACTCGACCGTCAGATCAGGCTACCCGAGACCTCGAAACTGGTCGCCGGCGTCGATCGTGTGCCGCTCTATGTCGCTGCCTGCGCCGAGGCCGATCCGCACCGGCGCGCCGCGCTCGAACGTGCCGGCGTTCGCTTCATCGGTACTGAGACGTATGAAGGCGATATTGCGCTGCCGGAACTGCTCGAGGATCTGGCGGCGCTCGGCATGGCAAGCGTCCTGGTCGAGGGCGGCGCGAGGGTGGCCAAGGCGTTCCTCGACGAACAACTGGTCGATCGTATCGTGCTGTTTCAGGGGCCGGACGCGATCGGCGAGGGCGGCATTGTATCGCCGATCGATGCCAACAATATCCCGCCGGGATTTCGCAAATTGCGCAACATGCGTTTCGGCGAAGATACATATGCGGAATGGATAAGAGACATCTAGGACCGACCTGATGTTCACGGGGCCAAACTAATGTTCACTGGAATCGTCACCGATGTCGGCACCGTCGCTGCCGTGAAGCCGCTCAGGGAAGGCGTCGGTTTGCGTATCGACACCGCTTACGATCCGCAGACCATTGCCATCGGTGCCTCGATTTCCTGTGGCGGCGTCTGCCTGACGGTGACGGGATTGCCGGAAGACGGCGCCAACGCACGCTGGTTCGAGGTCGAGGCCTGGGAAGAAGCACTCAGGCTGACGACCGCGATGGGCTGGAAATCCGGCACGCGCATCAACCTGGAGCGGGCGCTGAAGATCGGCGACGAGCTTGGCGGCCATATCGTTTCAGGCCATGTAGACGGCATGGCCGAGATCGTGGGGCGCAAGGAGGAAGGCGACGCCGTTCGCTTCACCCTGGATGCACCGCGAGAGCTGGCCAAATTCATCGCGCCCAAGGGCTCCGTCGCACTCGACGGCACTTCGCTGACCGTCAACAAGGTCGAAGGCAGCCGCTTCGACGTGCTGTTGATCCACCACTCACTGACGGTCACCACCTGGGGCGAACGCCAGGTCGGCGATCGCGTCAATCTCGAGATCGACACCATGGCCCGCTATGCGGCGCGACTGGTGGAGGCGGCTAAAGAGGGGCTTTGAGGCGCTCGTCCATAAAGCCCATTCCCTGATGCGACCGCCGCCGAGTTGGCCTTGAAAGTTCCTTCGGCAATCTTCCGCTTGCGATCAAACCGGCTTCGGCCTAAGTCACCGGCGATCCCCGGAGACATCTATGGCAGGCACATCCCAACACGGCAAAGCGTTCATCCGTCCGAAGAAGAAGGCCCACCTTCTTGTCATCGAGGCGCGCTTTCACGACGACCTTGCCGACGCGTTGCTCGAAGGCGCGACAAAGGCCCTCGAGGAAGCGGGCGCGACATACGATGTCGTCACCGTTCCGGGCTCGCTCGAAATCCCGGCGGTGATTTCCTTCGCGCTCGACGGTGCCTCCGAAGGCGGGACGAACTATGACGGCTTCGTCGCCCTCGGCACGGTGGTCCGCGGCGACACCTATCATTTCGATATCGTCGCCAATGAATCCAGCCGTGCCCTGATGGACCTGTCCGTGCAGGATGCGGTCTGCATCGGCAACGGCATCCTGACCACCGAAAACGACGAACAGGCCTGGACACGGGCCAGGCGTTCGGAAGGCGACAAGGGCGGCTTTGCGGCGCGTGCGGCGCTGACCATGATCGCTCTAAAGGAACAGCTGGGAGCGCCCTCGTGAGCGAACCCGCTTCGCCCGGCCAGCCCACGGTGCGCCACGCCAACAAGCGCGGTGCTGCCCGTCTGGCCGCCGTGCAGGCGCTCTACCAGATGGATGTCGCCGGCAGCGGCGTCTTCGAGATCACCGCCGAGTACGAGGCGTTCAGGCTCGGCAAGGAAGTCGACGGCGCGCTCTATCGCGAGGCCGACGCGCAATGGTTTCGCGCCATTCTTGCCGGCGTTGTCGAGCACCAGAAGACCATCGATCCAGTCATCCGACAGGCGCTGACCGAGGACTGGCCTCTGTCGAGGCTCGATTCCACATTGCGCGCCATATTGCGCGCCGGCGTCTACGAGCTGATGCAGCGCGAGGACGTGCCGGTGGCGGTTATCGTCTCCGAATATGTCGACATCGCCAAGGCATTTTACGAGGAAGACGAGCCGAAACTGGTCAATGCGGTGCTTGATCGCGTGTCGCGCCGGGTGCGTGGCGAGGGCCGCGGCAAGGACGCCTCATGACTGCTATCGTCGCCGTTGGGGCGGGCAAGGAAGCGCGTCGCACCGCCTTCATCCTCGCAGCCTCGCAGGCGATCATCGGCTCGGCCGCACCCATCGCCATTTCCATGGGCGGATTGGCGGGGCAGTACCTGCTCGATGCTGACAAGTCGCTGGCAACCGCGCCGATCACCGGTTTCAATGTCGGCGTGGCGCTCGGTTCCTTGCCGGCCGCGGCGATCATCCGCCGGCTCGGCCAGCGCGACGGCTTCATGACCGGCACAGCGGTCACGGCGCTTGGCGGGCTGGTCGCCACGCTGGCGCTGTTTCATGCCAGCTTCTGGCTATTCGCTTTCGGCTTGGCCGTGATCGGCATCGGAGGCGCCTTCGTCCAGCAGTTCCGCTTTGCCGCCGCCGACAATGCGCCGCCTGAATTCAAGGCGCGCGCCATCTCCTTCGTGCTGGCCGGCGGCATCGTCACCGCCATCCTTGGACCGCAGATCGTCATCTTCACCGGCGACCTGTTCTCGCCGGTGAAGTTTGCCGGCTCGTTTGCGTCCATCCTGGTGCTGGCGGCGGTCGGCGCCGCCATTCTCTCTTTGTTGCGCATCCCGGCCAAGGCAACCGACAAGGTGGAAATCGCCGACAGCGACGCCCGGCCGCTCTCGGAAATCGTCACCAGGCCGCGCTTCGTCGCAGCGCTGTTTTGCGCCGTCGGCAGCTACGCGCTGATGAGCTTCGTCATGACGGGCGCGCCGCTGGCCATGGTCGGCTGCGGCCTTTCGACCGACGACGCCACGCTCGGCATTTCCTGGCATGTGATGGCGATGTTCGCGCCGAGCTTCTTCACGGGGTCGCTGATCTATCGCTTCGGCGCTGAGCGGATCGTGGCGATCGGCCTGGTGCTGCTGATTGGCTGCGCCACAGTGGCGCTGTCAGGGTTGGCACTGTGGCAGTTCTGGACGGCGCTGATCCTGCTCGGCCTTGGCTGGAACTTCAGCTTCATCGGTGCCACCGCCATGGTGGCCGACAGCTACCAGTCATCCGAAAAAGGCAAGGTCCAGGGGTTTCACGATTTCGTCCTGTTCGGCTCCGTCGCCTTCGCCTCGCTGATGTCGGGGGCGGTCTACAATGCCTGGGGCTGGGAGATGTTGAACTGGATGATTTTCCCGGTCGTCGTGCTGTGCTTCGTGGCACTGGGCGTGTTGAAGATGACGGGCTTGCGCGCGGCCAGCTGACGTCACGCTGTCGGGACGAGGCAACGGCGGAGTCACTCGCATCCGAACAAAATTATTGCGCCCATCCCCTTTCTTATGAAACCGTGTACCCCGACGGGGCATCGAAGCCATGCTCATATGCGGCAGCCGTATTCCGGTTCACAGCAAGGGATTTGTGAGATGTTTTCAATCAAGGTTCTGGCCGGCGCTGTACTGGCGCTCGGAGTTGCGTTGGCCTCGGCGAGTGCCCAGGTGGTGGTGTCGTCGAAGATCGACACCGAGGGCGGCGTGCTCGGCAATATCATCCAACTGGTGCTGAACGCCAACGATATCCAGACCACCGACCGCATCCAACTCGGCGGCACACCTGTGGTGCGCAAGGCGATTACAGCCGGCGAGATAGACATCTATCCGGAATACACCGGCAACGCCGCCTTCTTCTTCGAGAAGGCCGATGATCCGGTGTGGAAAGACGCCGCCAAGGCCTACGAGACTGCCAAGAAGCTCGACTACGACGCCAACAAGATCGTCTGGCTGTCACCGTCACCGGCGAACAATACCTGGGCGATCGCCCTGCGCAAGGAGGTCGCCGATACCAATAAGCTCGTCACCCTTTCCGACTTCGGCAAATATGTCTCGGGCGGCGGCAAGGTGGTGCTGGCGGCCTCCGCCGAGTTCGTCAATTCGGCGGCCGCGCTGCCCGCTTTCCAGAAGACCTATGGCTTCACGCTGAAGCCAGACCAGTTGATCACGCTGTCGGGCGGCGACACGGCGGCGACAATTGCCGCCGCAGCCAACCAGACCAACGGCGCCAACGCCGCCATGGTCTATGGCACCGACGGCGGCATCGCGCCCTCCGGCCTCGTCGTGCTTGAGGACGACAAGGGTGTGCAGCCGGTCTACCAGCCGGCGCCGATCATCCGCGAGGCGGTGCTGAAGGAGCATCCGGAGATCGAGACGCTGCTGAAGCCGGTGTTCGCCAAGCTCGATCTCGTCACGTTGCAGGAGTTGAATGGTCGCGTGCAGGTTGGCGGCGAGCCGGTCAAGGGCGTCGCCGAGGACTTTTTGAAAAAGAACGGCTTCCTGAAGTAAGGCGATTCCGGCGCTCCGCTTTCGAGGTGCGCCGGATCGGCCGATGGGGGAGGGCGTGCGCATCCGGTTCGACAAGCTCGGCGTGGTCATCGCGGCGATATCGGCCTATGCGGCTTTTGCGGCGCCATTCGCCACCTTCCGCGCCAATCGCATCGTACCCGGCGAGGCGCGCTCGATCCTCGAATCTTTGCCTGCGACGGTCGGTCCGCTGTTGATGGCGATTGTCGTCGCAGCGGCGCTCATTGCGCTGCTGAAAACGCCGCTTGCTCTGCGCCTCGCCGCCAGTGTGGTTGCGCTTGCAGCGCTGGCGCTGCTGATCGGCGTCGCCGGCAGTTTCCTGACACCCGCCGGCAACACCTTCGCCCGTATCTCGCCGGCTTCGGGCTTTTGGCTGCTTATCTTCGCCTTCACGCTTCTGCTCGCCGACGTGCTTACGCGGCTGAACCTGTCGCCGCAGGCACGCATCGGCGTGCTTGTTGTCGCCGCCGCGGCGATCGGGCTGCTGCTCGTCTCGGGAAGCTGGAACAGCCTGTCGATCCTCAAGGAATATTTCAATCGCGCTGATAGTTTTTGGGCGGAAGGCTCCAAGCACGTGACGCTGGCGCTGGGTTCGCTGGCGGCTGCGGTGATTATCGGCCTGCCGCTCGGCATCCTCTGCCATCGCGTCGAGAAATTGCGGGCCGGCGTGCTCAACGTGCTGAACATCATCCAGACCATTCCTTCGATCGCGCTGTTCGGCCTCTTGATCGCACCGCTCGGCTGGGTCGCTTCGCATGTGCCGGGAGCTGCCGCGCTCGGTATTCGCGGCATCGGCACGGCGCCGGCTTTCGTCGCCCTGTTCCTCTATTCGCTGCTGCCGGTGGTGGCCAACACCGTGGTCGGCCTCGCCGGTGTGCCGCGTGCCGCCAACGACGCAGCGCGCGGCATGGGCATGACCGACCGCCAGCGGCTGTTCGGCGTCGAGTTTCCGCTGGCTTTCCCGGTGATCCTCACCGGCATCCGCATCGTGCTGGTGCAGAATATCGGCCTCGCCACAATTGCCGCGTTGATCGGCGGCGGCGGCTTTGGCGTGTTCGTATTCCAGGGGGTCGGCCAGACGGCGATGGACCTGGTGCTGCTCGGTGCTGTTCCCACGGTGGTGCTGGCCTTCGCCGCTGCCATCATCCTCGATGCAGTGATCGAAATGAGCGCCAGCAAGCGCAGGGTTGAAACGGCATGATCGAGATCGAAGGCATCAACAAGCGCTACGGCGAGACGACAGTCGTCGACGACGTGTCGATAGTAATCGAGCCGCGCAGCATCGCCGTCATCGTCGGCACCTCCGGCTCCGGCAAGACGACGCTGCTTCGCATGATCAACCGGCTGGTCGAGCCGACATCGGGCGTGATCAAGCTCGACGGCGTCGATAACCGCTCGGTCCCGGATTATGAGCTGCGTCGCAGCATCGGCTATGCCATCCAGGGCCACGGCCTGTTTCCGCATCGCACGGTGGCGCAGAACATCGCCACTGTGCCGGTATTGCTCGGCTGGGACGCCAACCGCATCAAGGCCCGCGTCGACGAGCTGATGACGCTATACCAGCTCGACCCGCAAGCCTACGGGCCACGCTATCCGCATGAGCTTTCCGGCGGTCAGCAGCAGCGCGTCGGCGTCGCCCGGGCGCTTGCCGCGGAACCCAACGTGCTGTTGATGGATGAGCCCTTCGGCGCGCTCGATCCGATCATCCGCAACAAGGCGCAGGAGGATCTGCTGGCGATCCAGAAACGCTTCGGCACCACCATCATCCTCGTCACCCATGACATGGAAGAGGCCGTTCACATGGGCGACAAGATCGCGGTGATGGATGGCGGCAAAGTAGTGCAATATGCCGCGCCGGCCGAGATACTGGCGAAACCGGCCAGCGCGTTTGTCGAGACCCTGGTTGGCGCCAGTGAAAAACCGTTCCGGCTGTTGTCGCTTGGCCGGGTGCGCGACGCGGTGGAAAAAGGCACGGCCGAAGGCGAGGCGATCCCCGGTGACGCCAGCCAACGCGACGCGCTCGCCGAACTCCTGTGGTCGGGCCGCCCGGCACTTCCGGTGAAAGATGCCGACGGCAAGCCGCTTGGCCGCGTCACTGTGGACGGGCTGGTTAAGCGCGCGGCGAGGCCTGCATGAAAGCCTGGCCTCCCTTGCTGCTCAGGCTTGCCCTGGTGGTGGTGCTTATTGCCTTCGTCACCAATCCCGGCTGGTTCGAACCGCTGCTGAAGCCGCTGACAGAGAACAACGCGCCGGTAATCTACAATCAGGGCAGCCTTTTGACGTTGACGCTGCTGCATCTGCGGACCGTGCTGATCGCGACCGTTGCCGCGACGGTCGTTGCGGTCGCGCTCGCCATTCTGGTCACCAGGCCAGCCGGCGCCGAATTCCTGCCGCTGTCGCGCAGCCTGGTCAATATCGGCCAGACCTTTCCGCCGGTGGCGGTGCTGGCGCTTGCCGTGCCGGCCGTCGGCTTCGGCGAAAAGCCGACGCTGATTGCGCTGTTTCTCTACGGACTGCTGCCGATCTTCGAGAATGCGCTGACCGGCCTGACGACGCTGCCGGCCAACGTAGTCGAGGCGGCGCGTGGCGCCGGCATGACCGGCTGGCAAAGACTGGTCAAGGTCGAGCTGCCGCTCAGCGCGCCGATCATTCTCGGTGGTATCCGGCTGTCGGTGGTGATCAGCCTCGCCACCGCGACCATCGGCTCGACGGTAGCGGCGAGGACACTGGGCGAGGTGATCATCGCAGGCCTGCTGTCGAACAACCTCGCCTTCATCCTGCAGGGTGGCCTGATCGTCGCCGCCCTTGCCGTGCTGATCTATGACGGGCTGTCGGCGGTCGAGCGCTACACCGCCCGGCGCATGGGACGCGAGCCCGAGTAGCGTCTCGGGGCGAAGTTCGCTCTTTTTTCAGTGGCCGGTCGACCGCGTCGGATGATCGAGCGTCAGTTCCAGCGTTGTGCCAGTCTCGCCGGTGATCCAGCGGCGGCGGATGATGGCGAAATCGTGCTGTGTGTCGGCTCTAACCACAGAGACCAAGTCGCCCACCGCGCAATCACTGTCGAGATCGAGGGCTTCGACAGTCTCGGCAATGTCTTGCTTGCCGGCATAATGTCTCGCGATGGCTGTGAGCACGATGATCACTGGCCCACCCGTTGCGCGATCTTCGGGACTCGGCGATTGATGAGTGCGATGCCCCGATCTTTCAGCAGGAGTTCTTGCCATGACCGCGCGTTTCTCCAAGATCGTCATGTGTTTGTGTCTGGCGGCTTTCGCCTTCCTCGTCGCCTTCGGCAACATCACCGATTACGGCTCAAACTTCGCCTTTGTCCAGCATGTGCTGAGCATGGACACGACCTTTCCCGGCAATGCACTGATGTACCGCTCGATCACCAACCCGTCGCTGTGGACGGCTGGCTACTGGCTGATCATCATTGGCGAGGCGCTGACCTGCCTGCTTTACCTAATCGCCGCCTGGCAACTCTGGCAGGCGCGCAACGCCAGCGGACAGGCTTTCAACGATGCCAAGAAGTTCGCCATCATTGCCGCCACAATGGGCTTCCTCGTTTGGTATTTCGGCTTCATGGTCGTTGGCGGCGAGTGGTTCGCCATGTGGCAGTCTTCGACTTGGAATGGTCAGGAGGCGGCGTTCAAATTCTACATCACCATGCTGCTGGTGCTGGTCTTCGTCGTCCAGCCGGACGGCGACCCGCGTAAAGCCTGACCACTGTTCGCCGATTTCAACCGATCTAACCGGATGGCAGTGTCGACAGGCGCTGCCGTCCAGCCTTTTGGGCGAAACCCGGGATCTTTTGGGCGAAAGCCGGACAGGAACGGAACAATATCTTGACGTTCCGAGCCCTGTTTCGCATAAGCCGCTGCGAAGGGACGGATTCCGGTTGCGGAAAATTCGTCCCCTGTCTCAACGGCCCGGGGAGGGGTTCTTTTGGGCCACCAATCGAGGAAAATTCGGCAATGACCATAATTTCAGCTGTCATCGCCTGCGGTCTGCTTTCAGTCCTTTACGCCATCTGGGCGACACGTTCGGTCCTCGCGGCCGATCAGGGCAATGCACGCATGCAGGAAATTTCCGCGGCCATCCGCGAAGGCGCTCAGGCTTATCTGGCGCGCCAGTACACCACCATCGCCATCGTCGGCGTCGTGGTCCTGCTGCTTGCCTGGTGGCTGCTTTCGATCACCGCCGCCATCGGCTTCCTGATCGGCGCCGTTCTATCGGGTGCCGCTGGCTTCATCGGCATGCACGTCTCGGTGCGCGCTAATGTGCGTACCGCGCAGGCGGCTTCCAACAGCCTCGCTGCCGGCCTCGAGATCGCCTTCAAGTCGGGCGCCATCACTGGCATGCTGGTTGCTGGCCTGGCCCTGCTCGGCGTCTCGATCTACTACCTGATCCTGACCCAGTTCATGGGTCTGCAGCCAAACGATCGCGTCGTCATCGACTCGCTTGTTTCGCTCGGCTTCGGCGCCTCGCTGATCTCGATCTTCGCCCGTCTCGGCGGCGGCATCTTCACCAAGGGCGCCGACGTCGGCGGCGATCTTGTCGGCAAGGTTGAAGCCGGCATTCCCGAGGACGATCCACGCAA
This sequence comes from Mesorhizobium sp. M1227, assembly GCF_040318315.1. Lineage (NCBI taxonomy): Bacteria > Pseudomonadati > Pseudomonadota > Alphaproteobacteria > Hyphomicrobiales > Phyllobacteriaceae > Mesorhizobium > Mesorhizobium sp. M1227. Next base: position 209,830 of record NZ_JAMYLZ010000002.1, read on the forward strand.
TCCGGCCACCATTGCCGACAACGTCGGCGACAATGTCGGCGATTGCGCCGGCATGGCCGCCGACCTGTTCGAGACCTATGCGGTGACCGTGGTCGCCACCATGGTCCTCGCCGCCATCTTCTTCGGTGGCACCGACGTTCTCGGCGCGGCCATGCTCTATCCGCTGGCCATCTGCGGCGCCTGCATTCTCACCTCGATCGTCGGCACTTTCTTCGTCAAGCTCGGTTCCAGCGGCTCGATCATGGGCGCGCTCTACAAGGGCCTGATCGTCACCGGCCTGCTGTCAATTGTCGGCCTTGCCGTGGCCACCTCGGCATGCATCGGCTGGGGTGAGATCGGCACCGTCGCCGGCATGACCATCACCGGCACGAACCTGTTCATCTGCGGCCTTGTCGGCCTTGCGGTGACCGGACTCATCGTGGTGATCACCGAATATTATACCGGCACCAACAAGCGTCCGGTGAACTCCATCGCCCAGGCCTCGGTCACCGGTCACGGCACCAATGTCATCCAGGGCCTCGCGGTCTCGCTGGAAGCGACGGCGTTACCGGCGATCGTCATCGTCGGCGGCATCATCTCGACATACCAGCTCGCCGGCCTCTACGGCACGGCGATCGCGGTGACGACGATGCTTGGCCTCGCCGGCATGATCGTCGCGCTCGATGCCTTCGGCCCGGTCACCGACAATGCCGGCGGCATTGCCGAAATGGCCGGCCTGCCCAAGGAAGTGCGCCAGTCAACCGACGCGCTCGACGCTGTCGGCAACACCACCAAGGCGGTAACCAAGGGCTACGCCATCGGTTCGGCCGGCCTCGGCGCGCTGGTGCTGTTCGCGGCCTACTCTAACGACCTGAAGTTCTTTGCCGCCAATGGCGACAAATACCCCTACTTCCAGGGTATGGGCGACGTCTCCTTCGACCTCTCCAATCCTTACGTCGTCGCCGGCCTGATCTTCGGTGGCCTGATCCCGTATCTGTTCGGCGGCATCGCCATGACCGCCGTCGGCCGCGCCGCGGGTGCTATCGTCCAGGAGGTGCGCAAGCAGTTCCGGGAGGATCCGGGCATCATGGCAGGCACCTCGAAGCCGAACTATGCGCGAGCCGTCGACCTTCTGACCAAGGCAGCGATCCGGGAGATGATCGTTCCGTCATTGCTGCCGGTGCTGGCGCCGCTGGTGGTCTATTTCGGCGTCCTCCTGATCTCCGGTTCGAAGGCATCCGCCTTTGCCGCGCTCGGCGCCTCGCTGCTCGGCGTCATCGTCAACGGCCTGTTCGTCGCCATCTCGATGACCTCCGGCGGCGGCGCCTGGGACAACGCCAAGAAGTCGTTCGAAGATGGTTTCGTCGACAAGGACGGCCTCAAGCACATCAAGGGCTCCGAAGCGCACAAGGCTTCGGTGACCGGCGACACGGTCGGCGATCCCTACAAGGATACTGCCGGCCCAGCGGTCAACCCGGCGATCAAGATCACCAACATCGTCGCGCTGCTGTTGCTGGCCGTTCTCGCGCACGGCTAAGCTCGGCCGCTATGGCCTTAAAACAAAACCCGCGGGATCGCTCCCGCGGGTTCTTCATTGCCTGAGATATGCCGCTTACAGGGAAGCGAAAGGAATGGAAGGAAGCCGACACCCTCGGGTGGATCAGCTGCCGCCGAGCGTGCTGCCGCCGCTGGCGCCGGGAATACCAGGCGCCAGCTTGCTGGCGCCACTGATGATCTGGCTGAGGAAGTTCTGGTCCTTGCCGCCGGTCGGCGTGGTGCGCGAGATGAAGTCGAACACCTTGCCGTCTTTCAAGCCGTAATTGGCGATCTGGGTGACGCGCCCGTCATCGCCAAAATAGACCGCCAGCACATGCTGGTCGACCAGCCGCGGCTTGTCGAAGGCGACATAGCGCTTGCGCGTCTGCGAAATGTAATAAAAGGCCTCGTTATCGAAGGTCGCCTTCGTCGAGGGAGTGCCGAGCGCCAGCAGCACCTGTTCGCGGCTTGAGCCGACCGGCACCAGGTCGATCGCCTGCTGGTCTATGACGTAGCCTTGCGTCAGCGTCTCGCTCGGATTGAGATCGCCGATCATCTTGGACGAATTGCAGGCGGAAAGTGCCGCAGCGATCACCAGCAGCGAAACCGCACCGCCGGGCTTGGGCAGGAAAGTCGACTTGAATTTCAGCGCGCGCAACTACAACTCCATAAGCTGGCCGCAACTTGCGCTGGGCCGCAAAACCGGTAAACCAGCTTGCTTGCCGATGCAACAAGGCCACTTCAACAAACGGTCCCGGGAGACCACCCTCAAATGTTCCAGCGCCTCTTTGGCCGCGAACGACATGCCAACCGCGCCATCACCGAGGCGCTTTACGCACAAATCGTGGCGGCGGCGCGGCAAACGGTGTTTTATTCCGCCTGGAACGTACCGGACACGCCGCTCGGCCGCTTCGAGATGCTGTCGTTGCACATGTTCCTGTTTCAGCACCGGTTGCGAGGCGAGGGCGGTGCTGCGGCAGAGGTTGCGCAGGTGCTGATCGACGAGTTCTTCATGGATGTCGAACATTCGTTGCGTGAATTGGGCATTGGCGACGTCGGCGTGCCGAAGCGAATGCGGAAACTGGCGAAAATGTTCTATGGCCGTACCGCCGCCTATGATGATGCGCTGCAAAGAAATGACCATGATGCACTCGCCGTCGCCCTTGCCCGCAATGTCAGGCCGGATGCCGGCGCCTGGCCGCAAGCGTCGCAACTGGCACTCTATGCCGCCGATGCATCAAGGCAACTCGCGGAACAGCCGACCGAATCGATCGTTTCCGGAACGGTGTCATTTCCCGTGGCCAACGCTTGAGCGACGGCAGGCCGATGAAGGTGGCGAAGTGGAGGCGAAGATGAAATACCCTGATACCCACAGCCCAGTGTCATTCCTGGCAAATGTCGCCCGGCTGCCGCAAAAGGGGCTGCCGGTGGTGATCGATGCCGACGCTGGCCAGCGCGCCCTGCTGGCCGTCGAGCACGAGCTGCTTTCGGTCGAGAACTATCGCGCCGAACTCCTGGTCGAGCCCTGGAAACGCAACGGGGTGAAAGTCAGCGGCCATGTTGAGGCCGATATAACGCAGGCCTGCATCGTCACCCTCGACCCGGTCGAGGCGCATATCGACGAGCCGGTCGAAGCGCTGTTCCTGCCGGAGCAATCCAAGCTCGGGCGGCAAGGTTTCGACGGCGGCGGTGAGATCCTGCTCGACGCCGAAGGCCCGGACAGCCCGGAAACCTTTTCCGGCGATGCGATCGACGTCGGGGCGCTTGCCGAGCAGTTCTTTGGCTTGGCGATCGATCCATATCCGCGCAAGCCGGGTGTATCGCTGGAGGCCGCCGGCGATGCCGAGCCTGTGGAGAATGAATTCCAGCAAAAGCTCAGATCACTGTTGGGAAAATCCTGATGGCTGACCCAATTTGAGAAAAGTTGGTTGTGCGGCAGCCCAAAACCGTTATTTTCGCCGAACCTTCGCGAGCCCCGCACCTTGGCAAGCCCGCTGGCCAATCAACCGTGAGATGAACACCGCGTGATCAGGATTTCCATCGATGCCATGGGCGGCGATCACGGGCCAAGCGTGGTGATCCCGGCGCTCATGACTGTCGCCACCCGCCGTCCGGATATACGCTTCGTCATTTATGGGCGCGAAGAAGTGGTACGGCCCGAACTCGCCAAATTCCCCAAGCTGGCGGAAGTGAGTGAGTTCGTGCACTGCGAGATCGCAGTGCGGATGGACGACAAGCCGAGCCAGGCGCTGCGCCATGGCCGCTGGAAGTCATCGATGTGGAAGGCCGTCGAGGCGGTCAAGGCAGGCACTGCCGACGCCTGCATCTCGGCCGGCAATACCGGCGCGCTGATGGCAATGTCCAGATTCTGCCTTCGCACCATGGCGACCATCGATCGCCCGGCAATCGCGGCGCTCTGGCCGACATTGCGCGGCGAGAGCGTGGTGCTGGACGTCGGCGCCACCATTGGCGCGGATGCGCATCAACTGGTTGACTTTGCCATTCTGGGCACCGGCATGGCGCGCTCGGTTTTCGGCATCGAACGGCCGAGCGTCGGGCTGCTCAATGTCGGCGTCGAGGAGATCAAGGGTCAGGAAGAGGTCAAGGAGGCGGGTCGTATGTTGCGCGAGGCCAACATGGCCTCGATGAACTACCATGGCTTTGTCGAGGGTGACGACATCGGCAAGGGCAGTGTCGACGTCGTCGTTACCGAGGGATTTGCCGGCAACATCGCGCTGAAGACGGCGGAAGGCACCGTTAGGCAGATCGCCGGCTATCTGCGCGCGGCGATGAACCGGACGCTGATGGCCAGGATCGGCTATATCTTCGCCAAGACCGCCTTCGATCGCCTGCGCGAGAAGATGGATGTCGGCCGCTCCAATGGCGGCGTCTTCCTCGGATTGAACGGCATCGTGGTGAAGAGCCATGGCGGGGCTGATTCGGATGGCTTCGCGGCGGCGATCGAGCTTGGCTACGACATGGTGCGCAACAATCTGCTTGACCGCATCGAAGCCGATCTCGACCTGTTCCATGCCCGCAATCCGAATGCCCAGACAATCCGGAAATCCGACGTCGTCATCGACGCAAAGGAATAGGAAAGAGCATTGATCAGATCCGTCGTGCGTGGCACGGGCGCCGCGCTGCCCCGCCGCATTATGAAGAATGCCGATTTCGAAGGCATGGTCGAGACGTCGGACGAGTGGATCGTCCAGCGCACCGGCATTCGCCAGCGCCACATTGCGGCCGACGACGAGACGACGGCCTCGCTGGGCGAGGCGGCAGCGCGCGCGGCCCTCGACAGCGCCGGCCTGACGGCTGACGATATCGACCTGATCGTGCTGGCGACCTCGACGCCGAACAACACCTTTCCCGCGACCGCGGTCGAGATCCAGAACCGGCTCGGCATGCACCACGGTTTTGCCTTCGACCTGCAGGCGGTCTGCTCCGGCTTCGTCTATGCAGTGACGACCGCCGACCTCTATATCCGCGGCGGCTTGGCCAGACGGGTACTGGTGATCGGCTCGGAAACATTTTCGCGTATTCTCGACTGGAACGACCGCTCGACCTGCGTTTTGTTCGGCGACGGCGCCGGCGCGATGGTGCTGGAAGCAGGCACGGGGGCAGGCGGCATCGCCGACCGAGGCGTTCTGGCGGCCAGCCTGCGCTCCGACGGCATCCACAAGGACAAGCTTTTTGTCGACGGTGGGCCGTCGACCACCGGAACGGTCGGGCACCTCAGGATGGAAGGCCGCGAAGTGTTCAAGCATGCGGTCGGCATGATCACCGACGTCATCGAGGCGACGTTCGCACAGGCCGGCATCGGCGCCGCCGATCTCGACTGGTTCGTGCCGCATCAAGCCAATAAACGAATTATTGACGCTTCGGCCAAAAAGCTCGGGATAGAGGAGCGGAAGGTGGTGGTGACCGTCGATTTGCACGGTAATACCTCGGCGGCTTCCGTGCCGCTGGCACTGTCCGCAGCCGTCGCCGACGGTCGCATCAGAAAGGGTGACCTGGTACTGCTCGAGGCGATGGGCGGCGGCTTCACCTGGGGTGCCGTCCTGCTCCGCTGGTAAGTGCCGAACTATCGGGTTCGGGTCCTTGACCTTGACGGATCAATTACTTAGGTTCTGCCGTTGCTTGTATCGATTTATGTTTTTGAGCTGATGGGACGGTTCGTATGGGGGGAAAGACACTTACGCGCGCCGACCTCGCCGAAGCCGTTTACCGCAAGGTTGGGCTGTCACGTACTGAATCGGCCGAGCTTGTCGAGGCGGTGCTGAATGAGATCTGCGAGGCGATCGTTCGCGGCGAGACGGTGAAGCTGTCGTCCTTCGCGACTTTCCACGTCCGCTCCAAGAACGAGCGCATCGGGCGCAATCCCAAGACCGGTGAGGAAGTGCCGATCCTGCCGCGCCGGGTGATGACCTTCAAGTCGTCGAACGTACTGAAGAACCGTATCCTGCGCTCCCATCAAAACAGCAAAGCCAAGGGCAGCAAGTAGCCGCCCAATCCCCCTTTGCCAAGAATCATGCTCCAGGCTTCGGTTGAAAAATGAACCCGGCTTTTGCGCCGGGCTTGAATATTGTTTCATAAACCGCTGAAATAAGATGCGATTCGGTAGGCCGGATCGGTATTGGGTGTGATCCGTTCCGCCGGGACGGAAAGCTGCTCTCTTTGTTAAGCGTGATGTCGCCCGAACCCGGTTCCCGCCTTTCGCGATCATGCTCTAGCGTGAGGATTCGTCCATGGACAAGAGCCCTGATGCTTTCCGCACCATCAGCGAGGTCGCGGAGGATCTGGATTTGCCGCAGCACGTGCTGCGTTTCTGGGAGACGCGTTTCAACCAGATCAAGCCGATGAAGCGCGGCGGCGGCCGCCGCTACTACCGTCCGCAGGACGTCGAACTGATCAAGGGTATTCGTCATATGCTCTACGACCAGGGCTATACGATCAAGGGCGTGCAGAAGCTGTTGCGCGAGAACGGCAACCAGTTTCTGATCGCCGTCGGCAGTGGCGACATGGCGGCGGTCGAGGCGATCTCGCAGCGCCGACAGGCCGACACGGTACCGCTGACGCAAGCGGCGCAGCCGCGCGGCCCGGACGACGAAATGCTGGTTGGCCAGCCGAGGGTGAAACCCAGCCGTCGTTTTTTCGGTATGGGCAAGACCGACGAGGAAGGTCCGGTTCCGCCGGACACGTCAAAACTTTCCCGTGACAATCGCGCGTTGCTGCAGGAGGCGCTGTTCGACCTCCTGGAATGCAAGCGCCTGCTCGATCAGGTTCGCTAGAGCCCGCCGGGTTGACCGGAACGGTCTTCAGGGTCATGCGTTAGGCTTCCTTCTGCAGATGAAGGAAGCACGTCATGGCATCGCTTTCGAGCATCTCCGACACCGATCTCAACAAGCAGGTCGCGGCCTTGGCCAGGGAACTGGCCACCTTGAAGAAAGCCGTGTTGAAGCAGGGCGGCGCCTTTTACGAAGACGGGCGCGATACCGCGTCGGATTACTATTCGGATATCACTGAGCGGCTCGGCAACGCCTTGCCGGCAATCAGAAGGCAAGGCCGGGCGATCGAGAAGACCGCCCGAGATCACCCGGCGACGGCGGCCGCTGTCGGGCTGGTTCTGGTCGGGCTCGTCGCCAGTCTATTCCTCGGCGGCCGACAGCAAAACGCGCCGCGAGCGCGTTCAAGGTCGGCACGTTAAGAAAAGCAAATGGCGGTGGTCAGCGGACCGCCGCCATTTTTCGCCGACACGGCAAACCCGGCAAGCGCGCCGCCCTTGATCCAGGACCAGAACGGCTGACTGCGGGTTGTTCGCCCGAGGGTGTTTTCAGTACTTCTTCGCGACAACCTTCTTGTGATGGTGGCGGTAGTGGTGGACGCGGTGATGGTAGTGATGGCGGTGATGCTTCTTGACGATGGTGTGCATCGTCGTCGCATTCGCGCTGCTTGCGCCGATGATCGGCATCGAGAGGGCAAGTGCGATTGCAAGTCCAAGAGCGGAGAGAAGAGGCTTCTTCATGACATCGTTTCCTTTTTGCGCAGGCGGAATTTGAGCGTCACTGATTCAGGTCGGTGACTCGAGCGCTGCGGTTGGGACTATCGCCTTGGAGTTTTTCGGCAGTTTCTCCGGCCTGTAGAATTTTGTTTCCGAACTGTGTCTGCTGAGGATCCGGCCAGATGTCAGCTCGCCGGCATCCGCCATCCATTCCGGCGTCGGTTCACGATGCCGTGACGCTATCTTTGATGCTTGGCAAATCACCGGCGAGCGGGCATTCTCCCGATCGTCTCAGGCAACAACATGATTTGATCTAACTCTTTCATCCCACGGAGTTGCCAATGCCCCAAATAGCAAAACGCGAACCTTATTCCGAACTGGCGGCGAGCGCGGTTACGCCTGAACGCAGTGCCGTCCGAACCGCCCGGGAAGCCCGTGGATACAGCATCGAAGAGCTGTCCCTGGCGTGCGGGCTGGCAGCCTATGAGATTGCCGACGTTGAAAGCGGCAAGGATGCCGATCCCTCGAAACGTCGGCGTATTGCCTCCGCGCTTCAACTTCCGGAAAGCGCTCTGTTTGACGAAGCCGTGTTGCCTGCCAAAAGGCGATCCGTGTCGTAGTGACGTGTCATGCTTTTATTCCACGAGCTCGCCATGGGTCGCCCTGGCGGGCTTCGTTTTTTCGGCCACGTAGTGGACTTGCCGGCCGCCACGGCGACGCCAGACGGAAATTGCTGGAGATGAGCCTCGAATCCGTTCGCGCCTTCTTCGCCGCACACGCGGCCGACATTGACGTCATCGTCACGGAGGCAAGCTCGGCGACGGTGGCTCTGGCCGCCGAAGCGCATGGCGTAGCGCCGGCGCAGATTGCCAAGACGATCTGCTTGCGCGCCGGCGACCAGACGATGCTGATCGTGGCCAGCGGGATCTCCAGGCTGGACAATCGCAAATTCAAGGACCGGTTTGGTGGCAAGGCGCGAATGCTGGACGCCGACCAGGTGCTCGCCGCGACCAACCATCCCGTCGGTGGGGTGTGCCCGTTCGGCCTACCGGCGCCGCTCCCGGTCTACTGCGACATCTCGCTGCGCGCCTTTGACGAGGTCGTCCCGGCGGCAGGCGCGACGAATGCCGCCGTGCGGCTCAGCCCGCAACGCCTGGCCGAACTCGTCGACGCCGAGTGGGTGGATGTGTGCCAGTAGCGATTTATCCGGGTCGTGGAATCCGCTGAGCGTAACCGCTACTCGGTCTTCTGTGGCTCTTCTTTCTTGATCGTCTGAGCGTCCGTGACAGTCGACATATCGGCCTTCTCGACGCTTGCTGTCTTCGTCTGCGTGTCGACCGATGCCTGAACCTTGGAATGCGCGGGGCAATCCGCAGAGGCAGCTGATATGGACATGGTCAGTGCCGCGGCTATTGCGAGGAATGTCTTCATGATCATTCTCCTCTTTCGTTCGATGGGTAAAGTTAGCCCGTCTGGCACCGACCGCAAAATCACATTTGTTCACACGCGCTCCTGCGCACACGGAAGCCGACGCTGGGCCAGTGATTCAAATGGCTGCGCGGATAGCCGCTTGCCGTATCAAGGCCCACTGGCTCCGGCCGGAGGATTTTTGGCGTTAAAGATCTCGCCGCTCAGAGCCAGTCTCAAATCTTCGGCGCTGAGCTGACCACTTTCAAATAAATCCATCACTCTGCGGCCGAGCACTTCTCTGCCTGGATCTCCATCAGCGAGGCCTAGTTCACGGCATCGGGCATCAAGTGCCTTGGTCAACATGGTCAGCTCGGCAGGACAGGCAACTCCTTGAAGCGACATTGCATCTCTCCCGAAAAGGGCGAAAGCGCGTGGCATCTTCGTAGCGTCCGCTCGCCCTTACAACTGCGGACGACGGCAATTCAACTAGAGCCAACCTTTTTCGAACTCAACATTCAAACGTACCAAAACGCCGCGCGCTCCAATGCGAGGATCCTGCTACAATACGGTATGGCCGTCCGAATAGCGGTTGTCCTCGCGCTTCTTTTCGCCTTCGCCTACGGTTTCGCAAAACTCGCGGAACATTATCGCAGCGTTGGCGACAGGCCCTCTCCGTGTGAAGAATTGCCCTATCCTGATTGTCCTGACCAAAAAGCTCCTCCCCGGGAAGAAACTGAGCCTTGAGCGCGCGCCTGTTCAGGCCAGGCCAGCCGTCGGGATTGAATTAGTTCTTTCCAACCGATGGTTGGTGGACGCATTGCAGCTGATGCGCCTAGGGTTCAGTACGATCCGCGCGCACCGGGCATGCCCAACCCCCGAGTCACCCCTGCCTGATGCAAGGCGCCTGATCGAGTCCCGCCGTTCTGGCATGTGCGGCGGGACCTTTTCTCACGATAAAGGTTGGCGTACGCAGCAAAGCTTACCTAGCCATTACCGCGCGGTTTCTCGGTGGGCTTCTGGCTAGACGCCAGCCTCCGTGCCTCGCGCACGAGTGATGCGTGATCGGTTCCCTCGATGAGATCACGCCTGCGTATGTTGCGCTGCTGCAGTGCGGCTATCGTCTGTACAGCCAGTTTTGGGGGAAAACTGGCTAAGCCTTTGGATTTTAATGGTCGGAGTGGCCGGATTCGAACCGACGACCCCTTGACCCCCAGTCAAGTGCGCTACCGGGCTGCGCTACACTCCGGACCGGTCGCGATGTATCGTGATAGACCGGGTCCGGTCAACCGAATTCGGTTGCTGTCTTGCCTGAAGCAACCGCGACGGGGATTGCCGGTCGCTGCGTCGCCCGCAGCTGCCACTGGTGGCGGTATTCGAGCGCGATGGCACCCCAGATCAAGCCGAGCAGCAGGTAGACATGGCGCCAGTGGTCGATGTCGATGAAGGTGCCGAGCCCGATATTGCCGATGAAGGCGACGTAGGCGCATAGAAGATAAGGCTGCCACGGCCGGTCGCGCAGCAGAATGCGGAAGCCGGCGGCGATCGTCCAGCACGTCAGCGTCAGGAACGACACGAAGCCGAGCCAGCCGTAATCCATCAGCATCTTCAGCCAGATGTCGTGCGTGTCCTCGCCGAAGATCTTGCCGAAGACGAGCGGGCCGATGCCGAAAGGATGCTCCAGTGCCATCTGAAAGCCGATCGTATAGCGGGCGAAGCGGCCGAGCCGGGCGGTGTCGTAGCTTTGTTCGAGCTGTGCGCGGTTCGAGAACATCTCGGCGACGCCTGGCAGTTGCAGGATGACGATCATTGCGATGACCAGCAGTCCGACGGCGGCGATGGTCATGACGACGACGCGCAGCTTGAACTTGCCGCTGGCGCTCTGCAGGAACAAGGCACCGGTCAAAAGGATCGCCGAAACGGCGAACATGCCCCAGGCGCCGCGCGAAAAGGAAAAGAAGATGCCGGCGGTGATGATCAGCAGCGGCATAGCCAATAGAGGCATGCGCGCGACCGAGCCGGTAAGCAGCAGATAGAGCAGGTAGATGCCCGGCAGCACCAGGAACGGACCGAACACGTTCGGGTCCTGGAAGGCGCCGGCGGCACGGTCGTATTTGGTGAAGATCTCCGCTCCTGGAAAGGCATGGAAATAGCCGGCTATGCCGACCAGCGAAGTCAGCACCGCCGACACCACATAGGCGACGAAGATCACCCGGTAGAGACTGGGCCTGACGGCCGTTACCGAAGCGAAAAAAACCGCGGTTAAGGCCAGGAACAGCGAGACGGCGAGATAGAGCGGCGTGCCGGCGAGGTCCGACATCTGCGTCATCGAGATCATGCCGCCGATGTTCACGATAACCAGCAGCACCAGCAGCGGCACCGCCGCGCGCTGTATACGCATGCCGAACAAGGGCCACACCACGATCAGCCCGATCATGTAGAGATCGTACGGCGCGGGCTCGGCAATGACGAAACCGGACAGGAAAACGCCGAGGAAAACCGCCCCCGACGCAATCAGTGCAATCAGCTTGGCGTTGACCGCCGCCGCCGGCAATACATAGGCCGTCGCGCTCAATATGCGTTTTCCGTGTTGAGCAGTCGGATCGGCGTCAGGAACAGGATTTTGAGGTCGAACAAGAGCGACCAGTTCTCGATATAATAGAGGTCGTATTCCGTCCGCATGCGAATCTTCTCGTTGGTGTCCATCTCGCCGCGCCAGCCATTGATCTGCGCCCAGCCGGTCACACCGGGTTTGACCTTGTGGCGAGCGAAATAGCCGTCGACCACTTCATTGTAGAGGAGGTTGTGCGACTGCGCGGCAATGGCGTGCGGGCGCGGCCCGACCAGCGACAGCGAACCGAACAGCGAATTGAAGAACTGCGGCAGTTCGTCGACCGAGGTCTTGCGGATGAAGCGGCCGACGCGGGTGACGCGCGGATCGTTCTTGGTCACGGTCTGTTTGGCCGTCGGGTCCGCCTTGTCGGTATACATCGAACGGAACTTGTAGACGTCGATGATCTCGTTGTTGAAGCCGTGCCGCTTCTGATGGAACAGCACCGGCCCCTTGCTGTCGAGTTTGATCGCGATTGCGGTCGCCAGCATCACCGGCGAGAACACGATGATGCCGATGATCGAAAAGACGATGTCGAAGGCGCGCTTGGCGACCGAATCCCAGTCGTTGATCGGCTTGTCGAAGATATCGAGCATCGGCACCGAGCCGATGTAGGAATAGGCGCGCGGCCTGAACTGCAGCGCGTTCGAATGCGCCGATAGCCGGATGTCGACCGGCAGCACCCACAGCTTCTTCAATAACTGCAGCACGCGCGATTCAGCGGTTAGCGGCAGCGATACGATCAGCATGTCGATGCGCGCGATGCGGGCAAATTCGATGAGTTCGGAAATTGTGCCGAGCTTGGGATAACCGGCGACAACCGGCGGCGACCGCTTGTCGCCGCGGTCGTCGAAGATGCCGCAGATGCGGATGTCGTTGTAGGGCTGCCTTTCGACCGAGCGGATCAATACCTCCGCCGCCTTGCCGCCGCCGACGATGACGGCCCGGCGCTCCATCCGCCCGTCGCGCGCCCAGCGCCGGATCAGCTTCGACATCACCAGGCGGAGACCCAGGATCAGCACGAAACCGACGACGAACCACGTGCCGAAGAGCAGGCGCGAATAGTCTTCCGACATTTTCATGGTGAAGGCGGTGAGCGCCATCAAGGCGAATGTTCCGGCCCAGACCAGCAGGAGACGGCCGAAATTGGCGATCGGCCGCATCAGCGCGACGATCTGGTAGCGGTCGGTGACGTCGAACAGAACGACCGCGAGGAACGAGGTGGCGGCGATCGTCAGTGAGTATTGCCAGGCAAGATAGTTGAAAAAGCCGACATAATAGAAATAGACGGCAAGACCTGACACCAACAGCAACGCGAATTCCACCATGCGCAGGACGCCGCTCACCATGATCGGCGACATCGTATCGCGCCGGTATTGCGAGGCGACCTGGCGGGCAACATCGTTCATGCCGCCGGCCGTATTGTTCTCGGCAGGGGCGTCGAATTTGCGCACCGCGTCTAGCGAAAAACGGCGCGCTGGGTCGATTTCGTTCATGGGGCGTCCGCAGGTTTCCCTCAGGTGAATAGCAAAAGAGAGCTAAGAAACCCTTGAAACAACGGATGGCTTTGGAGACGCTTTCACCAGGAGCAGCCCGGTGGAAACCCGTTGTTCTATTTTTTGAGCGCGGCGAAATAGGCCTTTTCGATTTCGGCGGCCATTACATCGGCGCCGAAGCGTGCCTTGAGGTCGGCGAGGCCGGGCATCAGGCCTTTGTAGGTGTCGAGATCGGCCAATGCGGCGCTTATCTTGTCGCCAAGTTCGCGCGGGTCGGGCCGGATCAGGACAGGTGAGCCGGTGTCGAAGATTTCCGGTATGCCGCCGACCGCCGTCGCGATGATCGGCTTGCCGGCGGCGAGCGCTTCCAGAACTATATAGGGCATGGCTTCCGCGCGCGAGGGAACGACGACCAGTTCGGCCAGCGTGAAGGCGAGCCTGGCCGGCATCGGCGCCAGGAAGCTGACCTCGAGGCCGAGCTGATTCACCTGGGCGCGATAGCGCGCCAGGTCGTCGCCGTCGCCGACCATCAGCGCTTTCAATGGGCGGCCGAGCCGTGTCGCGGCTAGCCCCAGCGCATCGATGAAGATGTCCGGGCCTTTGAGGTCTCGCATCATGCCGATATAGAGGAGGTCAACCGCATTGTGCTCGGTCCGCACCGGCTCGAACTCGGCGGCGCGCAGGCCGTTGTGGACGAGAGCGTTCGGAATGGGCGGCTCGCCGACCTTCCTGCGATAAGTCCGCCGCTCATAATCGGAAACAAACAGCAGGCAATCGGTGAAGCGAGCCATGAAGCGCTCGAGCGCGAAGAACAGCTTCCCCATGGCGGTGGTCTCGTCATAGTGAAGCGAGCCGCCATGCGGCGAATAAAGGCGGGCTACGCGAGACCTGGATACCCGCAACAATGAGCCAAACAGACGGGCATAGGCGCCACCTTTGGCGCCATGCCCGTGCAGCACGTCCGGCCGCAATTCTTTTATGATCCTGTAGGTGCGCCGGGCCGAGGCGAGATCGCCTGGCCCGACATGACGCTGCATCGGGGTGCGGTGAATGCCGAGCGCCAGGCTGCCTTTCATCTGTTCGAACAGCCGTTCCTCGAAATCGCCGCCCGTCGTCGAATCGCAGACGATGCCGACGGCATGGCCGGCGGCGACCTGAGCCTCGGTCAGGTCGCGCACATGCCGGAAGATGCCTCCGACCGGTGAGCGAAAGCAGTGGACGATCCTGAGTGTGTCCGCCACTTTGTCAGCACATCAAAACAGGCGTTCGCGAACATAGACTGTATCGCCGGGCAGCAGCGGGTCGGAGATCACCACGCGTCCGGTTATCACCTTGCCGTTGATGTCGCGGGTAATGTCGACGCTTTCCTGGTTGGCGCGTGGCGTGAACCCGCCGGCGATGGCGACGGCTTTCTGCACGGTCAGGCCTGGAACGTAGGAATACTGCCCCGCCGCACCCACTTCACCCATGACGAAGATCGGCCGGTAGCGATCGATTTCTACCGAAACATCGGGATCCCGCAAATAACCCTGGCGCAGTTTCTCGGCGATCTCGCTTTCAAGCTGTTGGGCGGTGTGGCCGCGCGCCGGCACGTTGCCAACGAGCGGCAGCGAGAGATAGCCGGACTGATCGACGCTGTAGGTATTGGTCAGTCCTTCCTGCTCGAACACGGTTACGCGGACGCGGTCGCCGGCGCCGAGGCGATAGGGCTGGTCGAGAACTTCATGGAATGCGGCCGGCGTCGGCCGGTAGCTGGAGCAGCCCGAAAGCATCGATACGGCAAGCAGCGCGCGGAAAAGGGGAGCAGTGCTTTTCATGAGCGGACACGTACCTTTGAATAGCCGGCGACTCTGCGGCAAACCTTAACGATCGAGCTCGGTTATCATCCTGTCAGGGTTAATGGCCGGTAAAGGCGCGCGGCCGATGCGGGCCGGATCGACGAATGCAGATGGTTTTCAGCCTCTTGTTTGCGGCTTGTTAATAGAGCCTGACAGGTTCTTACCGCGATATTAACGGCTGAGTTACCATAGTTGTTTACGGTGCATGCTGACTCAGTACCGGAGCAGGGATGCATGTCCGTTCAATCCGCGGCCGCAGATGTCGACGTCGATCTCAGGCAGCTTTTCGCCGGCCTGGCGCGAAACTGGCTGCGCATCCTTGTCGTCGCACTGGTTGTAACCGGTCTGGCCTTTGCGCTCGCCTGGCTTGCAACGCCCGAATACAAGGCGGCAGCCAAGCTGGAGATCGGGCCTCGAGAATCGGAGTTCACGCGGCCAGCCGGGGCCAACGGCAACGAGCGGTCGATTCCCGACGAAGAGGCTGTGGCCACCGAGGTCCAGATCATCTCGTCCCCCGACATCCTCAAGCAGGTGGCGGCGAAGCTCAACCTGGCGAAATTGCCCGAATTCGACGAGGCGCTGAAGATGTCGGCGCTGAGCCGCGCCCTTGTCCTTGTTGGCTTGAAAAGCGATCCGTTCGAGATTCCGCTGGAAGAGCGCGTGCTGGACGCAATGCATGAGAAGCTCAACGTCTATGGCGTTGAAAAAACCCGCGCGATCGCAATCGAGTTCTCGTCAGAGGATCCAAAGCTTGCCGCCGCGATCCCGAACGCCATTGCAAACGCCTATATCGCCTCCAAGGGCAATGCCAAGCTCGAATCGAATTCCGCCGCCACCGACTTTCTGGCGCCGGAAATCGCGGATCTGCAGAACCGGGTGAAGGAGGCGGAAGCCAAGGTTGCCGCATTCCGTGCGCAGTCCGATCTTTTGATGGGCGGCAACAATTCGGTGCTTGCCACCCAGCAGCTGTCCGAATTGTCGAGCGAACTGTCACGCGTGCGCGCCAATCGCGCTTCGGCGGAAGCGACCGCTGACAGCGTGCGCAGGGCGTTGCGCAATGGCGGCTCGCTGGATGCCGTTCCGGAGGTGTTGTCTTCCGAACTGATCCAGCGCCTGCGCGAGCGGCAAGTCGAACTCAAGAACAACATCGCCGACCTTTCCACCACCTTGCTCGACAACCATCCGCGCATCCGCGCGCTGAAGTCGCAGCTCGCGGATCTCGACCGCCAGATCCGCAACGAAGCGGAAAAGATCATGAAAGGTCTGATGGCGCAGGCCGAGACGGCGAAGGCGCGAGAGGCTCAACTCGTGGCAGACGTCAACACGCTGAAGGCGGCGTCCGCCCGCGCCGGCGAAGAGCAGGTGGAACTCGATGCGCTGCAGCGTGATGCCGCGACCAAGCGTCAGCAGCTCGATCTCTATTCATCCAGCTATCTCCAGGCGGCCGCACGCAAGGATCGCAACTATCTGCCCGTCGACGCTCGCGTATTTTCGGAGGCCCAGGTGCCGGCCGAACCTTATTTCCCCAAGATTGGTCCGATTGTCAGTGCGGCCTTTGTCGGCTCGTTGCTCATCATGGCGATCGTCACGCTGCTGCAGGAACTGTTTTCCGGCCGCGCCATGCGTCCGGCCGCCGGTGCCCATTTCGAGCGCATCGAGCAGGTTGCGATGCCGGCTGTCCAGGCCGAACGCGTGATGGCCGAGCCCGACCCGTCGGTTGGCCGGTCCGAACCGGCAGTCGTTGAGATCGATGAGGCCGACGACGACAATATCATTGAAAGCAAAGTGGAGCCGGAACCCGTCGCGGTGGCGGAAGCGGCTGCCGAGAAAATCGAACCGGAGTACTCTGAAATGGCCGCTGGAGACATTGAACCGGCACGTTCTATCCTCGGCGAGGTCGACATCGACAAGGCTGCGGAAAAACTGATCGCCACCGGTGCCGCCCGCGCCATATTCGTCTCGCCGGAAGGCGACGAGGCGGCTGCCTCGGCAGTGCTGGTGGCGCGCGCAGTCTCCGACGCCGGGCTACGCGTGCTGCTGCTTGATCTCACCGCTTCGGGTGCTGCCTCGCGGCCGATGCTGGACAGCGGGCTGTTTCCGGGCATCACCGATCTGCTCGCCTCGCAAGCGCAGTTCAGCGATGTGATCCACCCCGATCTCTATTCGGACTGCCACGTGATTCCCGTCGGCACAGCCGATCCGGTCCGCGCCATGCGCGCCGCCGACCGGCTGCCGATCATCATGCAGTCGCTGACCACCGCCTATGATTTGGTCGTGGTCGAATGCGGACCGGCTGACGCGCAAGGCATCAGCCGCCTGGTGGGCGAGGGGACCGAGGTTTTGCTCTCCATGCTTGAGCCGGACGACGAGGTGACGCAGGCCGCGGTCGCGCTCATCGAGAGTGGCTATCCCGACCTGACGCTGGTCACGCCCATCGGCCATGTGGCGCCGGGCCCAATGCCGGGACGGCGCTCGGCCGCCTGAGGCAGTTTTCTCTCAAATCGAAATCAGCTGTCGTCTTCGCCTGCGGCCGGTGCTGTCCGCCCCACGGCTTTGCGGCGCAGCAGCTTGGTCAGCTTCCAGACCATTGGGCTGTGCTTGATGAATGCCTTCAGGCTTGCGCCCTGCCTGAGCGCAAGCGCCAGCGCACGACCTTTCAGCGTCAGCGGAACCAGCACCTCGAAATGCTGCGTTTCGACATCGCACCACAATCGCTTGTAGGGTTCGTCGCCGACCGAGAAATCATAGATTTCGAAACCCGCCTCGCAGGCTTCCTGGATGTTCTCGAAGAACAGGAAGTCGCCCGGGCTGGTGTGTGCGAGGTCGTCCTCGGCAATCGCCCCGAATTCGCAGATCAGCCGCTTGCCCGAGCGGCTCGACCCGGTGACGGCACGAAGTTTGCCGGCGACTTCCAGCCCATGCAGGACGAAGGACGGATCTTCCTCTTGAAGCGCGTCGGCAAACAGCGAGCGGAAAAAAGCGCGCACCTCCGCCTCACCGAAAACATTGGCGATGCCCATCTTGCGGAAGCGGAATTCCTTCATCTCGAAAAAGGCATCGAGCAGCATGTGCACCTCGTCCGCAGTTCTCGCCTCGATGCGACGATAGCTGCCAACGGCCTCGAACTTGCGCGCCTGCGAGCGATGCTTCTTGCGCCTGCGCTTGCCGCTCACGCGGGTGAGCAGCGCGTCAAATCCTCCCACAAGACCGGCGGCCAGCGACAGATTGGGGCTCGAAAAATGCGGCAAGGCGGAGAGCGGGTTGGCAACGCCGTCGAGATCGGGCAGCAACCGCTCCAGCGCAACAAGATCGATGTCGCGCCGCGCCTTGGCAATCGCAGCCAGCATCGAGCGGATCGCCGCGCTATCGGCATTCGCCAGCCATTGCGGGTCGGCGGCGGCAAAATTGCCGTTTGCATGGCGGCCGCCCATGAACCGGGCGACGCGGAACGCTCCACTGCGAGTGACCTCCAGCGCCAGTGAGAAAACCGGCCTGTCCTCGGCGCGCAGCGTCGCAACGACAACGTCGGCGCCGGTATGTGCGGCCCAGTTCAGGATCCAGCCGGCGCTTTGCGCAGGGGCAAAAAGCGCCGAATGGCAGAATTCTGCGTACGCCGCCAACGCCGCACTATCGGCGACCGAGGTTGACAGGCCGGCTTTGCCGGCCGGCAAGGCACACGGCGACGCCTCGCTGCTTGCCAGCCGATTGCCGTCAAATGACGCGGTGGCGTCAACCATACCTCAATCCTTAGGGCGTATTCGTCGCGATTGGGGGTCCCGCGCAGGCGCATTCCATGCTTGATGAGCTTAGGCGCGAAAGGTGAATGAATGATCGACGGGGGCGAGGCAATCCGCAAACTGGCGCTCAATATCGCCCGCTATTCCGGTCTCGCGCCGCTGGCCAAGCCGTTTATCGGCGGCCTTGGCGCCATCCTGATGCTGCATCGGGTTACCGCGACGCCGGAAAAGCCGAATGGCGTCAACCGCCACTTGAACATCGCGCCCGGGTTTCTCGACACCGTGATCGCCGACATGAAGGCGAACGGCTACAGTTTCGTCACGCTTGACGAGGCGATCGAGCGCATCAAGGCTGGCGACAAGGACGGCCAGTTTGCGACAATCACCGCCGACGACGCCTATCGAGACAACATGACCGAGGCGCTGCCGGTGCTGGAGAAACACGGCGCGCCGATCACCATCTACGTCGCGCCGGGGCTGATCGACGGCGCTGCCGATTTGTGGTGGGACGTGGTCGAGGACATCGTCAATGCGCGCGATCGCCTGACGCTGACGACGCCGGATGGCCCGGTGACAATCGACTGCTCGAGTCCGGGAAAAAAGGTCCAGGCCAATGCGCGCCTGCACGCTCATCTGACGCTGAAGGTGCGCGAGCAGGACCAGCGTGCGGTGTTGCGGGATCTGGCGCGCTCGAACGGCATCGAGTTGGGTGGTCCGCGCCCGAGCACGCTGATGAACTGGGACGAGATCCGCACCATGGCCGGGCACCCGCTGGTGACGATCGGCGCACATAGCGTCAATCACTGCAATCTGAGGCGGCTTTCCGAGAGCGATGCGCGACATGAGATCGGCGACGTCAAGCGCATATTGCAGGCCAAACTCGGCGAGGAGCCGCGCCATTTCGCCTATCCCTACGGTTATGCCAGTGCCGTCGGCCGCCGCGAAGTAGGCCTAGTCCGCGATGCCGGCTACGCCTCGGCGGTGACGACCCGCCACGGCATACTCCGCGCCGAGCATGCCGGCTTCCTGCACGCCCTGCCGCGCATTTCGGTCAATGGCCGCTACCAGAGCGTCGCCCACATCCGAACAATGTTGTCGGGCGTGACGACGCCGCTGGCCAATGCCGGCAAGACGGTGGTGACGATCTAACTGTTGCCTCGCCCCTTCGGCCGCGGCTCCAGGATCAGCCATTTGATGATGCCCATCGCCGGCAGCACCCACAAAAGCCCGCTGAGCAGGAAGAAGATGAAGTGCGCCAGCGGCCCGGACTGCGACAATTGGGCGACCGCCACAATCGAGGCGACCAGCGCATAGACTATGACCAGCACTACCAGCAGGAAGCTTCCGATCAGCTTTTTCAGGCGAATGGGCATGGCGCGATCTCGTTGATCGCTATCGCTTAGGCCGAACAGCCAATATGCGCAACCCGCCAGAAACGGCGCGACGGCGTGCCGCGCTGTCCGGTCTTGCAAGCCGGGTTGCGATGGTTCACCAATCCGCGACTTCAACCGCCGGGACAAATCCATGGCTGCTGCCATATCCGATGCCGCGCCTTTCGCCGCCCGCGATCGCGACCTTCGCAACCGCGCGCTGGTACGCGGTTGGCTCTATGTCGTGCTCCTGGTGCTGTTTGCGCTGGTACTGGTCGGCGGCGCTACAAGGCTCACCAATTCCGGCCTGTCGATCACCGAATGGCAGCCGATACACGGCGTCATCCCGCCGCTCAATGATGCCGAGTGGCAGGAGGAGTTCCTGCGCTACCAGCAGACCCCGCAATATGCCGAACTCAACAACGGCATGAGCATCGAGGCGTTCAAGTCGATCTTCTGGTGGGAATGGGTGCACCGCATCCTGGCGCGTAGTGTCGGCGTGGTCTTCGCCCTGCCGCTGCTGCTCTTCTGGGCGACGCGCCGCATCGAGCGGGGCCTCGGCACGAAGTTGTCGGGCATCCTCCTTCTCGGCGCCCTGCAGGGCGCGATAGGCTGGTGGATGGTGGCGTCCGGGTTGGTTGACCGGGTTTCGGTCAGCCAATACCGGCTGGCGACGCATCTGACGCTGGCGGCGCTGATCTTCACGGCGACCATGGTGGTCGCGCGTGGGCTGGCGCCGCACTCGGAACCTGCTGCCGACCGCTCGACGCAACGTCTGGCCGGCTTCCTGGTGCTGCTGGCGCTGGTCCAGATCTATCTCGGCGGGCTGGTCGCAGGGCTAGACGCCGGCTTGAGCTACAACACCTGGCCGCTGATGGACGGCAAGCTGGTTCCCGGCGACCTGCTGCTGCTGGAGCCGGCATGGCGCAATTTCTTCGAAAACCCGAAGACGGTGCAATTCGTCCACCGGGTCGGCGCCTACACGATCTTCGCGGTCGCGCTCTGGCACATGATTGCGACACGCCAGCGCCTGCCGGGCACGACGCATGCCCGACGCGCGACGCTGCTGTTCCTGATTGTCGTGGTGCAGGCGTCGATCGGCATCGGCACGCTATTGATGCAGGTGCCTCTGCACATGGCCCTGACGCATCAGGCATTCGCGCTGTTTCTGCTGGGCTTCGCCGCCGCGCATTGGCGCGGTACCAAGGGCGCTTACCCGCTGCCCCACGAGATCGCTCTCAGAGGCTGAGCCGCACCCGCCGGATTGCCGCGGCAATCGCCAGTTCGCGGTTTTCGTCGACCGCATTGCGATCTTCATGGTGCCATGCAGCCGACAGGCAGCCATAGGCGATGGCGTGGTCCAGTATCGCGGGCGGCGACTGGCCGAGCGTTGCTGCAAAGACATGCGCCATATGCGCGATCCGCCGCGGATCGAGGCAAAGATCGTCTCGGTCGAGTGGGTTGTAGAACACATTGGCGGCATCGAAGCCGGGGTCGCCGAGAACGCCCTTTGGATCGATCGCCAGCCAGCCGCGCGGACCGTGCATGATGTTGTCGTGATGCAGGTCGCCATGCAGCGGCCGCACGTCGTGCGGATTGGACAACAGCCGTTCCGCGATTTCGGCAGCTTCGACATACAGGCTCTTTTCGCCGGCGGCGCGATCGGCCTTCGCCTTTTTGAACAGGCTGGAAAACCGGATCCGCAACGGCTGAAGGTCCGGCGGGGCAGGGTGCTTCGACGGCGAGAACAGCTTGGCCATTACCTCCGCCGCGATCGCGGTGGCGGCATTGTCGCCCTGATCCGCAATCATCTGTGACAGCGAGGTTTCGCCGGCATACTCGAGCAGCATCCGGTGGCCATCGCGACCCAGCAGCCGCACCGCGCCTTCGCCGCGTCGCCAGGCGAGGAAATGCTCGCCGCGCAACTCGTCCTCGACATCGTCGAAAGGCTTTAGATCCTTGACGATTGCCGGTGAGCCGTCTTCGCGATCAACCTTCCAGATGCGGCTGCTGAACGTTTCGGCGATGAGTTCGGGCGCGCCGACCTTCCAGCGCTTCGGAAATGCTGGCGCATCCATTCAGAGGCCGAGCATCAGATCCATGTTCTGCACGGCAGCGCCCGAGGCGCCCTTGCCGAGATTGTCGTAGACGGCAAGCAGCAGCGCCTGCGCCCTGTTATCATTGGCAAAGACATAGAGCTTCATCCGATTGGTGCCGTTGTAGATCTCCGGATCGATGTCGGGCATGCGTTCCTGATGCAGATACGGCGCCACCTCGACCACGCCGCCATCGATGGAAGCGAAATGATCGGCGATCGCCGCGTGAAGCTCGGCGCCGGTCGGCACATGGTCGAGGCCGCCGAGTTGCAGCGGCACCACCGTGATCATGCCTTGCGCGAAATTGCCGACTGCCGGCTGCATGATCGGATCGTGCGAAAGCCTGGCATAGGTCCTGAGTTCCGGCACGTGCTTGTGCTGCAGCGTCAGTCCGTAGGGCAGGAATTCCGGCGCATCCTCGCCCTTGGCGACATAATCCTCGATCATAGGCCGGCCGCCGCCGGAATAGCCGGAAATGCCGTTGACGGTGACCGGAAAATCGGCCGGCAGCAGCCCCGCCGCAACCAGCGGCCGCAGCGTCGCGATTGGTCCTTGCGGCCAGCAGCCAGGATTGGCGACGCGCTTCGCCGAAGCGATCTTCTTCGCCTGGTCCTTGTCCATTTCGGCGAAACCATATTCCCACCCATCGGCGACACGATGCGCCGTCGAGGCGTCGATCACTTTGGTGGTGTCATTGGCGATCAGCGAAACGCTTTCCTTGGCGGCCGCGTCCGGTAGGCAGAGAATCGCGACATCGGCGGCATTGAGGAACTCGGCGCGCGCTGCCGTTTCCTTGCGGCGCTCGGTCGGGATGGAGATGATTTCCAGGTCGCCGCGCTCGGCAAGCAGCGCCCTTATCTGCAGACCGGTGGTGCCGTGCTCGCCGTCGATGAAGATTTTCGGTTTCATTGCGTGCCAAAATTCCTGTTATCTCAAAGCTATATGCCGCTCGCCTGATTCAATCCGGCAACGCTGTGATTGCCTTGGTTCATTTCCTCGAGCCGGGCCTTTCGTTCCGCCAGCAGCCCGAGATAGTGCATGGCCACCATCGAGCCGGCAATCGCCGTTATATCGGCGTGATCATAGGCTGGCGCAACCTCGACGACGTCGGCGCCGACGATATCGAGCTGGTTGATCTGGCGCAGCACCGACAGGATCTTTGCCGAAGACGGGCCTCCCGCGACCGGCGTTCCGGTGCCGGGCGCAAAAGCCGGGTCCAGGCAATCGATGTCGAAAGTGACATAGGTCTTCTTGCCGCCCGTACGGTCGACGATGGCATAGGCGATGTCGGACGCACGCATTTCCTCCACTTCATGGCCGTACAGGATCTTGATACCGAACGTGTCGGGCGCATGGGTGCGGATGCCGATCTGGATCGACCGGTCGGGGTCGATGATGCCCTCCTTGACTGCACGGCCGACGAAGGAGCCGTGATCGATGCGCTTGCCGTCGTCGGGCCAGGTGTCCTGGTGTGCGTCGAACTGCACCAGAGCCAGCGGGCCATGGATGGCGGCATGCGCCTTGAGCAGCGGCCAGGTGACGAAGTGATCGCCACCGAGTGACAGCAGAAAGGCGCCGGATTTCAGGATCTTGGCCGCTTCGCGTTCGATCGTGGCAGGCGTCTTCTGGTGATTGCCGCTGTCGAGCAGGCAGTCGCCATAATCGACCACGGCAAGCTGTTCGAACAGATCGCGCGAAAACGGATATTGCGGGTCGTTGTCGAGGATGGCCGAGGCGCGGCGGATTGCCTGCGGTCCGAAACGGGCGCCCGGCCGATTGGTGACCGCAGCGTCGAAGGGAATGCCCCACACCACCGCATCGGCGTCCTTCACGTCCTTCGAATATTTGCGCCGCATGAACGACAGGGCGCCGGCATAGGTCGGCTCGAACGACGCACCCGTCCTGGAGCGGGTGGTGAAGGCATGATCGATGGTCCTTGGCGGCATGAAGCGATCTCCTGTGCGTCGACGCGCACCCTTATTGGACATAATTCTCAGAATTGCGACCCCTGCGGAGGATCATGGCCATTCGATCCGGTCACAAATCCTTGCTCGCCAGGCGAACCCGGCAGGCTCGCCAGGAGATTGCCTGGCAAGCAACCGAAAGTAGCCGCCGAAGACTGCTTCGGCCGGCGCTGACCTGATTTTCCGGCATTTTGCAAGCCGGCTTCGTTCACCTGCCTGTCACGGGCATCGCTTAACCGGGGTGCGATCCCGGTACGGAGCGATTCTCGTGCGAACGACCTGTCTCATGCGAACGATTTGGCTGAGCCTTCTACTTTCCGCGGCGCTGGCGCTCTCCCTTGGCCAGGCATCGGCAGGCGAAACGCGCGCCAGGCAGATTCTCGACCGCTTCGAGCACGCCAACCAATGGCGCGACCATGTGATAGTGGCCGCGCACCGCGCCGGCGGCATGCAATCCGGCAAGACGCTCTATCCCGAAAATTCGATCGCCGCCGCCGAGGCGTCGATCGCAATGGGCGCCGAAATCGTCGAGGTCGATATAAGGCGCTCGAAGGACGGACAGTTCGTCGTCATGCATGACAGTTGGCTCGACCGCACGACGAATTGCAAGGGTGAGGTGGTCAACCGCACGATGGCCGAACTCAAGACGTGCCGTTTGGTGATCGAAGGCACCGGCGCCGTTACGGGCGAGACGGTCTCGACGTTGCGCGAGATGTTGATGACGACCAGGGACAGGATCCTCATCAATCTCGACAACAAGCTCGACACCGAAAGCCTCGTCGGCATGGTCGCGGTTGCGCGCGACCTCGGCATGGCCGAACAGGTGATCGTCAAGGAGAACCTGTGGAATGCGGAGCGGATTGCCAGTGTCAAGGCCGCCATGGACGCGATCGGCAGCGGCTTCCAGTTCATGCCGATTATCGCCGATGACGCGGTTCGCGACGCCATGTTTGCCGAGAAAGTGGGCCGGGCCTTCCCGATGCGCGCGGTCGAGATGATCAACTGGCGCATGGGATCAGAGACACTGACCGAGACCGGCGGCCCGCTGTTCAGCCCGCGCATGCGCGCGCTGGCGGTGAGGGGCGACTGGCACATCTGGGCCGACACCTATGCCATCGTCAACAAGCCGGGAGGCTTCCTCGCCGGCGGTCGCGGCGACGAGCTGGCGGTTGCGGCCAGCCTGCCGCGCGAGACTTATGGCTTCTGGGTCGAGCGCGGCGCCACCATCATCCAGACCGACGAACCGAAGGCCGCCATCAGTTGGCTGGCGGCGAACGGTTTTCGCGTGCCCTATGCCGGTGAGAAGCGCCCGGCCGAGCCGGCCAACACGGCCAGCATCAACTAGACCGGCGCGGCGAGAATTGGATCTCCCTCTTGTGGGAATGATGCCCGGCAGGGCAGAAGGGCGCTGTCCCGCCGACCCCAGGCCGGCAGCGCCAAACTTTCGAAGGAACCCAGAAACAGAAAACCCGCCTCTGTGGGCGGGTCGTTGGAGCCAATTAGCACCATACCCAGATTAGTAGCATAGCTGCCGGCACAAAGCAAGAACAAAATGTGGCGTAGTCGCAGAAAAATGCGACGATCCTTCAGCGTCTCGGCTGTCCCGCCTGCAAGGTCGCGCGCCTTCGCTGTCCTGCCGGCAATCTCCCCCGCAAGGGAACCCACTTGGGGAGATTGGCTCATCACTGCCTTCGGTAATCTACCCGCAGGCCGCCATTGCCACACCATCCAGCTCCTTGATGACATCGTCCGACAGTTCGAGATCGGCAGCGGCGAGGTTCTCCCTGAGATGCGCGACGGAAGACGTGCCGGGAATCAGAAGAATGTTGGGCGCGCGGCGAAGCAGCCAGACGAGCGCGACCTGCATGGGCGTGGCGCCGAGGCGTGCGGCGACCTTGGACAAGGTCGACGACTGCAACGGGTTGAAGCCGCCAAGCGGGAAGAACGGCACATAGGCGGTGCCGTCGCGGGCGAGATCGTTGATCAAGGCATCATCGCCCCGATGCGCCAGATTGTACTGGTTCTGCACGCAGACGATCCTGCACATCCTGCGGCCTTCGGCGATCTGCGCAGCGGTGACGTTGCTCAGCCCGATGTGGCGCACGAGGCCCTGTCGCTGGAGCTCGGCAAGCGTCTTAAGCGGCGCCTCGATCGACCCTTCGGCGGGGCCATGCGCGTCGAACATGACCCGAAGGTTGACCACCTCCAGCACGTCGAGTCCGAGATTGTGCAGATTGTCGTGCACCGCCTGTGTCAGCTCTTCTGCCGAGAAGGCCGGTAGCCATGAGCCATCCGTGCCGCGTCGGGCACCGATCTTGGTGACAATAACGAGGTCGTCGGGATAGGGTGCGAGCGCTTCGCGGATCAACAGGTTGGTCACGTGCGGGCCATAGAAGTCGCTGGTGTCGATGTGGTTGACGCCTTGTGCAACGGCTTCGCGCAGTACGGCCAATGCCGCGTCGTGGTCCTTTGGTGGGCCGAAGACGCCTGGCCCTGCGAGCTGCATGGCGCCGTAGCCGAGCCGTCTCACTGGGCGGTCGCCGAGGATGAATGTGCCGGACTGGTCGACGCTGGACATGGTCTTTCTCCTTCAGGAACGGTGCACAGATAGACGCTGTCCGATCTCATGATAATTGGGTACAATTCGCACGGGCTGTGCGGAACGACGAACAATGCAGATTGATCTCGGGGACCTGAACGCCTTCGTGGCCGTAGCGCGCGCCAAAGGTTTTCGGGATGCGGCACGCGCCAGCGGCGGCAGTGCGTCCGGCTTGAGCGAGGCGGTGCGGCGGCTGGAGACGCAGCTCGGTGTCAGGCTGCTCAACCGGACGACCCGCAGCGTTGTCCTGACGGAAGCCGGCGAAGGCCTGCTGGCGCGGCTCGGTCCTGCCTTGACCGAGGTGGAGTCGGCCCTCGACGTAGTGAACGGCTTTCGCGACAGGCCGGCAGGTACGTTGCGCCTCAATGTGCCGGTCAGCGCGGCGCGGCTGGTGCTGCCCAGCATCGTTCCGCCTTTTCTCGCCGCCTATCCAGGCATCCGGTTGGAGGTGATCTCGGAGGAGAGCTTCGTCGATGTGCTGGCGGCGGGGTGCGACGCCGGCATTCGCTATGAGGAGCGGCTGGAGCAGGACATGATCGCTGTGCCGATCGGACCGCGCGTGCAGCGCTTCGCCACCGCCGCCAGCCCGGCCTACCTGGATCGTCATGGCCGGCCGCAACACCCGAGCGACCTGCTCGGCCATGCCTGCCTGCGCGGCCGCTTTGCCAGCCGTGCGATGCCGCCGTGGGAATTCGAGCGCGACGGCGAGGTGGTGCGGGTCGACCCGACGGGGCCGCTTCTCGTGACCCTGGGCGGGGCGACTGACCTCAAAGTCGATGCAGCCATCGCCGGCACCGGCATCATCAGCCTGTTCGAGGATTGGCTACGCCCTCACTTCGAGAGCGGGGCGCTCGAACCGCTGCTCGAACCCTGGTGGCAGAGCTTCTCCGGGCCGTTCCTTTACTATCCCGGCCGGCGCCTCGTGCCGGCACCGTTGCGGGCGTTCATTGACTTCATCAAGGCGTCCGCCGGCCAGCCCTGACACCCGGGAGAGCCGCGCCCGAAAATAAGCGCGGCTCGCTTCCCTCAGGTGACCCGCCACTACGCTTCGCGGCAGCTCTTGCTTGATCTATTTGACTGGAATCATCAGGTGCGCGTAGGGCGTGTCGGGGAACATGACGTATGGCTGTGTGGGGTTCGGCTCGTGGGGATACAAGGCCATCATGTCTGGTGCGTTCATGACCATCACGTGCGGACCATCATGCAGCCATTCGGCTCCCTCCGGCGGCTTGGTTGCAAAGGGGTCGGTATTGCTGGCCGCATCGCCTCCTTTTAGCATGTAGGCGAAAGCAACTTTCCCTGCAGGCGGCTCCTTCTTGGACATGATCGCGTGCATCCACGCCATCCCGTTCTCATCCGTGCACATTGGGTCGTCGGCGGGAGTGCTCGGGTCGTCCGGGATGCAAGTGAAACCGTTGGTGCCCTTCCTCAACGTTTTCATCTCCCAATTCACGACGGCGGCGTTTTTGCCGACAGCCGCCGGTGCTGCTGTAATCGCATTCTCGATCAGCTGCTCGTCGCTTTTGTCGGCCGCAGGCGCGGCGAATGCCCAAGTGGCGGCGACAGCTACCAGAAACGCACTGCTGGAATGGATGCGCATTGCCTCCTCCTTCGCGAGCGTCGGGTTACCGGCGCGTCGCAACGTGCACAGCTCCCCCTCTGTGGAGTTGGCTGCTGCCCTGGGATCTGGAACGCGCCTGTAATTAAGATACTACTAATATTACGTTGGGTCACCTGAAGATGCGGGATTGCTATGTCGACAAAGAAAAGGGGGCTGCGAATACGCAGCCCCTCTGAAAAAATCGATAGAAAACCGGTCTCTGTTTAACGCTTCGAGAACTGGAAGGAGCGGCGGGCCTTCGCCTTGCCGTACTTCTTGCGCTCGACGACGCGGCTGTCGCGGGTCAGGAAGCCGCCCTTCTTGAGCACGGCGCGCAGCGCCGGCTCGTAATAGGTCAGCGCCTTGGAGATGCCGTGGCGCACGGCACCCGCCTGGCCGGAAAGGCCGCCGCCGATGACGGTGGCAACGATGTCGTACTGGCCGGCGCGGTTGGCGGCGATAATCGGCTGGTTGAGGATCATCTGCAGCACCGGACGCGCGAAATATTCGGCGAACACCTTGTCGTTTACGACGATCTTGCCGGAGCCGGGCTTCACCCAGACGCGGGCGATGGCGTTCTTGCGCTTGCCGGTGGCGTAGGCGCGGCCCGACTTATCGAGTTTCTGGACGTGGACGGGTGCGGCCGGCTGGGTGTTGGTATTGCCGGTGGCAGCTCCGAGTTCTGCGAGCGAGGAAAGCTCAGCCATCTTACGAAACCTTCTTGTTCTTGGCGTTCAGCTTGGCCACGTCGAGGACGACGGGCTGCTGGGCGACATGCGGATGTTCCGTGCCTGCATAGACGCGGAGGTTCTTCATCTGGCGACGGCCGAGCGGGCCACGCGGGATCATGCGTTCGACGGCCTTCTCGACGACACGCTCGGGGAAACGACCCTCGAGCAGCTGGCGCGCGGTGCGCTCCTTGACGCCGCCGGGGTGGCCGGTGTGCCAGTAATAGACCTTGTCGGTGAACTTCTTGCCGGTGAACACCACCTTGTCGGCATTGATGACGATGACATTGTCGCCGTCGTCGACGTGCGGGGTGAAGGTGGGCTTGTGTTTGCCGCGAAGATGATTGGCGATGACAGTGGCGAGACGGCCGACGACGAGACCCTCGGCGTCGATCAGCACCCACTTCTTCACCACATCCGCAGGCTTCTGCGAAAAGGTTGCCATGGCTTGTTGCTTTCGGTTCGGACCTTCAAAAGAAGGCGTTTCTTGTTGCTTGGATTGGCGAAAGGCGCTTGCCCGCCGCCAATAACAAAACGGCGGCCTTTGCGGGCCGCTGTTCCGTGAGGGCTTATAGGAGAGGACGGCGACTGCGTCAAGGCGCGTGAAATGTCGGCGAGCTATCAAAATCCAGCAAAAACAATGCCTTGGATGAAAGGTATTATTTTACCACACCGTCAATCCGCTTTGGCGGGATCGAATAGGTGCCCGTTGCGTGCGCTACCGTGTGTCCCTCCGGGCCGGCGACGATGTCGATATCGAACACCATCAGGCTCTTGCCGAGCTTGAGGATGCGGCAATGGCCGTCGATCGGCCCGGCCTCGGCCTTGCGGACGAAATTGATGTTGAGACTGGTGGTGACCGAAAGCGCATCCGGTCCGGCATGCGAGAGCACGCAGACATAGCCGCCTATGTCGGCCAGCGTGAACAGCGCCGAACCCGACACGGTGCCGCCGGGACGCAAATGGCGCTCGTCGGCGTTGAGCCGCACGACACAGCCGCCTGGAAACACCTCCAACGCCTCGTAGAAGGTGAACTGGTCGTTGAGCTGCGGGAAAATGGTCGCCATCAGCGCGTTGATTTCGGCAGCCGCCAGCACCGGCTTGAGATTGCTGTGGGCGGGCATTTCAGTCTCCCGGTTTGCGCCCTGCATGTATGAACACGACGTGGCGTTTCTGGCAACACCCCATTCATTATGGCAGAAGCGGACGAGGGAGTTGGACGAAGCGAGGCGGCATACTAGATTAGTCCATCATCGATCCGGAATCGCAGAGGAATGATCATGGCCGAAATCGTCGCCATCAAGCCTGCCGTTGCCGAAGGGCCGGTCGTCTCCAGGCTGGACAACGGTGTGCTGCGCCTGATGCTCGCCAATCCGCCGGCCAACGCTCTTTCGCTTGCAATGATGGCGGCGCTGACGGCGGAACTCGACCGCGCCAAGGCCGACAAATCCGTCCGCGTCATCGTGCTCGGGGCGGCCGGCAAAGTGTTCTGCGCCGGACACGACCTCAAGGAGTTGAGCGCGCACCGCGCCGATGCCGATCGCGGCAGGGGCTTCTTCGAAAAGACGTTTTCCGCCTGCGCTTCACTGATGCAGGCGATCGTTCGCCATCCTAAGCCGGTGATCGCCGAAGTCGACGGCCTGGCGACGGCGGCCGGATTGCAGCTGGTTGCCAGCTGCGATCTCGCCATCGCCTCGCACGAGGCGACCTTCTGCACGCCTGGCGTCAATATCGGACTGTTCTGCTCGACGCCGATGGTGGCGCTGTCGCGCAACGTCTCGCGCAAGCACGCCATGGAGATGCTTTTGACCGGCGAGACGATCGATGCGGCAACCGCCAAGGAATTCGGCTTGGTCAACCGCGTCGTGCCGCGCGAATATCTGAATCAGATTGTCACCAAATACGCGCAAACCATTGCGTCCAAATCCTCCCTGGTCGTCAAGATCGGCAAGGAAGCCTTCTACGAACAGGCAGAAATGGGGCTGGCCGAGGCCTATGATTACACCGGGCGCGTGATGGTCGAGAACATGCTGGCGCGCGATGCGGAAGAGGGCATTGGCGCCTTCATCGGCAAGCGCAAGCCGGAATGGCCGGAGGAGTAGGAGGCGGATATGGAACCGCGCATCTCCATCATCACCATCGCCACCGACGATCTCGACCGTGCGACGCGCTTCTATGAGGCGATGGGCCTGACCCGCCATGCCGGGATCACCGACGGCGTTGCCTTCTTCCAGATGGGCGGCGCCATTCTTGGCTTGTTTCCGCGCCCAAGCGCCGAAGAGGATTCGGGCGTCAGCTTCTCGAAGGCGCCGTCGGCCGTCTACCTCGCCTACAACACCCGCTCTGACGCCGAGGTCGACGAAGTGCTTGCGGCGGCTGAGAAGGCTGGCGGCAAGATCGTCAAGCCGGCCGGGCGCGCCTTCTGGGGCGGCTGGTACGGCTATTTCGCCGATGCCGACGGGCATGTCTGGGAAGTCGCGCACAATCCGGCTTTTCCGATCGCGGAAGACGGATCGATTTCGCTGCCGGCCTGACGACGTTCTCCCTGGCCCATTGCAAGCCACTTGCTCGGCTGTTGGCACCTCACTCTAAAGCGCTGTATGACGAGGCATGAACCACGACGCCTACGACAACGCCTATATCGCCGGCATCCTCAATTCGGTGAAGACCATCGCCATGGTTGGCGCATCGGCCAATGACGTGCGGCCGAGCTATTTCGTGCTGAAATATCTGCTCGGCAAAGGGTTTTCGGTGTTCCCGATCAATCCCGGCCAGGCCGGCAAGGAAATCCTCGGGCGGATGGCCTATGCCAGGCTGGCCGATGTTCCAGAGCCAATCGACATGGTCGACGTCTTTCGCGGCTCCGCTGCCGTGCCGGGCATCGTGGACGAGGTGTTGCGGCTCGATCCGCTGCCGAAAGTCATCTGGATGCAGCTTGGCATACGCCATGACGAGGCGGCGACGCGCGCAGAGGCTGTCGGCATCAAGGTGGTGATGAACCGTTGCCCCAAGATCGAATATGGCAAGCTGTCCGGCGAGATCGGCTGGACCGGCGTCAATTCCGGCGTCTTGTCCTCGAAGAAGCCGCTGATGCGCCCGGGATTCCAGAGTTTCGGCGTTCGCCAGAAGTAGGTAGTGAATAGAGAATGGTGAATAGAAAGATTTTTCTGGACGGCGGGCAAGGCGGCATATGAGCCGCTTGCAATCAGGGTGGGGCTGGCCGACTTTGCCATTCACCATTCACCATTCACCATTCACCATTCACCATTCACCATTCACCATTCACCATTGAGGGAGGTTTTTCGATGGCCCGCACGCCCGGTTTCAATACGCTCGCCGTCCATGCCGGCGCCAAGCCGGATCCGGCGACGGGCGCACGCGCGACGCCGATCTACCAGACCACCTCCTTCGTCTTCGACGATGCCGACCATGCCGCCTCGCTGTTCGGGCTGAAGGCGTTCGGCAACATCTATACCCGCATCATGAACCCGACGCAGGCGGTGCTGGAAGAGCGCATCGCGGCACTCGAAGGCGGCACGGCAGGCCTTGCGGTCGCCTCCGGCCATGCCGCGCAGGTGCTGGTCTTCCACAATCTAATGCAGCCCGGCGACAATTTCGTTTCAGCGACAAAGCTTTACGGCGGCTCGATCAACCAATTCGGCCACGCCTTCAAGAATTTCGGTTGGCAGGTGCGCTGGGCCGACACCAATGACATCTCGACCTTCGAGAGCCAGATCGACGACAGGACCAAGGCAATCTTCATCGAGAGCCTAGCCAATCCCGGCGGCGTCTTCGTCGACATCGAGAAGATCGGCGACATCGCCCGCAAGCACGGCCTGCCGCTGATCGTCGACAACACGCTGGCCTCGCCCTATCTGCTGCGGCCGATCGAGCATGGCGCCGACATCGTCGTGCATTCGCTGACCAAGTTCATCGGCGGTCACGGCAATTCGATCGGCGGCGCCATTGTCGACGGCGGCACGTTCGATTGGTCGAAGTCGGGCAAGTATCCGATGCTGTCGGAGCCGCGCCCCGAATATGGCGGCCTCGTCCTGCACGAGACCTTCGGCAATTTCGCCTTCGCCATCGCTGCTCGCGTGCTCGGCCTGCGCGACATCGGCGCGGCGATTTCGCCGTTCAACGCATTCCTTATCCTGACCGGTCTGGAAACCTTGCCGCTCAGGATGCAGCGCCACTGCGACAATGCGGCGGCGGTCGCCGGATGGCTTTCCAACCATCCCAAGGTCGCCTGGGTTTCCTATCCCGGCCTGCCCAGCGACAAGAACAACGCGTTGCAGAAGAAGTACTCGCCGCTTGGCGCCGGCGCGGTGTTCACCTTCGGGCTGAAGGGCGGCTATGCGGCGGGCATCAAGTTCGTCGAGGCGCTCGAACTGTTCTCGCATCTGGCCAATGTCGGCGACACCAAGTCGCTGGTCATCCACCCGGCATCGACCACGCATCGCCAGCTTTCCGACGAGCAGAAGATCAACGCCGGGGCAGGGCCTGACACGGTCAGGCTTTCGGTCGGCATCGAGGACGTCAACGACATCGTCGCCGATCTGGAACAGGCTCTCGCCAAGGTTTGATCGCCATGACCACGCCGAAATTTCTTTCCGTCGGCGTCGACACCGTCGAACCGGAACTTGGCGCACCAGCGCCGGATCGCCTGATTTCGGGCGATCCGAAATTCCGCACCTGGAATGTCGAGGAACAGGACGGCGGCCTCTATGCCGGCATCTGGGAAGCAACGCCGGGCAAATGGCGCATCGAATATGACGAATGGGAGTTCTGCCACATCCTGTCAGGGGTTTCGGTGATCGCCGAAGACGGCGGCGACGCGCGCACCGTCAGGGCAGGCGACAGTTTCGTGCTGAGGCCGGGCTTTAGAGGAAGCTGGGAAGTGCTTGAAACGACGCGCAAGGAGTATGTAATCAAGCTTTGATCTCGCATCGCGCCGGATTTTACAAAAGCGATCGATTTCCGTGTCGGGAAATCCGTATCGGCTGATCATGTCGCGGTGCCATGAAACGTCAGGGTGAATGTGACCGTCACGTTCGATCCGTTTCCGGCCGCGGGCCGGTGTAGCGGAGAATCCAGAGCCCCTGGTTCTTGTCAGTTATGTAAATGAAGCCGCGCCGGTCCACGACCACGTCCTCGGTCTGAACAACCAGCTTGTCTTCCGGCATAGGGCCGTAGCGTCGGACTGGCTCCGGCGGGATGAAGTAGCCGACCTCGCGCGGAAGCCGAGTATTCGAGACGTCATAGACCCTGAGCCCGGCGTTGAAGTGCGCGATATAGAACAGATCGCCTTGTTTCTGGACATCGGGATGATGCTGGTGGTGGTTGATGTTGTGCGGTCCGCGCCAGCCGCCACGAGTTGTGAAATCCGAATAGGGAGCGCCTTCGGGTGGCACTGGTTCGGGCAACAGCGACAGCAGAAAGGGTTCACTGGAATCGGAAATATCGACGATCGAAGCGTGATGCATCGGACCAAGTCCATAGGTGACGTTCTCCGAATTGGCGAAGGCAATGCCGCGCTCTGGAATCGGCAGCACGCTATGCACACCGAAGCGCGAGTGAAACGGAGGGCTGAAGCTCAGGCCGCCGACCTGCCTCGGCTGGGAGACATCGCTAATATCGAGCACAACGATTCCCGCCGCACCATAAGGCAAATAGACAAGATCGCCAGTGACATAAGGCGGGCCGTGCAGCGAGACATCCTCGCCCGTGCTGGCGCAGAAGGCGCCGCACATGCATTGCGGCTTCAGTCGCAACCGGTAGCGATCGGCGGTCTCCTGGTCGGCGGCGGACTTCGCAGCCGCAAAGCTCTCGCCGCCGGCCTCGTGCTGGCCCGGCACCCACCAGCGTCCGGCTTCGCGCGGATTCGAGCGATCCGAAATATCGAGGATGACGTAGATGTTGCCCCTGTAACCCGGCATGCCGGCGGCAAGGTGGACATAACGTCCACCGGGATAGAGGTTGCGATGCGTGCCGTTTCCGCCGGTGCGGTAGTGACTGAGTTGTTTCGGATTGATGGGGTCCGCGATATCCCAGATCAGAACGCCTTCGCCGAACGGTGCGTCGGGGTCACCGCCGAAATTAGCAAAGGGCTTTTCGAGGGCGGTCACCATCGTGTCGCCGGACAAATCTATTTGTAGAGTCCAAGTATTCGTGCCGAGATAGGGCACGAACTTGACCGTCTCGGGCTTGGCCGGGTCGGTCACGTCCACGATGCTCCAGCCGGAGTGCCAGAAGTGCCCAGTGTAGAGATACCAACGTTCGCCAACCTGCCTGATCGCCATTTTGAAGGCTGGGCGATGATCGAGATCGGTATAGCCCACTGCTTCGACATTGTGGGCGAAAGCGCCAGGGGGCGCTGGCGACGAAGCTGGAACGGGCTGGGCAAGGGCCTCGCAGACAAGACCGGATTGAGATGTCGCGGCGACCGTCGCGCCGATGAGCGGCACTTTCAGCATCTGGCGGCGTGAAATCTCGGATTTTTTCAAAGCGCGTCTCCCGGATTTTGCAGCTTTCCGGATTTTGCAGATTCCGATACTTTCCGTCCAATATCGTTTGAGGCATGGGTAATTCTATTTGGGAAATTAAAGGCTGAAGATGAACCACAAGCTGATGCAGTCCTTCATAGCCGTCGCCGAAGAGCTGCATTTCGGGCGCGCGGCAGCGCGCTTGCATATCTCACAGCCGCCCCTGACAAAGCAGATCCAGCAACTGGAACAGGCGATGGGTGTGCGCTTGCTGGAGCGCACCAAGCGCAAGGTCGAACTGACTGCGGCGGGGCGTGTGTTCCTTGATGAGGTTAGGGCCGTGCTTCAGCAGACAGAGCAGGCGGTGGAGCTTGCTCGCAAAGCCGATCGTGGCGAAACCGGCCATCTTGCTGTCGGATTCATCGACGCGGCTATCTACAGCGTGGTGCCGTCTGTCGTCCAACGCTTCACCAAGCGCTATCCCGAGGTCGAGTTGAGCCTGACCGACCTGCGCATTCCCAATCAAGTCAGAGCTGTGGCCGAACGCCAGCTCGATATCGGTTTTGTTCATCCTCCCGTCGTTCACAACGCATTGAAGGTCGAAAGCATACTGGTCGAACCCCTGATCGTGGCCTTGCCGGAAACGCATCGGCTGGCCTCGGAAGCAGAGGTCGCGCTAGCCGACTTGGCCTCCGAAGCGTTGATTCAGTTCCCGCGCAGCATCAATCCATCCCTCTATGACGAGATCGTCGGGTTGTGCCGTTCATCCGGGTTCAGCCCGAGGATCGTTCGAGAAGCAACGCCGAAGCAGACAATCATCGGACTTGTATCCGTCGGGCTGGGCGTCTCGCTGCTGCCCGCCTGTCTGCAAAATTTGCGCCGGAGCGGCGTCGTTTATCGCCCTATCCAGGGACGAACCTTGTCTATCGACACTTCAATCATCTACCGGCATGAACAACCCTCGCCGGTGCTGAAGGCCTTCCTCGACATCGTCCGCGAGACGACGCAAAAAGATTCAAATCCCGTCTCTCTTCAAGCTTCATGACCGAATTTCTGTAGGCATCCGGGATTTTTAGTGTGAGGTCCTGCTTCCGGTAGCTTCATCGTTCAATCAGCGATTATTTGGCACTCGCGGCCTTGAGATGTTACCTATTTGACCGGAATTCGCCGGAGCCGGCTTCGAAGCCTGTCGTCGGAAGCCGTCCTCAGATTCTGACGGCAAGCGTTTCCAGCCCGTGGAAATGATAGGTGTCGCGGAAGCGCGGCTGTTCGGCAAGATGCAGCTGCGGTAGCCGGTCGAACAAGGTTTTCAGCGACACCTGCAGTTCGAGCCGGGCGAGCGGCGCGCCGATGCAGAAATGGATGCCGGCGCCGAACGATACGTTCTTCTGGTCGGCACGGTCCGGCCTGAAGGCGAGGGGCTCGGCAAACGCAGTAGGGTCGCGATTGGCCATGCCGAGCAACAGCCCGATCGTCTCGCCCGGCTGGACGATGATCCCCGGCCCGGCCTCGACCTCCTGATAGGCGTAGCGCGTGAACATGTGCAGCGGCGCGTCGAAGCGCAGGCACTCTTCGACCGTCGCGGCGGTTGCTTCCGGTGAGGCGAAGAAGCGGCGCGGGTCGCCGCCTTGCGCAAGGATCGAGCGCACCGCATTGCCGGTCTGGTGGACAGTTGCTTCATGGCCGGCATTGAGCAAAAGGATGGCCGAGGATACCAGCTCGTCCTCCGACAGTTTCTGGCCGTCCTCCTGTGCCGCAATCAGCAGCGACAGAAGATCCTCGCCCGGCCTCTTTCGCCGCTCGGCGACGTAGCCGCGCAGAAAATCGGAAAAGTCGCGCGCGGCGCGATTGGCCGTGTCCTCCGTCTCGCGGGTGCGGCCATGCATGTACATGGCGACCATCCGATGCGACCAGTCGAGCAGCTGCGGCCCCATGTCGACCGGCACGCCGAGCATCTCGGCAATGATGGTGATCGGCAAGGGAGCGGCGAAAGCCGGCAGCAAGTCGACCCGGTCCGGCTCGAAACGGTCGATCAGTTCGTTGGCCAGCGCCTCGACGCGCGGCCTGAGCCGCTCGACCTGGCGCGAGACGAAGGCGCGGTTGACCAGCGTTCTGAGCCGTGTGTGGACAGGCGGCTCCAGCTCCAGCATCGAATTGGCCTCGATGCCGTCGAACGCGCTGAGGTGCGTGCGGTCCTGACCGATGCCTCGGCTGTCCGGAATGCCGGCCGGGTTCTGCCGGCCGAAGCGGCGATCGCGCAGCAGCCGGTTGACGTCGTCGAAGCCGCCAAAGCACCAGAAACCAAACTCCTCCCAGAAGAAGGCGTTCGATGCGCCATGCAGGAAGGCGTAGGCTTCGTACGGATTCTGGAAGAACGCCGGCTCGTGCGGATCGAGCCGCAGGCGACGCGTGGCTGGATCAAAAGCAAGGTAGGGCGGCTTCAATTCGGTCATGCCAGATCATTAGCGCGGCTTGCCAGTCTGGTGCCAGACCGTATGTTGGCCCTCCAGTGAGGTGAGCCGCCGAAGCGGTTGCGGAAGGACGGTTTTCATGAATGTGATCGTGGTCGGTGCAGGCATTGCCGGGCTATCCACGGCGTGGTCACTGGTCCGGGCCGGGCACCTCGTCTCGATCGTCGAGCAGGGACCGATCCCCAATCCGCTTGCCGCGTCGGGCGACCATCATCGCATCATCCGCCGCGCCTACCGGGCCGGAACGGGCTACGGCCGGCTGATCACCGAAGCCTATGAAGCCTGGGATGAGATGTGGGCCGATCTCGGCGAAAGCCATCTCGATCCGCGCGGCTTCATCTGCATTTCGCGCCAGCCGGGAGATGAGGCCGAGGAATACCGAGAAGGCATGGAAGCCGGGAACTACCCGTTCGAATTGTTCGAGCCGGATGCCGCGGTCGAACGCTGGCCGTTCCTGCAGCCTGTTTCATTCCGCTATGCGTATTTTTCGCCGGACGGCGGCGCGCTGCACTGCCGCAAGATCGCCGCCGGCCTCGCCAGGTGGCTGCGCGCGAACGGCGCCAATGTCTACGAGAACAGCAAGGTGGTCGAGATCGACGCCGAGGCCGGGCATATCGTGCTGGCAGGCGGCGAAACGATGCAGGCCGACCGGATCGTCGTCGCTGCCGGCGCCTGGGTGCTGAAACTGTTCCCGGAGCTGGACGGCGAGCTGAAAACCTGGCGCACCGCGCTCGCCTATGTCGAACCGCCGGCGGATCTGCAGGCAGCCTGGCAGGCAGCGCCGGTTGTCCTCGACATTGGCGGCACTGTCGACGGCTACGCAATCCCGCCGACAGGCGGCGCCGGCATGAAATTCGGCTCGGGCCTGCACAGGGTGCCGACCAGCGATGCAGACTGGAACCGTCAGCCGGTACCGGGCGAGGGTGAGGCGATCCGCAACCTGTTTTCGCCGCCGATCGCTCGTATCGAGGAGTACAAGGTCACCGAAGTGGTCACCTGCGCCTACACATTCACCGCCGACGAGAAGTTCCTGGCCCACCGGAAAGGCAGATGCCTGATCGTCTCGGCCTGCTCCGGCCACGGCTACAAGTTCGGCGCGGCGGTCGGCAGAAGGGTTGCGGCCTGCGTCGGCAGTGGCGATGTCGGCGGCCTGAAGAAATGGCTCAGGGCGGAGGTGGCCTGAGCGCTAATACTGGCAATGCCTCGGAATATGCACGCGGCGCCAGCTGGATGAGCCCTCCCTGACCACCACGCGGCGGGCCACTGTCTGATAAGACGCCGGAATGTCGATGATGCGCCGTTGCTCCGGCCGCACCAGAACCTCTTCGGCGACGCTCTCGTATTCGGCGGGGAGGACAACGCGCCGCCGGCGTTCCGGCTCAACCACGACGATCTCGGCCACCCGTTCATAGCGCGCCTTGTGCCTGACCTTGCACAGCACCTGGCGGCCATCGATGATGCGCCATTCCCAGGAATAGCCGCCGTCATCGACCCTCACGGACCGGTAGATGGTGCGGGTGATGGCGGGCACGATCTCGTAGCTGACGCGCGCCGGCGCGATCTGCACCACGCGCTCGCGCGTCCCGTAGATCGGCGCTTCATACTGCACCTGCTGGCCGGCTGGGCTGACGAGCACGTCCTCGTAGACCGTGTCGTAGAAGGCCGGCCGATTGACCTGCTCGTAGCATTCGACCGCGCGTCCGCCG
The DNA here is from genome assembly GCF_040318315.1 of Mesorhizobium sp. M1227. Lineage (NCBI taxonomy): Bacteria > Pseudomonadati > Pseudomonadota > Alphaproteobacteria > Hyphomicrobiales > Phyllobacteriaceae > Mesorhizobium > Mesorhizobium sp. M1227. The sequence continues at coordinate 249,454 of NZ_JAMYLZ010000002.1, forward strand.
GCCGCCGTTTCCGACATTGTGCCGAGCATGGTCAGGCCGGCAATGGCGAAGGAAGAAGCTTTCCTGGTCATGGAACTCCCCCTGTTTGAACCGCATGAAGCGGGTTCAACGTTGAACTGTAGGGAAAGCCATGTCGTGGAAAAGGCGATTCATCAAACTTCGTTAATTCGACTACCTGAGTCCGACAGACAAATTCTTGCTGCCAATTAAGCATCCGCTAACAATCAACGAATAACATTTGACGTATTCGAGTTGATTGACTTGGTCGCTGGTCAGGAACGTCGTGGGGGGACGTAGCTGGCCATCCGGTGTCGCATGCGATCCCGCGTTTTCCGCATATCTCGTCCTGCAATAATCCTTTCAGTAAATGTGACGTTGCCCTTGGATCCTCCACCCAGGCTGCAAGTCGTACCTGTGGCGGCGTTCCTTTGCGAGCGCCGGGCAAATGGAGGCCGACATGCCCGCAGAACTTGTTCCGAAATCCGTTGTGCAACTGCCGGCACCGACGGCTTCCACCGCAAGCCATGAACTCACCGACCTTTGCCTGGCACTCTGGGCCAGAATGGGATTGTCCTGGAAGCCTGCCGTCGAATGGTTCCCACGCGTGGTCGTTCTGCATTCGGCGATCTACCGCACGATGTTCGACTCCTCGTCGGAAGGGGACATCGATGCCGTTCTTCTGGCCGATGAGCGGCGTAACTCGCCGCTGGACAACCTGCGTGACCACATTCCGCTGGCGATGGTGCCTGTCATCGATCTGGGCGGCCGTGCCGGCCGGTTCGCGGATGTACATTTCGATCTGATGCAGCAAACGACTTGGGCGGAGACGGCAAAATGCATACTCGATTTTCGCCGCCGCCGCCAACAGCTTGCCGCGCACATCCGTTCGACAAATACGCCCGAAACGCGCTTTCTTGCGCATGCCTTCGCCGCCGGCAGAAGCATCGAAGCCAAGCGCTATCCGATGACGTCGGCCTCCATAAGCTATCCGGGCTTTCCGTCGGCGGCCAAGACAATCCCGATCGCCGAAGATCTCTCCCATCGCGGACTTCTGCTTAAGACCTTCTTCGACCGCGTGCATGAGTGCGGCGCCTGCGGGTCGCGGCGGCTTACCGTTCGCGAGGAATGTCCCTCCTGCCGTTCGGCCGATATGTTCGAGGCCGAGCTTATTCATCATTATCGTTGCGCGGCTCTTCGTCCTGAAGGCGATTTTCGGCAGGGAAGCGCACTGGTCTGCCCCAAATGCAGCCAGCAATTGCGTCACTATGGAAAGGACTATGACAAGCCCGGCCACTCGCAAATCTGCAGGAGGTGCAAGGATTCGACATCGGAGCCGGCTGTTGGATTCGTCTGCCAGGATTGTGATGCGCGGGCTGATGGCGACAGCGTTAAACGTATCGACTTTTTTTCCTACGCACTCACGGATCAGGCGCTGTCTCTGCTCACCAGTCCGGAGAAAAAGCTGCCAACGTCCTTGTTGGGGTTGCCGCCATCCCTGGTTCAGGAACTCGACCGCGCACGCATGACCGGAGCGAAGGGCCCGCCGTTGGCGGTCACGGAATTGCGTTACGGAGCACGAGATTCGCTCATAAAATCAAAGGGCCAGGACGTGTTTGAGAAACTGCGCCGTCTCTTCATCGAAAACCTGAGCAATTACCTTGCGGAGACAGGATCGGTGCACAAAGGCGCCGCCGCCGACTATTTCATCATGACGGCGAAGGGCGACGAGACATTGTCGGAGCAGATATCGGCAATGCTTTCAATCTGCGAGGCGTCTTTGGGCGAAAAGCTTGACCCTCGCCCTCGGGTGGCGACCAAAACGGGGCAAGCCTCGCGTTGAATGATCTCGAACTCGGATTTGCATTCCTGCTAGCTCAATCGACGGCGAGCCTGGCCTCCGTTTTCTGGTACACGCTGGTCTTTGAGTTCCCCCGTTACATCATTCCGTTCGTCGCGGCCGCTGTGACCATGCGTTCGCGTGATGCCGCGGGTTCGATTGAGCATGAGCGTCCATTACGGCCCAATGTAAGCATCATTCTGGTTGGCCATAATGAGGCAGAGTCCATCGAAACCTGCGTCCGCTCGTTGCGGGAACAGTCTTTCAATGACTTCGAAGTTGTCATTGTCAGTGATGGTTCGACCGATCGGATGAGCAGGGTCTCGCAAGCTCTGGTCAAGAGAGGTTATGCCTCGCGCATCATTTCGACGGATCTGAGGGGCGGCAAGGCGAGCGGGATCAATCTGGCGTGCCGCGTAGCCAAAGGCGACATACTGATCAATGTCGATTGCGACTGTTCGTTTGATCGGTACGCGATCGAGAATATTCTCGGTCCCTTTTCGGATCCAGCGGTTGGAGCGGCATGCGGCGATATTGCACCGCGCAACGGCCACGCGACTATCGTCGCCCAGTTTCAGGAGATCGAATATTTACAGTCGATTTCGGTCGGAAAGCGTATTGCTGGAGCTCTCGATCAGGTCGTTTGCATTTCGGGAGCGTTCAGCGCCTTCAGGCGCAAAGCCCTTTTGGGGGTTGGGGGGTTCGACGTAGGCGGTGGCGAGGATCTGGATGTCACGCTGAGATTGCGGCGGGCGGGCTGGCGCATGGCCTATGTCCCGGATGCGATCTGCTATACGGACGTCCCGATAACCGCATACCAATATATCCGCCAGCGATTGCGCTGGGAACGCGATGCCATTTGGCTACGCTTTCGCAAACACTACCGCCTGTTTCGTGTCTCGGACTCGGGTTTCCGGCTTCCGGAGGCCCTACACCAATGGGATTTCCTCCTTTTCAACGTCGTTGGTGCCGCGATATTCCCGCTCTATCTCGTCTGGCTTGCCCTCCAGTACGGCTCTTTCACGCCCGCGATCCTCATCGGCATGCAGTGCGGCCTCCTGGTTCTCGACGTGTTTGTGCTGGCGCTGGCCAGTTGGACCACCGAGCGGCAGGGGTTCTGGCGAAGCATATGGTTCCTGCCCGGCTACTCCCTGTTCATGACCTATGTGATGAGACCCGTTCGATTGATCGCCTATATCGATGAATGGGTGTTCTCAGGTTCACATCGCGACAACTACACGCCGATCAAAGTTCGGCTAGAGCGGCCCTGGTAGAGAACGAGCTTCAGATGAAATACATTCGAAAACACGTCCGAGTGGACAATCTGGGAAAACAGCAGCGCGCGAGTGTGGGAAGTTGGGATCGCATCGTTTACCTCGCTCTCCTCGGTTTGTTTTCCTCTTCGATCGTCTACTACCTCATTGGTGATGCGGTCGTCTTGTCAGCGGACGGTATTGTCCTGAAGGATCGGTATGCCGTCGATGCCGCCTATCCGGCCAAGGTAACGCATGTCTTTGTCAAGGCAGGAGACAAGGTCGAGCCCGGTACATTGCTCGTCGAGCTTCAATCGTTCGACATGGTCAAGGAGATCGCGGAGCTGCTGTTGCGACAGGGTGAACTCGCCGTTCGCGAGGGCCAGCTCCACAGCCGACACGAAGCGATCCAGTCCGTGATGCCGCTGGCCGAGCGGACAGCGCGTGAAACCAGGACGACACTTGCGAGAATCGACACCATCGTCACGGCAGGCATCGTCTCGACTTCGACGAAGGACGAAGCCGTTCGTGGCAGCTTCCAGGCCGCCGAACATCTGGCTGATCTGACCGGTCAACTGCAAGCGACCAAATCCGAACTCGCCCTGGTGGCGCAATTCCGTGCGAGATCGGGCGAGGCTATGGATGAGGTAAAGGCCATATATGACGGCGGAAACATCCGCTCGGTCACGGAGGGGGTCGTTGGCGCCAAGGTGCCGGTCCCTGGCCAGGTGCTGCGGTTCGGCGATCCGCTTCTACAGATCGACGGCGGCAAGTCCTACGTCCTCGCCTATCTGCCGGACAACTATCTGTTTTCGCTGCGCGAGGGAATGGCGGTCGACGTGGGTAACGGAACCGAGCGTGCAAGAGGAACAGTCGAAAAGATTCTGTCGGTCGCCGACGCGTTGCCGGACGAGTTTCAGAACATGTTCCGGCCCCGCGACAGGTCAAGGCTGATCCGTATCGCACTCGATGAGTCGAATTCCTTCGCGGTCTCGCAAAAAGTATCAGTGAGTGGTTGCGCGTTCGGCTTCTGTTGGGCCAGGTAATGCCTGCTTAATCCCGCGGAGGCAGCTACTTAGCCGTCCCGGGAACGCAGTCAATCTTCCTCGCCCGATACGACGTTCCAGGTCCTTCGCGTTGCGAGCGACGCCAGTGCCACCATGGCCGCGCGAAACCGTGGGATCAAAGAGGTGAAGTCAATCCACCAGGATCCGTGCCGCATCCTCCGGGCACCGTCCGGCAAGCTTGATTCGTTTTAACCAAGTGGCTAGGAGAGGCGGCCTTGCGCTAGGGTGAGCCGGCATCCTATTTACACAATAACGATCCAGAACCGATTCTGCCCGATTGCAAATCTCCGGCGCCGGAATCCCATCCTCAAAAAGGGATAGTCCATGAAGAACCCCGTCGAAACCTACATGAACCTCGTTCCGATGGTGGTCGAACAGACCAATCGCGGCGAGCGGGCCTACGACATTTTCTCGCGGCTCCTCAAGGAGCGCATCATTTTCATCACCGGCCCGGTCGAGGATGGCATGGCGACGCTGGTCTGCGCGCAGCTGCTGTTCCTCGAGGCGGAGAATCCGAAGAAAGAAATCAACCTCTATATCAACTCGCCCGGCGGCGTCGTCACCTCCGGCATGGCGATCTACGACACCATGCAGTTCATCAAGCCTGCGGTGTCGACGCTCTGCATCGGTCAGGCCGCCTCGATGGGCTCGCTGCTCTTGACGGCGGGCCACAAGGATATGCGCTTTGCCACGCCGAACGCCCGCATCATGGTCCACCAGCCTTCCGGCGGTTTCCAGGGCCAGGCTTCCGACATCGAGCGCCATGCCCAGGACATCATCAAGCTGAAGCGCCGCCTCAACGAGGTTTACGTCAAGCACACCGGCAAGAGTTATGATGAGATTGAAAAAACGCTCGACCGTGACCATTTCATGACTGCCGACGAGGCCAGGGATTTCGGCCTCATCGACAAGGTCATTTCGTCACGTGAGCCGGTCGAAGGTATTGCCTTATAGGCCCGCGGTGGCTCCGCGGTGGCAATGAGTGGCGGGATCACGCGCTTTTGGCGCAGCTTGCGGCATTTCGGCCACAATTGGCTGTTCCCTCGACGGGTGCAATTGCCTACGTTAAGGCTATGTTGATTTTCGACGGCTTAGCTTTGCGTGGGGTTGTTCGAATCATTGCCCCGTTTTCCGATTTGTGTTTCGTACGGAATGCGTTGCGGGAGCCGGGGCACTGGCGGCGGCGGATTCCCGCGATAGATTGAATATGCGCCCTTTCAACCAGACCATCGGCGGGCGGCCATGAAAGGACATGAAAATGAGCAAGGTCGGCAACAACAGCGGTGATTCCAAGAACACGCTTTATTGCTCGTTTTGCGGCAAAAGCCAGCACGAAGTGCGCAAGCTGATCGCCGGGCCGACGGTGTTCATCTGCGACGAATGCGTCGAACTGTGCATGGACATCATCCGCGAGGAGAACAAGACCTCGATGGTGAAGTCGCGCGAGGGCGTGCCGACCCCGCAGGAAATCCTCAAGGTTCTCGACGACTACGTCATCGGCCAGCCTTACGCCAAGCGCGTGCTGTCGGTGGCCGTCCACAACCACTACAAGCGCCTCGCCCATGCCGGCAAGAACAACGACGTCGAGCTGGCGAAGTCGAACATCCTGCTGATCGGCCCGACCGGCTGCGGCAAGACGTTGCTGGCGCAGACGCTGGCCCGCATCATCGACGTCCCCTTCACCATGGCCGACGCGACGACGTTGACCGAGGCCGGCTATGTCGGCGAGGACGTCGAAAACATCATCCTGAAGCTGTTGCAGTCGGCCGACTACAATGTCGAGCGCGCCCAGCGCGGCATCGTCTATATCGACGAGATCGACAAGATCTCGCGCAAGTCGGACAATCCCTCGATCACCCGCGACGTGTCGGGCGAGGGCGTGCAGCAGGCACTTTTGAAGATTATGGAAGGCACCGTCGCCTCCGTGCCGCCGCAGGGCGGCAGGAAGCATCCGCAGCAGGAATTCCTGCAGGTCGACACCGCCAACATCCTGTTCATCTGCGGCGGCGCTTTCGCCGGCCTGGACAAGATCATCTCGGATCGCGGCAGGAAGACCTCGATCGGGTTCGGCGCCATCGTCGCTTCGCCCGAGGATCGCCGCACCGGCGATGTTTTCCGCCTGGTCGAGCCTGAGGATCTGTTGAAGTTCGGCCTCATTCCCGAGTTCGTCGGCCGTCTGCCTGTCCTGGCGACGCTGGAGGATCTCGACGAGCCGGCGCTGATCCAGATCCTGACCGAACCGAAGAACGCGCTGGTCAAGCAGTATCAGCGGCTGTTCGAGATGGAGAATGTCGACCTGACCTTCCATGAGAACGCGCTGTCGGCGATCGCCAAGCGCGCCATCGAGCGCAAGACCGGCGCACGCGGCCTGCGTTCGATCATGGAAGCGATCCTGCTCGACACCATGTTCGAGCTGCCGGCACTGGAAGGCGTGCGCGAAGTGGTTATTTCGGAAGAGGTGGTGTCAGGCAACGCCAGGCCGCTCTACATCTATTCCGAGCAGAAGGAAAAGAAGGGCAACGTCAGCGCCTGACGTGAGCCGGCAATGGATTTTTCTGAAACGGCGCCGCAGGGCGCCGTTTTGCTGTCGCACACCGCGTACGACGCCGCGTAATGGCTGCGGATTGGAGGACGGACCGTGTTGACCCTTGATCTTTACCCCCTGTGCCTCCAACTAAAGGCGGAAGGCCGTGGTGCCGAATTCTGTGCTGTAAAACTCCCGTCACAAACGGTGGTAGGCGGAACGATCCCCGGTCGTTAATATGAGATTCGCGGTTGGCCGATTGGCGGCCGCGACATGAAAGGTTGGACAATGGCCAAATTATCCAAGGCTCCCAGCGACGGCGTCTTCGCAGTCCTCCCACTGCGCGACATCGTGGTGTTCCCGCACATGATCGTTCCGCTCTTCGTCGGGCGTGAAAAGTCGATCAAGGCGCTGGAAGAAGTGATGGGTCAGGAAAAGCAGATCCTGCTCGCGACCCAGATGAATGCCGCCGACGACGATCCGGAGCCCGATGCCATCTTTGACATCGGCACGCTCGCCAATGTGCTGCAATTGCTGAAACTGCCGGACGGCACCGTGAAGGTGCTGGTCGAAGGTGCCTCGCGCGCGAAAATCGTCGCGTTCACCGACCGTCCCGACTTCCATGAGGCCCGTGCTGCTGCGCTGGTCGAACCGGAGGAGGAAGAGGTCGAGGTCGAGGCGCTGGCCCGTTCCGTGGTCACCGACTTCGAGAACTACGTCAAGCTGAACAAGAAGATCTCGCCCGAAGTGGTGGGTGCCGCCAGCCAGATCGACGACTATTCCAAGCTCGCCGACACGGTCGCTTCGCATCTTGCCATCAAGATCCCCGAGAAGCAGGAGATGCTCGCCACGCTGTCCGTCAAGGAACGGCTGGAAAAGGCGATGGGCTTCATGGAAGCCGAAATCTCGGTGCTCCAGGTGGAGAAGCGCATCCGCTCGCGCGTCAAGCGCCAGATGGAGAAGACGCAGCGCGAATACTACCTCAACGAGCAGATGAAGGCGATCCAGAAGGAACTCGGCGAGGGCGAGGACGGCCGCGACGAAGCCGCCGAGATCGAGGCGCGGATCAAGAAGACCAAGCTCTCCAAGGAGGCCCGCGAAAAGGCGGAAGCCGAGCTGAAGAAGCTGCGGACGATGTCGCCGATGTCGGCTGAATCGACCGTCGTGCGCAACTATCTCGACTGGCTGCTGTCGATCCCGTGGGGCAGGAACTCCAAGGTCAAGCAGGACCTGGCCTTTGCCCAGAATGTGCTCGATACCGATCATTTCGGCCTCGACAAGGTCAAGGACCGCATCGTCGAATACCTCGCTGTGCAGAGCCGCCAGAAGAAGCTGAAGGGGCCGATCCTGTGCCTCGTCGGACCTCCCGGCGTGGGCAAGACCTCGCTCGGCAAGTCGATCGCCAAGGCGACCGGCCGTGAGTTCATCCGCATGGCGCTGGGCGGCGTGCGCGACGAGGCCGAGATCCGTGGTCACCGCCGCACCTACATCGGCTCGATGCCTGGCAAGGTCATCCAGTCGATGAAGAAGGCGAAGAAATCCAACCCGCTCTTCCTGCTCGACGAGATCGACAAGATGGGCCAGGATTTCCGCGGCGATCCGTCATCGGCTTTGCTCGAGGTGCTCGATCCCGAGCAGAACTCGACGTTCATGGACCATTACCTCGAGGTCGAATACGACCTGTCGAGCGTGATGTTCGTGACGACGGCGAACACGCTGAACATCCCTGCGCCCTTGATGGACCGCATGGAGATCATCCGCATCGCCGGCTACACCGAGGACGAGAAGATCGAGATCGCCAAGCGTCACCTGATGCCCAAGGTGATCCGCGACCACGCGTTGCAGCCGAAGGAGTTCTCCGTCGGCGAGGACGCGATCCGCGGCATCATCCAGACCTACACCCGTGAAGCGGGCGTCAGGAGCCTGGAGCGCGAGTTGATGAAGCTCGGGCGCAAGGCGGTGACCGAGATCCTGAAGACGAAGAAGAAGACGATCAACATCACGGCGGACAATCTTGCCGATTACCTTGGTGTTCCGCGCTTCCGCTTCGGCCAGGTCGAGAGCGACGATCAGGTCGGCGTGGTCACCGGGCTCGCCTGGACGGAAGTCGGCGGCGAGCTGTTGACGGTGGAAGGCGTCATGATGCCCGGCAAAGGCCGCATGACCGTGACCGGCAATCTGCGCGATGTGATGAAGGAATCGATCTCTGCGGCGGCCTCTTACGTCCGCTCGCGGGCCATCGATTTCGGCGTCGAGCCGCCACTGTTCGACAAGCGCGATATCCACGTCCACGTGCCGGAGGGTGCAACCCCGAAGGACGGACCGTCGGCTGGCGTGGCGATGGCGACGGCGATCGTCTCGGTGCTGACCGGTATCCCGGTCAGGGCCGATGTGGCGATGACCGGCGAGATCACGCTGCGCGGCAGGGTGCTGCCGATCGGCGGCCTTAAGGAAAAGCTGCTTGCCGCACTTCGCGGCGGCATCAAGAAGGTGCTGATCCCGGAAGAGAACGCCAAGGATCTGGCGGAGATTCCGGAGAACGTGAAGAGCGGCATGGAGATCATTCCGGTCTCACGGGTTGGCGAAGTGTTGCGCCATGCGCTGGTGCGCATGCCGGAACCGATCCAGTGGGTCGAACCCGTCAATGCGCCGGCCGTGGTCGATGTCGGAGACGAGGCTGGTAAATCGCTGGCGCATTAGTGCTTGCTAAAGTTGCAATGCACAAAGAGAGAGCCGGGCCTTGAGCCCGGCTTTTTCATGTGAAGAACCGCGGATTTCCGGGCTTTTTTCGACTTTCCTGGCGCTTTTCGACTTGGTTGCCGGAGCGCTTCTTTCTAAAGTCCGTTTCCTGCCGGATGAGTCGAGTGTTCCGGTTTTCTCATGGAAGGGAATTTTTATGAACAAGAACGAACTGGTGTCCGCTGTCGCCGATGCCGCGAGTATTTCGAAGGGTGACGCGCAGTCGGCGGTTGATGCGGTGTTTTCCGTGATCACCGGCGAACTGAAAAAGGGCGGCGATGTCCGGCTTGTCGGCTTCGGAAATTTCACCGTGTCAAAACGCGCCGCGTCGACCGGCCGCAATCCGCAGACCGGTGCGGAAGTGAAGATCCCGGCGCGCACCGTGCCGAAGTTCTCGGCCGGCAAGGGCCTCAAGGACGCGGTCAACTAGGCGCCTCCTTAAGTCTTTCAGAGAAAAGAAAAGCCGGCATATCCGGTTTTTCTTTTCTGTTGGAAAAGGCGGCGTTATGCCGTCGGCGCGTCCGTGCGCATCAAGCCTTCTTTCTTGAGATCGGTCCACAGCGCCGATGGCAGCTTTGCGTCGAGCAGGGAGCGATTGCTTTCGACTTCGCCCGGCCGCTGGCCGCCGGGGATTACCGAGACGACGGAAGGATGCAGCAGCGGGAACTGCAGCGCCGCCTCGATCAGGCGCACGCCGTGGCGTTTGCAGACGGCCTCGATGCGGGTGACGCGGTCGATGATGTCCTGCGGCGCCTCCGAATAATTGTAGTAGGCGCCGGGCTTCGGCCCGGTTGCCAGGATGCCGGAATTGTAAGGCCCGCCGAGAACGATGCCGATGCCGCGTTGCTGGCATAGCGGCAGGAAAGACTGCAGCGCTTCCTGCTCCAGCAGCGTGTAACGCCCGGCAAGCAGGAACAGATCGAAATCGCCGCGCTCGGCCAGCGTCTGGGCAACCTGCCACTCGTTGATGCCGCCGCCGAATGCCTTGATCACGCCCTGGTCGCGCAATGCCAGCAATCCGTAGTAGCCGGAGCTCATGAATTCCTGGATGCGCTGGTCCGAGGCTTCCTTGCTGCCATGGGTGAAGATGTCGACATCGTGCACGAAGAGGATGTTGATGCGGTCGACGCCGAGCCGTTCCAGCGAGGCCTCGAAGGAGCGCATGACGCCGTCATAGCTGTAATCGTAGAGCTCTCGGCGCGATGGGGTGTCGAAGAATTTGCCGATGCCGGTGCGCTGTTCCGGCGGGCAGGCGCGCATTATGCGCCCGACTTTGCTGGACAGCACGTAGTCGTCGCGCTTCTTCGAACGCAGGAACGGATTGAGCCGCGTTTCGGCTAGGCCTAGCCCATAAAGCGGCGCGGTGTCGAAGTAGCGGCAGCCGACCCGCCATGCCGCCTCCAGCGTAGCATTGGCATCCTCGTCGGAGACGGCGCGGTAAAGATTGCCGAGCGGTGCGGTGCCGAAGCCGAGCTCGGTGAAGGTGATGCCGCCATTGCCGATGCGGTCGAAATGCCGTGTCTTCATATGTCGTCGTTTCCTCATTCACGATTTGCCGTGACACTATCACGGCTGTAGCGCATCAAAAGCACTGCGTGTCGTTGGACACCGATTTTCGCGGTGATAGCATGAATGAAAACAAGCTGTTCGGGGCAAAGGTGACTGAGATATTCAAATGGTTCTCCGGCACCGGCAGGCTGGTGCAAATGTCATGACGGACGCCGGCGAAAACCTGTTTGGGATTGCGCTGAACGAGCTTGGCACCGTGCTGGAGCGTATCGACGCAAGCCGCATCGACGCCGCTTGCGCCATCTTGGCCGGTGCGAAAAAGATCGTCACCTATGGCTGCGGCCGCGAGGCGCTGCAGGTCAAGGGTTTTGCCATGCGGCTCTATCATCTCGGTCTGCCGGTGTCGGTCGTCGGCGACATGACCACGCCGCCGCTGGGCGAGGGCGATGTCTTCCTCGCCAGTTCCGGCCCGGGTGAGACGTCGACGGTGCTGACCTTGATGCAGGTCGCGCGCGAGGCCGGTGCCACAGTCCTGCTGCTCACCGCGCAAGCCGACAGCACTGCCGCAAAGCTGGCCGACTTCACATTGCTTATCCCGGCTCAGACCATGGCCGACGACCAGGGTCCCGAAAAGACATCCGTCCTGCCGATGGGCTCGGTTTTCGAAGGCGTGCTGTTCGTCCTCTTCGAAGTGATGGTGCTGAAGCTCAGGGATCTGACCGGCGTCTCGCCGGGAGCGATGCGCGCCCGCCACACCAATATGGAGTAGGTGTCATGCGCTACGAATTGATGCTGCCGCATCAGATACGCAAGGTGATCGCCGAAAACTGGCCGGTCGTGTTGCCGCTGGGTGTGCTTGAATATCACGGCGAGCACATGGCCGTCGGCATGGACACGCTGGCGGTGGTCAAGAGCCTGGAACTGTTCGAAAAAGAAGCCGAGATCGTCATTCTGCCGCCCTTCTATTACGGCGCGGCGAGCTATGCTGTTGCAGCACCGGAGGGCAGTGGTTCGCTGCAGGTCGGCGGCAATGTGCTGGCGCCATTCGCGGAAGAACTGTTCTATAGCCTGCTGCGCATCGGCTTCCGCAACATCCACGCCATCATTCACCACCAGACCGAAAATTTTGCCGCCGGCATGCCAACCGATCTCGCCTTCAAGGCCGCCGGCCGGCAGGCGATCTTCCGCTTCCTGGAGAAAGAACGTGGCGAAGGCTGGTGGGGCTCTGCGGCGATGGCTGACTATTATGCCGAACACGCCGAGGGCAGCAATTTCTTCAACTGGGTGCAGGTGCATCCGTTGATGCCGGCCTCAATGCACAGCCAGTACCCGTTCGACCATGCCGGCATCGGCGAGACGTCGCTGATGCTGGCGCTGTGCCCGGAGGCGGTGGATGCCGGCCGCTTCGCCGACAACACCGGCTGGTACACGGCAAGTGCGCCCGAAGCTTCGGCGGAATTGGGGCAAAAAGGGGTTGCCATGATCCTCGAGCATTTGCGGGCAACACTTTCGGGTTAGCGCGCTTTTCCCTTCTCCCGCAACAAGGGGAGAAGGGAGAGCCGGCGCAGTTATTTCACCGCGCCCGCTGTCATGCCCATGATCAGGTAACGCTCGAGCGCGATGCCGATGACGGCGAGCGGCGTGATGGCGGCGGTGGCAAGCGCTGCCATCGACCACCAGTTGATGCCTTGTGAGCCGGTCTGGCTGGCCACCATGACAGGAATGGTCTTTGCGTCGGTCGAGGTCAAAAGCGCTGCGAAGAAATACTCGTTCCAGCACAGCACCATCGCCAGGATGAAGGCGGCGACCATGCCCGGCAGCGCGATCGGCATGACGATGCGCAAGAAGGCGCCCCAGATCGACAGGCCGTCGACGAGTGCTGCCTCCTCCAGCTCCACCGGGATGGAGTTGAACTGGTCTCGCATGATCCAGATGACGATCGGCAGCACCATCAGCGTATAGAGCAGGATCAGCCCGACGCGTGTGTCGAGCAGGCCGACCTCCCGGTAAAGCACGAGGAAGGGCAAGGCCAAAACCACCGGCGGCAGGATCAGCTGAGACAGGAAGAAGAAGGAAATATCCTCGTTCCTGAACCAGGCAAACTTGTAACGATAGCGGGTCAGCCCGTAGGCGGCGAGGCTGCCGATGACGATGGCGAGGGTCGACGCACCGACCGAAGTGATGACCGAATTCATGAAACGCTTGATGAATTCGTCGCGCACCGTCGACGTCCGAAAGATCGAGTCCGGCGACAGGCCGAGCGAACGCCAGCCCTTCCAGTCGGGTTTGAAATCGAGAAACGGGATCAGATGGCCCTGGGTGACGTCGACCGCGGTCTTGAACGAGGTGGTTATCGTCCAATAGATCGGGAACAGGCAGATGAAAGCCCAGAAGATAAGCGCGCCATAGATGAAGACGCGGTTGGCGACGAAGCTCGCCGGCGAGCGGATTTCGGAAGCGGCATAGTCGGTGGTCTGAACGCTCATCTTGCCGGCCCGATCAGTTGACGTTGCGCACGAAGCGGCTGGCGAATTTCAGCAGCCAGGTCACGAACACGATGATGATGATCAAATAGGCCATCGCCAGCATCGTCCCGTAGCCGACGTTCGAGCGGTCGCGATATTCGCGGTAGATGAAACTGGACACCGAATCGGTCGCGCCGCCCGGCCCGCCGGAGGTGACGGTGATGATGATATCGGCGAGCTTCAGCTTGAAGATGATGCGCAGGATGACCGCTGTCACCGACACCGGCAGCATCAGCGGGAAGGTGACCTGCCAGAAGGTCTGCCAGGCAGTGGCGCCATCGACACGCGCTGCCTCGAGCACCTCGCGCGACATCGCCTGCAGGCCGGCGAGCAGCATGATCATCATGAACGGGATGAACGTCCACGCGTCGAGCACCATGATCGAGATGCGGGCGGTGATCGGGTTGGAGAAGAAGGCCGGGTTTTCCCAGCCGAGATGGCGCGCCAGCGTCGCGGCGGGCCCGAAGCGGTATTCCATCAGCGACTTGCCGATCATCCACGACACCGCCACCGGCGACAGCATCAGCGGCATGAGAAAGACGACGCGAAAGAATTTTCGTGCCCTAATCTGCGCGTTGAGCAGCAGCGCCAGGCCGAAGGCGATGACATATTCGACGAACACCGCCAGCACGTAGAGCACCATGTTGAACAGCGCGTTGCGATAATAGGCGTCGTTCAGCATCTGCCAGAAATTGTCGAGCCCGTTGAACTGCCGTCCGCTGAAGGAACTGAGGTTCCAGTCGGTCAGCGCGATGTAGAAGCCGAACAGCGTCGGGAAGATCACCATGGCAATGGTAAACAGCAGCGCCGGCAGCAGGAACAGCGCGCGCTGGCCGTCCTCGCCGCGCGTCAGTACCTGGCCGATGCCGAGCGCGACACCCCACAGCACGTAGGCATAGACCACCGGCCGCCAGGTGTCGAAGCCGATAGTGTCGACCTCGCTCTTGTAGAGGATTTGCAGCGCGATCACCGCCAGAAGGCCGAGCGTCGCAGCAGCCATCAGCGCCCAGCCAAGCCGTTTGCGGCTCCGCGGAATCAGGTCGGATGGCACGGCGCCTGCCGGCCATTCACTTGTCGACAAAGTCTGGTCAGCCAGGGTCCGGTCAGCCACGCGTCTTGCCTGTTCACAGGAGGCTCGATGACCGGCCGAGCCGATCGAGGCCGGGCCGGTCAAGCGGATGTCCGGCGGCTGTGCGCCGCCGGACCAGGTTTCACGATCTCAGCCTACATGCCGAGCGAGGCCTTGTAGAGCTTGACCTGTTTGTCGCGGCCGATCTGGTCGGTTAGCTTCTCCCAGGCGGCTGCGATGGCGTCGGCGCCTTCCTGCGCCTTCATCTTGCCGGCAAAGGTGTTGGCCAAAATGTCCTCGGCGGCGCTGTAGTACTGGAAGATGCCGGGGATGCGCGGCTCGATCGCCGCGTTGGGATGGTTGTAGCTGTCGGCTTCCGACTTCAGATACGAGGTGATGAACGCCTCGTCGTAGCCCGCCGCCACCCATTCCGGAATGTTGAAATGCGAGTTGCGATAGGGCTGGAAACCCGACGGATAGGCCGCGCACCAGAGCGACAGGTCCTTGCCGCCGAGATGGGCAGCGGCAGACCATGCCGCCTTCTTCTTCTTTTCGTCGCTGTCGACGCGGGCCATGACGTAAACGCCCCAGCCGAGATAGGCGCAGTTCGGCGCATGGTTCGGGCCGCTGGCGAGCTTGTCCCACTGGCCGGTCTTGGAGTTGTAGACATCGTCCGAGCCCGGCAGGATCGAGAAGCCGGTGATGTCGCCGACGACCGAGGAATCGTTGGTCTTGACGTTCGAACCGACGTCGCCCCACCAGGTAACCATCGAACCGGTGCCTGCCAAGAATTGCTGGAAGGCGGTGGTGTTCGGGTCGGCGTTGATCTGGTCGGCAGGTTCGGAGGGCAGGGCATCGATGACGTCCTGGATCGCCCGCACCCATGCCGGATTGTTGACGCGCGGCTTCATCGTGTCGGCATCGAACAGCCAGGCCTTGTCATCGGGATGCTTGGCGTAGGCGCTGGCGCGGCTGCCGAGGAAATAGAAGCCGAAACCGCCCCAGGGCTTGGGCGCATCGAGGTAGCCAAAGACATCCTGGCCCTTCACCTGCTTGCCCTTGAGGAATTTCGTCACCGCCTGCACCTGCTGCCAGGTCTTCGGCACGCCCCATTCGCCTTCTCCGCCGCCGTCCTTCCAGGCCTTGGCGAGGTCGGCATCGGCAAACACGTCGGTGCGGTAGTTGAAATTATGTGCGTCGCCGTCAACGGTCACGCGATATTGCTTGCCGTCCCATGTGCCCACCGGCGGCTGCAGATAGGCCACGACATCCTTCATGTCGATCTGGTCCTTGACCCAGTCCGGCATCTCGGAGGTGAGACCCTTGCCGCAGACGTCGCCTTCGAACGGTGCCCCCATTTCGATGATGTCGAAATCGACGGTGCCGGTCGCGATCGACTGCTGCAGGCGGGCGTTGTAGTCAGCCTGCGCCAAGTCGATCCAGTTGATCTTGGCGCCGGTATAGGTCTCCCACGGCTTCAGGAAGCCGCGAAACAGTACATTGTGCAGGTTCTGGTTGTTGAGGCCCATGAAGGTGAGTTCGACACCGGCGAATTCGCCTTCCTTGACATTGGCCTTGGTGGCGCCAAGGCAAAGCTCGCCGACCTGCTGGAAGTCGGCATCGGTCGGCTGACCCTTGCCGACACCCGGGATCTGCAGGATCTGCGCACGCAGGTCGTCGGCGGCCGCAGCCGTGCGCGTCAGCGCACCAAGTCCGGCGCTTGAGGCCGCCGCGAGGGCGGCCATGCTGGCCGCTCCCTTCAGCACGTCGCGGCGGGTGGCCCCGGCGCGGACAAGTTGGTTATAAAGGCTGACTTTCATTTCGTTCCTCCCAGAAGGTCAATTGTGAATTGGTTCAGATGGTGGAGCGCCGATTATGTTCCCCAACGACAGCGACTCCGGTAAATAGCGGCCCGAATTCTCCCTCCCGCGACGCTTGGCATTCAGTGCCGGACAAGCGTACCGGTGCGCCCGGAACAGGGTCATAAGCCGGACACTGTCACTATTCGCACAACGAAGTGCGGTGTCAACGTGAATGGGTTTTTTATCTATAAGAGACTGACTTGCCCTCGCCGTTTGCGTTGTTTAGCTTC
The DNA here is from genome assembly GCF_040318315.1 of Mesorhizobium sp. M1227. Lineage (NCBI taxonomy): Bacteria > Pseudomonadati > Pseudomonadota > Alphaproteobacteria > Hyphomicrobiales > Phyllobacteriaceae > Mesorhizobium > Mesorhizobium sp. M1227. Next base: position 266,069 of record NZ_JAMYLZ010000002.1, read on the forward strand.
ACGGCAACTGAAGGGGGAATGATGGCTCAAGTCGCGATCCGCAATGTGGCCAAGGCGTTCGGAACCGTCAAGGTTCTGCACGATGTCAGCGTCGACATCGCCGACGGGCAGTTCGTGGTGCTGGTCGGGCCTTCCGGCTGCGGCAAGTCCACGCTGCTGAGGATGGTGGCCGGGCTGGAAACGGTCTCCGGCGGCACCATCGCCATCGGCGAGCGCATCGTCAACCATCTGCCGCCGGCCAAGCGCGACATCGCCATGGTGTTCCAGAACTACGCGCTCTATCCGCACAAGACGGTCGAGCAGAACATGGCCTTTGCTCTCAAGCTGCGCAAAACCGACCCGGCGGTGGTCACTGAGCGGGTCAAGCGCGCCGCCGACATCCTCGACCTCAATCCCTACCTCAAGCGCTATCCGCGCCAGCTCTCTGGCGGCCAGCGCCAGCGCGTCGCCATGGGCCGCGCCATCGTGCGCAACCCGCAGGTGTTCCTCTTCGACGAGCCGCTCTCCAATCTCGACGCCAAGCTGCGTGTCCAGATGCGCACCGAGATCAAGGAACTGCACCAGCGGCTGAAGACCACCACCATCTACGTCACCCACGACCAGATCGAGGCGATGACAATGGCCGACAAGATCGTAGTGATGCGCGACGGTCGCATCGAACAGGTCGGCGCGCCGCTGGAATTATTCGACCGGCCGGCCAACCTGTTTGTCGCCGGCTTCATCGGCTCGCCCTCGATGAACCTGCTCAAGGGCGTCGTGCGCAAGGGCGACAAGCCCGTCGTCGAGATCGCCGGGACGCCGTTCCCGATTGCGGCGACCAGTGCCGTCGAGGATGGCCGTAATGTCGTCTACGGCGTGCGGCCCGAGCACCTCGAAATCCATCCCGATGGTGTTCCGGCGAAGATTTCGGTGGTCGAGCCGACCGGCTCCGAGACTTTGGTGTTCCTGCGCTTCGGCGAGGGCGAGATGGTGGCGCTGTTTCGTGAGCGCCACGACTTCAAGCCGGGCGATACACTGCACCTGAAACCGCGGCTCGACCAGGTGCATCTCTTCGACGCAGAGACCGGTAAGCGTCTCTGATTTCGCCCCAGCAAACTTCGCGAGGAATACCATGCTCAAAGGAATCAATCCGCTGCTCAATGCCGATGTGCTGCAGGCGCTGCGGGCGATGGGCCACGGTGACGATCTGATTATCGCCGACACCAATTTCCCGTCCGATTCGGTGGCGCGCCAGACCGTGCTTGGCCGGCTGCTGCGCATCGATGCGTCGGCGGCCGACGTGGTCAAGGCGGTACTGTCGCTCTATCCGCTGGACACCTTCGTCGACGATGCCGCCGCGCGCATGGAGATCGTCGGCAAGCCGGACGACATTCCCGCCGTGCAGCAGGAAGTGCAAAAAGAGATCGATGCCGCCGAGGGCAAGGCCTGGCCGATGATCTCGGTCGAGCGCTACGCCTTCTACGAACGCGCCAAGAAGGCCTATTGCGTCATCCAGACCGGCGAGCGCCGCTTCTATGCCTGTTTTGCGTTCCGCAAGGGCGTCGTGCCACCGGATGCGGAGTAGCGGGATGCCGGCGAATCCGATCGTCATGAAGCCGGTTGTCATATTGGGCGTCTTCGTCGCCGATACGGCCTACCGCGCCGCCCGCCAGCCGCGCATGGGCGAGACGATCCTGGGCACGTCCTTCACGCTCGGCCCCGGCGGCAAGGGCTCGAACCAGGCGGTGGCGGCCGGCCGGCTCGGCGCCGACGTCACCTTCCTTACCCGCCTCGGCGTCGACCCCTTTGCCGATATGGCGAGACAGACCTGGTCGCACGCCGGCGTGAAGAGCGCCGTCATCGACACACCGGAAAGCTACACCGGTGCCGCCTATATCTTCATCGAGGAGACGAGCGGCAACAACGCGATCATCGTCAGTCCGGGTGCGGCGATGCTGATCTCGCCCGCCGATATCGAGGCAAATGCCGGCCTGATCCGCGCGGCCGGCGTTTTCGTCACCCAGCTCGAACAGCCGATCGAGGCGGCGCTGCGGGCGCTGGAGATCGCGCGCGGGGCAGGGGTGACCACCATCCTCAACCCGGCGCCCGCGGCCAGGCTTCCGGACCGCATCTACACGCTTTGCGACTATGTCACGCCGAACGAAACCGAGGCCGAGGAACTGACCGGCATCAAGGTGTCCTCGATCGACGACGCCCGCCGTGCCGCCGACAGCCTGCTTGAGAAGGGCGTTGGGGCAGTCATCGTGACGCTTGGCGAAAACGGTGCGCTGCTGCACACGGCCGATCGTTCCGAGCATGTCGCAGCGGTCGCCGCCGGCCCGGTGGTCGAGACCACAGGCGCGGGCGACGCCTTCAACGGCGGCCTGGCTGCCGCGCTGTCGAGGGGGATCGAACCTCTGGAAGCGGTGCGCTTCGCCTGCGCCGTCGCCGGCATCTCGGTGACGCGCCCAGGCACCGCGCCGTCCATGCCGACGCTGCAGGAAGTCGAGGCGCTGCTCGCCAAGAGGTGAGACCGTATGGATTACATCATGAACGACGACGGTTTTTGACAAATCAACGTCGACATTTCTCCGACACCAGGGGACGTGACCCCAAAGGAGAAATGGCGCGAGTGACGGGGCTCGAACCCGCGACCTCCGGCGTGACAGGCCGGCACTCTAACCAACTGAGCTACACCCGCGCATGGACGAGCACGTGTCAGCCGTGTTCGTCGTTGGGGCGGTGGATAAGGGGTAAGCCACCGGGTGTCAAGCGGACCCGGACAGCATAACAGCAAACAGCAGAAGGTTTTTTGACAAGCCGAACTTTGTTGCCGAAACCGGCTCCCGGCCAAGCCACTGGCCGCTCATTTGGCCTTGCGAAGCCGGTCCTAACTGCTTAAAGGTCCGGCCCGGAGCGGGCGATTAGCTCAGTTGGTAGAGCGCTTCGTTTACACCGAAGATGTCGGCGGTTCGAGCCCGTCATCGCCCACCATTTTCCTCGATGTGTTCAGTTTGGGCTACACCGCTCAAGCTGATCGCCAGGTGAGACGCATCCGACCACTGTGCTACTCGGACTTTGGTCTGATTCAAACTGTCTTTCCGCAGGGACTTAAGTCTGATCTGCTTGCCTCTCATGAGGGAAACGATTGCCGAAAGCTACAACTTGCAGTATCTCAATTGCGTATGGGCATGGGCGGGAGCGAAAATATTCCTGGATGGCTTGCGAGTCATCTTCCGGACGATCCCGTGATCGCAGGAGATCTCGCGGATAAGATATCGAAGGAAGCTGAAAAAAACCGGCTTCCAGGCGATCGGGTTGTGAAGACAACCCGTAACGAAGAAGACACCTTCAAGAAAGAACAAGTCGAAGCTTATCCCGACGCCGCGGTTGCAGGAGTCTTTGCCAGCGGTTCATTCCTCGCCCTGTTGGTATTAGCCATTTATCTGCTTTATGTGCTCTCGATTGTGGCCGGGGGAACGGTCGCGGATGTTCCCCTGCCGCCCATACTGCACTAGTAGACGCTCCGCCAACACTCGGATTAGCCCCGCACCGTGTTGATGCTGGTGACTTTCGTGTCTGCGGTGGAGCACGCGACGAAGGTTTCGTTCCCGCGGCAAAGGTGTTCACGCGGGGCAACTGGCTGCTGCAGAACGGCAGCATTGTACGTCCATAGGCCTCCCGGTTCTTTGCAACTTGGGCGATTGGCCTGTCGCAGATCAGCCTGCAATCGCCGGAGCGTGAGCAATCCGTTTCGCCACATAAACACAACGCTTCGATGAATCAGCGTCCTGCACCACCTCAAATCCAATCGCCTTGTAGAACCTTAGCGCACCATCGTTCTCCGGCATGACTTCGAGGTGGATGCCGGTCGAGCCGCTCGCGGCAAGCCCCTGCTCGAGGAAGGCCATCGCGCGCCTGCCGATGCCTTTCCCGCGCGCTTGCGGCAACAGGTCGATATGGCCATGCGACGGATAGGCGGTCAGCGCAGGCGGAACAGCGAAATCGGGACGATGGAGCCGATGCCGCGCCCAGTCGCTGCCGCGCCAGCGCGAGCTGTCGGGTCCCGGGTCTGCCACGCGCCGCTGAAGGTCGGGATACCAGTCTGATGCCAGGCTGGCATTGAAAGCGCTCGTATCGGCCGCGCCAAGCAGGTAGCCGGCCGCACCTGCGGGACTATCGATAATGAAGGCCAGCTCGGGTTCGAGCACCTGGTAGGGAATAGTGTAGAGGAGGCCGAGCAGTTCCGGGTCGTCCTCGCGGCCGCTGGCGTCCTTGCCGGCATCGCCGGTCTTGAGACAGATCATCGCAAGCGCTGCATGATCGGCGGTGGTCGCCCGGCGCAGGAAGACACCGCCGCCGAAATCGAGGATCATGGCGGCAGCAGCCGGAAATCCTTGCCCTCGGGCAAAAGCTGCCCGCCGTCGACGATGATGGTCGTGCCGGTGATGTAGCTGGCATCGTCAGAGGCCAGGAACAGGAAGGCGTTGGCCACGTCGCGCGGGCTGCCGAGCCGGCCGAGCGGAATGGCGTCTTCCATGTTCTTGATGAAGGCCGCACCGCGATGCTGCTCTATGCCTTCGGTGAGGATGTTGCCGGGCTCGACGCCGTTGACCGTAATGCCGTAGCCCGAGAATTCGAGCGCAGCCGAACGGATCAGCCCATTGATGCCGGCCTTGGTCGCTGAATAATGGCCGTGGCCGGGGCTGGTGACATGCGGGCCGGTGATCGAGGAGGTGAACAGCATGCGGCCAAAATGCTGCGCCTTCATCGGCACCAGCGCCGCGCGTGCGGCGATGAAGCTGCCGCGCAAGTTCACCGCCATGACCCGGTCCCAGTCGTCGGAACTGGTGTTTTCCAGCAATTGCCAGGGATAGATGCCGGCATTCTGCACCATGATATCGAGTCGGCCGTGACGGTCGAGGGCCAGCGCCACGGCGGCTTCCGCATCGGCCATCTGCGAGATGTCGGTGCGGATGAAGGCGGCGCCGAGTTCGTTCGCGGTCGCTTGCCCCGCCTCGGCCTCGGTGTCGGCCAGGACCAGCTTCGCGCCCTCTTCGGCAAAACGCTGTGCGATGCCCTTGCCGATGCCACGTGCGCTGCCGACGATCAGCGCGACTTTGTCTTCCAGACGGCCGGTCATGCCAGCCTCTGGCGGATTGTCTGCCTGAATGCGTCGAGCAGCACGGCGGCAAGCACCAGCAGGCCGTGTATCACCAGGGTGAAATTGGCTGGCAGGCCCATCAAATTGATCGCCGTGTTGATCGCCGAGAGTAGCAGCACGCCGGCATAGACGCCGGGCAGGGTGCCGACACCGCCTTTCAGGCTGACGCCGCCGATGACGACGGCGGCAAAGGCGTTGAACAAGAATCCCGCACCGAGATTGGCGCTGGCTCCGGAGGTGCGGATCGCCAGCAGCCAGCCGGCAAGGCCGGCGATGGCGCCGGCGAGAACGAAGGCTATGACGAGGTTGCGGTTGACGCGGATGCCGGCGCGGAAGGTCGCCGTCTCGTTGCCACCGATCATGACCAGATGGCGGCCGAAGGGCGTCTTGGCCATGACCAGCGAAGAGATGACGAAACAGGCAATCGCGATCCAGGCGGTGAGCGGCAGGCCGAGCAGGCGCTGGATGGCGAACCAGCGGATCGCCGGCGCAAGGTCCTGCGCCGAGCGGCCGCCGGAAATGACCAGCACCAGGCCGCGCACCCAGATGTAAGAAGCCAGCGTGATTATGAAGGCGCTCATCTTGACCCTGACCACCAGATAGCCGTTGAAGGCGCCAATGAGGCCGCCGATGGCAAGCGCGATGAGCAGCGAAACCGGAACCATGAGCCATTGCGGCTGCAACTGGACGCCAAGGCCGATGCCGGACGAGCAGAACAGGATGCCGACCGCCATGGCGCTGAGCGCCGCCACCGATTCGACCGACAGGTCCATATGGCCGGCGATGATGACCAGCGCCAGGCCGATCGACATCACGCCGAGCACGCTCGACGCCTCGATGATGTTGGCGAAGATACCGAGTTGGAAGTAGTTCGGGATAAGGATGGAAAAGACCACCAGCACGAAGACCAGCATGAACCAGACAAGATTGTCGAGGATGAGCTCGAGGGTTTGGCGCGTGCGGGGGTTCATCTCAGGATCCGGTTGGCGCCGACCCCGAAAAACCACTCGGTTTTCGGACTATCAGGCGTGGTTGAAAATTGCTGCAGCATTCCCGCGCGCGTCCGTTTGAACGCACCCGGGCTGCAGGGCTGGGCTCCGGGCCGGCATGGCCCGGAGCTTCTGGCGAGTTCGCTATTCGACCGGCTTTATGGTTTCGGTCGGCGGCTTCATGTTGCCCCAGAAGGCCGGGTTATCGACATTTTCCTTGGTGATCGCAGCGCCGGGGATCTTGATGTTCGGTCCCCACGCTTCCTTGGTCAGGGTTGATTTCAGGCCAAGCACATCATATTCGCCGGGCTTGATCTCCTGCTTGTTGACCACCTTGTCCATGAACATCGCGACCGCCGCGGCCTGCGCGTAGAGCGGCTGCTCGACTTCGACGTTGAGCCAGCCCTTGCGGATCAGGTCGAGGCCGACCGGAGCGCCGTTCGAGCTCATCAGCATGACGTCGCCCGGCTTCTTGCCGGCGGCCTCGAGCGAGGCGACGGCAGCGACCGAAAGATGCGCGGCATGGCTGAAGATCAGGTCGATGTCGGGGTTGGCGAGCATCTGGTCGGCAACGATGGTGCCGGCGTTGCTGGCCTCCCATTGCATGGCCGGCAGCGAGATGATCTTGACGTCCGGGAACGCCTTCATTTTCTCCTCGAAACCCTTCTGGATGTCGAGCGTGTAGGGATCGCCCGGATCGCCGAGCACCTGCAGGATCTTGCCCTTCACCGAGCCGTTCTTCGCGGTCAGGAGCTTTTGTGCCTGGTCGGCGGCGACGTAGCCGATCTCGACGGTTCCGGCCACCGAGGTGAAGTCGGACGGGGTCGAGGTGATCTGGCGGTCGAACTCGACGACCGGGATGCCGGCGGCACGGGCCGCCTCGATCGACGGTTTCAGCGCATTGAAATCGACGGCGGCAAGGATGATCGCCGCCGGCTTCAGCGCGATGACGTCGTTCATCTGCGATTGCTGAGCGTCGGTCTTGTTGTCGGCGTTCAACGTCTTCATCTCGTAGCCGACCTGCTTCAGGAACAGTTCCAGCGCGCTCACCGAGCCGGTCTGGAACTCATCGAGCAATGTCGGCACCATGTAGTAGACGGTGCCCTTGGACTGGGCGAATGCCGGCGTGAGCGTGGCAAAGGCCAGTGCCAGGATACCGAAGACGGAAAGAAGTATTTTCTTCATGTCGTTCGCTCCTCTTGCGCCGGACCCCTCATTTGTCCCTCAGTTCGCCGGTCCGGCACCGGCGAGCGTCTCTCCGGTGATCATGTTGATCACCGCGTCGGGACTTGTTTTGTTGCGTGCGACATCGCCCGCCACGACGCCTTGCCGGATCACCACGATCCGGTCGGCGACCTGGAAGGCCTGTTGCATGATATGGGTGATGATGACGACGCCGATGCCCTGGCTCGCCACCTGGCGGATCATGTCGAGGCCGCGCCGCGTCTGCTCGACACCGAGCGCCGCGAACGGCTCGTCGAGAAGCACTAGCTTGCCGCCAAAATGCACGAACCGGTTGAGCTCGATGGCCTGCCGCTGGCCGCCGGAAAGATGCTCGACATTGGTGCGAAGCGAGGGAATGCGGGTGCCGGCGCTGGCCAGCGCCTTTTGCACCACCTGCTCCATGGCGCGCTCGTCGAGCACCGGAATGCCGAGAACCTTCCTGGTGATCTCGCGGCCCATGAAGAAATTGGCGACCACGTCGACATTGGTGCAAAGCGACAGGTCCTGGTAGACCGTCTCGATCCCCGCGGCCTTGGCCTCGGCGGGAGATTTGGCCAGGAATTCCTTGCCTTCGAACAGCATGCGGCCGGAGGTCGGCTCCAGGCCGCCGGCAATGATCTTGACCAGCGTCGATTTGCCGGCGCCGTTGTCGCCCAGAAGCGCCACCACTTCGCCCTTGTCGATCGAAAAGCTGATGCCTTTCAGCGCTTCGATGGCGCCGTAATTCTTGGCTACGTTGTCGAGCACCAGCAGCGGTTCGCTCATGCCGCGATCCCCTTGTTATGCAAGAGATCTCGCCCGCGTTCGCGCTCGGCGGTGAAGATCTGGCCGAAGCGCGGCGAAAGCACCCCGGAAACGGCAAGCGCGGCGGCGCCGCGCAACACCGCATGCTGGCCGCCGCGCGCGACGCTGACGCGGGGCGTCGTGCGATCGCTTCGCGCCGAGACCGAATTGGGCAGGTGCGCGGCCGCGCCGGCAAGCCTTTCGAGCAGCTCGGTGGACGCCAGCCCGCCGAGGATGATGGTTTCGGGATCGAACAGGTTTTCGATGATGGTGACGGCGTTGCGGAAGATCGGCGCAATCTCGCTCACCCACTCGGCGTCGGCGATGTTGCGGCGCCGCAGCGCCTCGAGCGAGAGATACCGTTCGAGGCAGCCGCGATTGCCGCACGGGCAGGGCTCCCCGCCCGGCACTGCGGGAATGTGGCCGATTTCACCGGCGTTTCCCCAGGCGCCGCGCAATGCCGCCCCGTCATGCACCATGACGCCGCCGAGACCGACGCCGAAATAAAGATAGTAATACTCGGAATACGCCGTTCCGAGGCCGTAGAGGCGCTCGCCGATAGCAGCCGCCGCCATATCGGTTTCGAAAAAGGCCGGCAGTCCGGTCGAGGCGGCCAGCCGCTCGCGCAGCGCCACATCCTTCCAGCCGGTCATGGTGGTCGGCCCGACAAAGCTCATGGACTCCACGCCGAACGGTCCGGGCAGCGCCATGCCAATGCCGAGAACGCGGCCCCCGGGCCGCAATGCCGTCAATTCGAGCACCATGGCGCCGATCAGCTCGAAAGCGTGGTCGGGCGTTGCATTTGGGGCTTCGCGGTAGGTGCTCTCGATAACATCGCCGCTTAGGTTGATCAGGGCGGCATTGATGCCCAGCGGGGTGACGTGGATGCCGACGGCATAGCCGCCTTCGGGATTGATGCGCAGCGTTGCCGGTGGCAGGCCGCGCCCCTTGGGCTCTTCGCGCAGCGACAACACGTAACCGTGCTCTTCCAGCTCGCGAACGATGGTAGACACCGTCTGCACGGTGAGTCCGACCCGCCTGGCGATATCGCCGCGGGCGATCGGTCCGTGAAGGCGGATGGATTCGAGCACGATGCGCCGGTTATACGGCCGCCCGAACTCCTGATTGGTCCCGCGCAATGCCATGTCTGGCGCCCTCTCGAGAGAGCAGAGGTTCGCACCGAATATTTATTCAGTCAAATGGAATTCAAAAATAATTCGCCTGTGGCCAAGGCCTTCTAACGCCGGCGGATTCGCGCCCGCCGGCGGATGGGCCAACTCTGGCAATTTTCCAGTATGAAGCGCCACCGGCTGGACGGGACGCCAGGCATGACCTTTGACCGGCATTCCGATCAGCGCCCTGAAGCCCATTTCGGAACCGGCTGTGAGCCGGCCAGGGATCGGAGTTCGTTGCGCCTTTCCGTTGCAGGGAGCATACTTGCTCTCGTCGGTCTGCGGGAGGAGATGCGATGCCGAAGCTGACCCTCGACGGGATTGATCTCGGCTATGAGGTGCGCGGCGACGGGCCGCCGGTTCTGTTCGTCCACGGCAGCGTCACGAACGGCATGATGACATGGACCGCGCAGCTACCGCTTGCGGAGCGCTGGAAGCTGGTTGTGGTCGACCGGCCCGGATACGGATCAAGTTCCCCTGCCGAACGCGAGGATTTCGTCGTCGACGCCGGACTGGTCGCCGGATTCCTCGATCGGAAGCATGACCTCTGGGGCGAAAGCCGCGTCCATCTGGTCGGGCATTCCTATGGCGGCGTCATCTCTCTTCTTGCAGCAGCGATGCGCCCGCGAGCAATCCGTTCGCTCACGGTGATCGAGCCGCCGGCCTTTGACCTTGCGCGCGGGGATGTTGCCGTCAATGAACTCGTGACGCGCCTGAAGGCCCACTGGCAAAGCGGACCCCGCGACGATCCCGCGCTTTTCTTGCGCCAGTTCCTCCATCTGGTCGGCTCGGCGACACAATTGCCAGACCCGCTGCCGCCCCCGCTCGCGCAAGGCGCGGCCATGCTCGTCGTCGAACGCGGGCCATGGGAGGCCGAAATTCCGCTTCGGCAACTTGCCGATGCGCCGTTCCCGAAACTGGTGGTATCCGGCGGGCACAGCGCAGCATTCGACGCCGTCTGCGACGTGCTCGAAAACGTGCTTGGTGCCGATCGTGCCGTGATCGCCGGCGCGGGGCACAGCGTTCAGCAGACCGGTGAGCCGTTCAACCGGCGGCTCGGCGCGTTCATGGCCGCTGCTGAGGGCTGAATGCGATCTATCTCTGATATTGCCTGGCGGGCGGTTGGCCGCGCGCCGGCTTCACGCCGAATGAATCGCCGGCTCTACAGATACCGCTCGACCTTCTTGCCGACGGTCAAAAACCGCAGCGGATCGATCGCCTCGCCATTGTGGCGGACCTCGTAGTGCAGGTGCGGGCCGGTCGAGCGGCCGCTGTTGCCGGTCTTGCCGATGACGTCTCCGGCATCGAGCTTCTGGCCGACGGCGACGTCGATTTCGCTGAGATGCCCGTAACGCGTTACAAAACCGTTGCCGTGGTCGACCTCGATCATGCGGCCGTAGCCGCCGTTCCAGCCGGCCTTGACCACGACACCGCCTGCCGTGACCTTGGCCGGCATACCGACCGGCGCCCTGAAATCCATGCCGGAATGCAAGGCGGCCGTGCCGAGGATGGGGTCGGTGCGCACGCCGAACGGGCTGGTAACGCTGCGGCCGGGGGCGGGGTTGGCGAGCGGCAGCCGGCGCGCTTCCTTTTTAAGATGATCCAGCGCGTCAAGAGCCTCGTCCAACTCCTTGACCTTGCTGTCGAAGACCAACGAGCTGTCGAGTGGTATCAGCGGGCCACCAACGTCGCTCTTTTCGAATTCGCTATCAACGGGCAGGCCGGCGGCCTCGAGCGCCTGCGAGATCGCGTCGGCGCTTTTGTAGGCATTGTCGGCAAGTGTGGCGATGCGGGTGAGCTGCTGGCTCTCGATGGCCTTCAGCGAGTTGTTGATCGAAACGAAGAGCTTGTCTGCCCGGTCGGCCGCGCTTTCGCTCGGCAGCGGATCGGCGCGGGTCGACCACAGCGAGAACGGCCTGGTGTCGTCAACGCCCACAGGAGCGGCAAGGGGGGCGGCAAGGCTGGCGACGGAATAGGCCGTCGGCTGGATGCTGCCGGTCGCGTCGGCATGTTCGTCCGGCTTTGCCGTCGGCATGGGCGGCGTTGCGACCTCGTTTTCGGCTCGTTCGAGGATCGGGCCGAGACGGCCGTGACGCAGGCTGAGCTGGCTCTGCCGTTCCAGCAGCTCGCTGACCTTGGTTTCCATCAGTTGCTGATCGAGTAGCTGGCGGCTGGTGATGCGGTCGACCTGGCTGCGCAGTGCCGAGATGCGGTCTTCGTAGGTCTGCTGCATGCGCGCCTGCCGCGCCGTCGTGGCGCCGATTAGATCGTCGCGCAGCACCAGATAGGAGGTCGCCAGCAGGTAGCCGATGACGACCGCCGCCAGCGCCGAGCCGCAAAATGCAGCCAGCCACGGGCGTATGGTGAAATGCCTTATCTGGTCGCCCCGGGCGATGATGACCGTGTGGGGCTCTCTGCGTCTGCCGAAGACCGCTGACTGACTGGCTACGTTCACGGGACCAAGCTTTCGTTACGACACCAACGACAAGCCTGATTACACATTATTAGGGTTAACAAAGTTTTGCCGATCGAACGACAGGCAAAGGTCTTCGCGCAAAACGGGTATCGAATTACAGCGGCCTGGCGCAGCTCTCAAAGGGCGTGAACCGCCTCCAGCACCTCTTCGGCGTGCCCCTTGACGCGGACGTTGCGCCAGATCCTGGCGATGCGTCCGTCCCGGCCGATCAGGAACGTCGCCCGCTCGACGCCCATATAGGTGCGGCCGTAGAGCTTCTTTTCCACCCACAAATGGTAAGCCTCGATCACTTTGCGCTCTTCGTCGGCGACAAGGTTGACGCTCAGATCGTATTTCGCCTTGAATTTGTCATGTTTCTTGACGCTGTCCGGCGAGAGCCCGATGACGACAGCGCCGGCCTTTTCGAACTCCGGCTTCAACTGCGAAAAGCCGATCGCCTCGTTGGTGCAGCTTGTGGTGTCGTCCTGTGGGTAGAAATAGAGTACGATGGGTTTTCCCAGCAATGCGGCGAGGCTGAGTGAACCGCCGCCGTCGCGCGGAAGATCGAACTGCGGCGCAACATCGCCCACGTCGAGGCCAGCCATACCGATGCCCTTGTTTGAGGTTACGCGCCAGGCTGCATCGATATAATGTCGAGCGGGGATTCGTCCACGATCGAATTCGTTTCAACGGAAGATTGCGTGGATCAGGAGCTACCGCAGCACGAGAAGATCAGGTTCAGGCGTGACGAGATCACCGACCTGGGAACCTTTCCGTCCGCGTGCCGCGTCCCGCCGCTCGGCCAGGCGTCGATCGGTCGCGGCGTCCGTTTGATGGCGCGGCTGTTTGCCGGCCTTGTCGCCCTTGTGCTGCTGGCTGGCGCCGGCGTCTACGCGATCGGCGTGTCCGGCTTCGGCTCGGAGCGGCTTCGCGCGGAAGCCGAAACGGCAATCGAGAGATTGGCCGGCTTCGATGTCGACGTTGCCGTCGGGCCGGCCCGGCTGACGCTTGACGGGTCGAGCTTCATTGCGCTGCAGGTCAGCGACGTCAGCCTCAAGACCGCCGACGGCAAACCGATGGCCGATGCCGGCCGGGTCCGCTTCGGCATCCGGCTGATCCCGCTGCTTTCGGGCGAGGTACGGCTGACCAGCGCCCGGATTTCCGACGCGCACATCGTCATGGCCGCGATGCCGTCCGGCGGCGACTGGACGGCCGGGCTGCGCAACCAGGATGGCCTCATCGATCCGGAAAAACTTTCCGCCGCCGTCTTCGCCAACGTCAACCGCGCGCTCGATGCGGTGCGCGTGGATTCGATGCGCCAGATCGATCTGCGCAACGTCGAGCTGGCACTGCCCGAGACCGGATCGGTCAAGTCGGTCACCATCGCCGACGCCTCCGTGTCGCAGACGGGACCGGGAAGCATGGAGTTTTCATCCGATGCGGATGTCGACGGCAGGGGACTTACCATCGCCGCTTCCGCCACCCGCGATCCGGCGACGCGACGCATCACCACGCTGGATGCCAGCATCCAGGCGGCGGATGCCGAAGCTGCGGCAGCAGGCGGCAAATTGGGCGCGATCGCCTTGAAGCTGGCGGGGTCGGAAGGGACCGGCGACAACAGTTCGCGGCTGACCGCTGCCCTGTCACTGACCGGGTCGGTGCTCAATCTCGGTTCGCGCGGCCTGCTTCCGGCCGACATCGATCTCGATGCGACGCTCGTCGCCGGGTCGAACAAGATCCAGGTCGAAAGCTTGCTGGTGAAAACCGGCCGCTCGACCTTCGATTTCGCCGGTTCGATCGGCCCGAAGCCCGCTACCGGCGCAGCGGGCGAGGAGCCATCCTATCGTTACGACCTGACCAGCGACGGTTCGACCCTGGCGCCTTCGGATTCGCCGGAGCCGGCGCTCAGCTTCATTGCCCGTATTGCCGGCGTCTACCAGCCGACGAGCCAAAAGCTGGTCGCCGAGCAGATCGGCGTCCGGTCCGGACCGGGCAGCGAAGTGCTGGGCACGGCTTCGGTTTCATTCGTCGCCAACCAGGCGCCGGGCATATCGGTGGCGCTCAATGTCCACGACATGCCGGTCTCGCACGTCAAGCAATTATGGCCCTGGTTTTCGGCGCGCAATGCCAGGCTGTGGGTGCTCAAGAACCTGTTCGGCGGCCGCGTCGTCGATGGCAGCCTGCAGTTCCAGGTCGTGCCCGGACGGCTCGGCAACGGCGTGCCACTTTCGGCCGATGAAGTGTTCGGCCGATTCCAGGTCGAAGGATCGCGCTTCGACACGGCCGGCCGCATTCCGCCGATCCGCGATGCCGTCGGCGTCGTCGGCTTCCACGGCAATGACGTCGACGTCGCGCTGTCGTCGGGCAGCGTCTATATGCCGAGCGGCCGCACGGTGGCGGCGAGCAACGGCACGCTCACCGTCAAGGCGGCGAACCATCCGCCGGTGATCGGCGCGCTCGACATCGATGTCGCCGGCGAGGCGCCGGCAATCGCCGAGCTGGCATCCTTTGACCCGATCAACGCCATGCGCCATGTCGGCCTGCTGCCGGACGACCTGTCCGGCACGGTGACCGGCCACGTCAAGGCCGATATTCCGCTGCAGTCCGGTGTCGACTCTTCCAAACTCGATTGGCTGGTGGCGCTCGACTACAAGGACCTGTCGCTGGGCAAGCCGTTCGAGGGCCAGACGGTCAGCCATGCCGACGGCTCGATCACGGTCGCGCCCGACCGGGCGGTGATCTCGGCCAAGGCGCTGCTCAACGGCATTCCGGCCGAGCTCGACCTGATCGAGCCACTCAGGGATGGCGGCCCGCCGCGCAGTCGTAAAGTGGAGCTGGTGCTCGACGACAAGACGCGCGCCACCGCCATGCCTGGCCTGTCGACGCTGCTTTCCGGAACCATCAAGGTGGCGATCGACAAGAGTGGCACCGGCAACCAGAACGTGTCGGCCGACCTGACCAATGCCAGGCTGGACATTCCCTGGGCCGGCTGGAGCAAGGGCCCCGGCATTCCCGCCAAGGTGGTCTTCGCCATGGCGAAGACCGGCGACACCACGACGCTGTCCAATTTCGAACTCGACGGCAAGACCTTCTCCATCGACGGCAGCGCCGTGCTGGTCAACGGCGCCTTGTCCTCGGCCCGGTTCAGCAAGGTCACGTTGAACAGGGGCGACGACGTCGCCGTCTCGGTGAAGCGGTCGGGCAAAGCCTATGCGGTCGAGGTCAGCGGCAGCGCGCTGGACGCACGCTCGCTGATCAAGCAATTCACGTCCGATGTCGATACCGCCACCAAGACCACCGGCGTCGATGCGATCTCGGTCAGCGCCGACGTCAGCTCCCTGACCGGCTTCCACGACGAGGTGCTGTCGAATCTGAAACTCGACTACAGCGCCGCAGGCTCCCGGGTGAACGGGCTCAAGGTGAGCGCCACGGCAAGTTCGGGAGCCGCCATCACCATCAGCAACACGACCGGCGGCGGCCTGCGCACGCTCAACATGAAGTCGGCCGACGCCGGCGCCATACTGCGCTTCCTCAACATCTACGAGCATATGGAAGGCGGCTCGATCACGCTGGCGCTCACCGGGGCCGGCGACGGTCCGATGAAAGGCCAGGTCGACGCCAAGAACTTCTTTGTCGTCAATGAGCCGAAGCTCGCCTCGATCGTGTCGACGACGCCGGCCGGCGACAACCGCAGCCTCAACGAGGCGGTCAAAGGCAATCTCGACACGTCGAGGGTGAAGTTCGAGCGCGGTTTCAGCGAGATCGATAAGGGCAGCGGCTATCTCAAGCTGCGCAACGGCGTGCTGCGCGGCTCGCGCATCGGCACCACCTTCCAGGGCACGCTCTACGACCAGAACAACAATATGGACATGACCGGCACGTTCATGCCGGCCTACGGCGTAAACCGCATCTTCGGCGAACTGCCGCTGATCGGCGCACTGCTCGGCAACGGCCGCGACCGCGGCCTGATCGGCGTCACCTACAGGCTCAAGGGCAACGCCAACAAGCCGAACCTGGAGGTCAATCCGCTATCGGTGATAGCGCCCGGGATTTTCAGGTCGATCTTCGAGTATCGCTGAGGTCAAAACCCAATTACCTCGAGCGACCGAGTTTTGATCTTAAGCGGCCGCTCGTCCGCCCCGCGAATTCACGCCCATGATCCAAAGGCGACTGACGTCCGCCCGGGCCTAAATGGCCGCTTTGCGCCTAATGTCGGCCGTTAAAGTTAGTTGTGCCACCGCCTTACAGCGGACATCACCGGCGATCGCGCTTGAGGGCGTAGTTGCGCCAGGAGCGGTCATTCGATGTTCTGCCGTTGAACGGCTTCATTCGCCAGTTTAGCGGAAATTGGGCGACAGCATGGTTCCCTCAACAGGGAAGTTCGAAACCCTCTTGGTCCGCGGATCCCGCTGATTGCACGCTGCCGTGCGATATTCTGCAAGATAGCCACCCAACCAACGCCGATAGCCGCATTGCTCTCGACAAGAGCACTCCTGCCGCAGACCACCTAGCTGGCAGACACTTGGCTGATCCCGGCATCGACCCAGGCACGCGTCTGCTCAAGCACTTCATCCGAGAGCGCGGGATCGTCGATCGCCCGGGCGAGGATTACTGCCCCCACCATCGCTGCCCAGCTTCCGATCGCCGCGCGGCGTCTGTCTGCCGGATCCAACTCCGGGAGCGCCTTGCCGATACGGTCGATCTGCGATCGTAGGCCTTCCGTCATGGCCGAGCGTGCAGCCGGGGTCTGATGGCGGATGGCTGCGGCAAGGCCCGCCGTCGGGCAACCGCCGGCGCAGTTGTCGCGATGCCGGGGCGAAAGATAGGAACCTACATAAGCGCGAAGATCGCCCCCTCCGCCTGAGTCCGCGGCGAGGACGTGGGCAAGGGTCTGCGCGATCAGGTCGTCCTTCGAACTGAAATGGCCATAGAAGCCGCCATGGGTGAGCCCGGCGGCCTTCATCACTTCCGCCACGCTGACCGCGTCGAACCCCTTCTCGCGAAACAGCCGGCTGGCCGCATCCAATATCCGGTGACGGTTCTCCGTCATCTGCTCTCGACTGACCTTCATTTCAAAATTCTCCGTCGGCCCCGTTGACATTTACATGATGCCCATCATATTTAGCCGCAATCATGATGATCGTCATGAATATAGGTTCCATCAGAGAAAAGAGCAATGCCATGACCACCATTCCATCAGTCCTCATCACCGGCGCCTCCACGGGCATCGGAGCTTCCTATGCCGAACGGTTCGCCCGCCGCGGACACGACCTCGTGCTGGTTGCCCGTGACGTGGCACGAATGGAGGCACTGGGAGCCCGGCTCCGTCAGGAAACTGGCGTTGCGATCGATATCATCCAGGCTGATCTTACGCAGCCTGCCGAGCTTGCAACGGTAGAGACGAGGCTGCGCGATGACGCCCGCATCGGGATTCTCGTCAACAATGCCGGAACAGCCATCGGCGGAAGCTTCATCGAGCAGAGTACCAATGACGTCGCCCGGCTCGTTGCGCTCAACACGACCGCGCTTCTGCGACTTGCCAGCGCCATCGCCCCGCGTCTTGCGAAAGCTGGCGAAGGGTCGATCGTCAACATCGGCTCCGTGGTCGGGCTGGCGCCGGAGTTCGGGATGACGGTTTACGGCGCAACCAAAGCCTTCGTGCTGTTTCTGTCGCAGGGGCTCAGCCTCGAGCTCGCGCCGAAGGGTGTCTACGTCCAGGCCGTGCTGCCCGCCACGACGCGTACGGAGATCTGGGACCACGTCGGCGCCGACATCAACACGCTCTCCAACGTGATGGAGGTGGACGATCTGGTTGATGCGGCGCTGGTCGGCTTCGACCGCCGCGAACCGGTGACCATCCCGCCGCTTCCCGATGCCGGGCAGTGGGATGCGCTTCAGGCCGCGCGCCAGGCCATGCTTCCGAATTATCGGAACGAACATCCCGCCGAGCGGTACCGCAAGGTCGCCTGAGCACCAACGAAACCATTTGATAACGACCTCGTCGCGGCAGGGACAAACCTATGACCAACAAAGCACTTTTTGAGCCTTATTCTCTCGGCTCGCTGACGCTCTCCAATCGTATCGTCATGGCGCCCCTCACGCGCAATCGCGCTGGCCCGGGCTTCGTTCCGGGCGACCTTGCCGCCGAGTATTACGGCCAGCGGGCCTCCGCCGGCCTGCTGATCTCCGAGGCCACGCAGATCTCGCGGCAGGGACAAGGTTACCAGGACACGCCCGGCATCTATTCTCAGGCTCAGATCGACGGCTGGCGAAAGGTCACGACCGCGGTGCACGCCAAGGACGCGCGGATTTTCCTGCAGCTCTGGCACGTCGGCCGCGTCTCGCACGTCGATCTGCAGGAGAACGGCGCCGCGCCCGTCGCGCCCTCGGCAATCCGGGCCGCGACCAAGACGTTCGTGAACAACGGCTTTGTCGAGGTTTCGGAGCCCCGCGCGCTGGCGCACGACGAGCTTGCGGGGATCGTCAACGATTTCCGGCAAGCAGCCGCGAACGCCATTGAGGCCGGCTTCGATGGCGTCGAGATTCATGGCGCCAACGGCTATCTGCTGGACCAGTTCGCCAAGGACGGTGCCAATGTCCGCACGGATGCTTATGGCGGATCGGTCGAGAACCGCGCCCGGCTGATGCTGGAGGTTGCGACTGCGGTGGTCGAGGAGATCGGCGCAGAGCGCACCGGCATCCGGATTTCGCCCGTCTCGCCCGCCAACGGCGTCTCGAGCAGCGCCCCCCAGGCGCAGTTCGACTATATCGTCGATCAACTCGATGCTTTGGGCATCGTCTATATCCATGTCGTCGAGGGCGCCACGGGCGGATCGCGCGATGTCGCGCCGTTCGACTTCGGATCGCTCCGCCGCCGCTTCAACAATACCTATATCGCCAATAACGGCTATGACCTCAACCTCGCGGCGTCGCGGCTCGCCGAGGGCAAGGCGGACCTCTTCGCCTTCGGGCGCCCGTTCATCGCCAATCCCGACCTTGTGGAACGGCTGAAGACGCGCACGCCGCTGACGGAGTTCAACTCGGCGACGCTCTATGGCGGCGGCTCCGCTGGCTATACCGACTATCCCGCGATCGCCGCCTCAAGCCGCCCATGAGCTATCGGAGGGCGGCGCCTGCGAGGCAGCCATCCCACGTGACAGCAGCGCCTCAGGGCATCTCTCTGGCGTTCCGCTCGAACTGGTGTCCAAACCCAGGGATTCAGGAGGGCCATGGAGGGCTATAGCATAGACGTTAGCTCCTCTGGTCCGCCCAGGACCAGCCAGGCGAGATTCGTAGCACGTCGTACGTTCGCTTTACCGGCGCAAGCGGACCCGTTCACCGTGATTTCGACTGTCGTGAATGGGTCAGATCGCGTCGAGGCATGGGGGCGCCTGAACGTCCGCTTCTCACATTCCAAGCCTCCAAGCCTCCAAGCCTCCAAGCCGCAAGTCCGCTTCCGTGCCTCGAACAAGACGTTCATCGAAGCGCCGCAGAACGTCCGCTATTTGCGCTACCTGCTCGATCCGATCGATGAGACGAATGGCACCTCAGCCATTCTCGGGAGCTAGCTGATTAACCTCGGCGGTGATTCCGAACCGAAGGTAAGCGCCGCAAGATGAAACCGGTTTCGGAAAAGATCTAACAGGAAGTACCGGGCCCTGGTCAGACCGGCCGCACCAGAACGTGTTTCTTCTTGCCGAGCGACAGCTTCGCGACGTTTTCCGGGCCAAGGTCCTGCAGCGTCACCATCCTGCGATCGTCGGCCACGAGCTGGTCGTTGAGGCGCACGGCGCCGCCCTGGATATGCCGCCGTGCCTCGCCGTTGGACCCGGCCAGCCCGGCGGTGACGAACAGCGACAATATGCCGACGCCGGCTTCAAGATCGGTCCTGCCCACCTCGACGGTTGGCAGTGTTTCGGCGAGCGCCCCTTCTTCGAACGTCTTACGCGCCGTTTCGCTGGCCTCCTCCGCCGCCTCGCGGCCATGCAGCATGGCGGTGATTTCGGTGGCGAGGATCTTCTTGGCTTCGTTGATCTCCGAGCCGCCGAGCCGTTCGAGGCGTGCGACCTCGGCGAGTGGCAGGGTCGTGTAGAGCTTCAGGAAACGGCCGACATCGGCATCCTCGGTGTTGCGCCAGTATTGCCAGAACTCGTACGGGCTCAGCATCTCCGCATCGAGCCAGACCGCGCCCGAGGCCGACTTGCCCATCTTGGCGCCGGACGAGGTGGTGAGCAGCGGCGTCGTCAGCGCATAGAGCTGCGCGCCTTCCATACGATGGCCGAGATCGATGCCGTTGACGATGTTGCCCCACTGGTCGGAGCCGCCCATCTGCAGCCGGCAGCCGAGGCGCTTGTAGAGCTCGACGAAGTCGTAGGCCTGCAGGATCATGTAGTTGAATTCGAGGAACGACAGCGACTGCTCGCGCTCCAGCCGGAGCTTGACCGAATCAAAGGCCAGCATGCGGTTGACCGAAAAATGCCGGCCGACATCGCGCAGGAAATTGACGTAGTTGATGTCCATCAGCCAGTCGGCATTGTTGATCATGACGGCGTCGTTGGGGCCGCCGCCAAATTTGAGGTAGGGCGTGAAGTTGCGGCGGATGCCGGCGAGATTGTCATCGATGTCCTGCGGCGTCAAAAGCTTGCGCGCCTCGTCCTTGAACGACGGATCGCCGATCATCGAGGTGCCGCCGCCCATCAGCGCGATCGGCCGGTGGCCGGTCTGCTGCAGCCAGTAAAGCATCATGATCTGGATCAGCGACCCGGCATGCAGGCTCCTGGCGGTGGCGTCGAAGCCGATATAGGCGCTCACCGTTTCCGTGGCGAAAAGCTGGTCGAGGCCGGCATCGTCCGAGGTCTGGTGGATGAAACCGCGCTCGCTCATCGTGCGCAGGAAATCGGATTTGAAGGCGGACATTTTCTTTCCCGAAAAGCTTCCGGCCGAACGCGGCTCGGCTATGCATGAAGGCGGGCGTTTAGCACTCAAGCGCGATCAGCAAAAGTGGAATCCGGTTTTGCGACACCCTCTTGCCTTCTCCCCTTGTGGGAGAAGGTGGATTGGCGCGCAGCGCCAAGACGTTGAGGGGTGCTGGACGGAGTGCCGTCGTTGCCAAGCTGGAACACCCCTCATCCGACCGCGCTTCGCGCGGCCACCTTCTCCCACAAGGGGAGAAGGGAGAACCCCAAGCGTGCGGCCTGCTTGCGTCATTGTTTCGGCTGGCGTAATGAGGCGCCGCGCCAGCGGGGCTCTTCCACTGGACCGCGCGGCATCGATCGAATGCCATATCCTGTGACAGAGTCGAGATGCCGGAGATATCCATCGTCATTCCTTGCCGGAACGAGGCGGCGAACCTGCCGCTTCTGCTCGACGAGATCGGCACTGCCATGGCCGGGCGGGACTTCGAGGTCATCGTCGTCGACGACGGCTCGACAGACGATACGCCTTCGGTGCTTGCCGCAGAGGCAGCGCTTCGCCGGTTTCCGCTGCGCCATCTCAGGCATGAAAAATCCGCCGGCCAGTCGCTCTCGGTGCGCTCAGGCGCCTGGGCGGCGCGCGGCGATATCGTCGCCACGATCGATGGCGACGGCCAGAACGACCCCGGCTATATCCCGGTGTTGATCGACGCGCTGCGGCAGGCTGGTCCCGAAGTCGGGGCCGCGCAGGGACAGCGTCTGAAGCGCCGCGACAGCAAGATCAAGCAACTGGCGTCGCGTTTCGCCAACGGGCTGAGAAAAGCCATCCTGCACGACGAGACGCGGGATACCGGCTGCGGCCTCAAGGCGATCTACACCGACATTTTGCGGAAATTGCCGTTCTTCGACGGCACCCACCGCTTTGTTCCGGCGCTGGTCATCCAGGAGGGCTACCGCGTCGTCCATTGCGATGTCGTCGACCGCTCCCGCCGTCACGGCAAATCGAATTACGGCATCTTCGATCGCGGCCTGCAGGGCGTGCTCGATCTTGCCGGCGTCTGGTGGCTGCGCCGCAGGCGCCGCAGAATGCCCAAAGTAGAGGAAATCAGGCATGGGTAACGTGCTTCAGGAATTGGCGACCTGGCTTCACGATGTTTTCGTCAAGCAATTCGATGCCTGGGTTCTGCTCGGCTTCGTCGCCCAGTTCTTCTTCACCATGCGCTTTCTGGTGCAGTGGGTGGCGTCGGAAAAGGCCAAGCGCAGCGTCGTGCCGATCGCCTTCTGGTTCTTTTCGCTGTTCGGCGGCGGCCTGCTGCTGATCTACGCCATCCAGCGTCAGGATCCGGTGTTCATCGCCGGCCAGGCCATGGGCCTGTTGATCTATATCCGCAATCTCTGGCTGATCGCCAACGAGCGCAAGGCGGCGATGACCAAGGTCGATTGAACCCGCCACCGGCCTGAACCGGTCGAGCAAGCAATCCAGATTACTTGCCGTCCAGCCCGCCGTAAGACCTTACCAGCCGGACCATGTCGGCCGAATCGGCAGTCTCGCTCTCGAGCCCCTCGGCGACACCGACGCGGTCGGCGGCCGGGCGGTTCTGGCTGACTTTCCATTTGCCGCTGATTTCGGTGATTTCGATCTCCAGGCCGACGATGCCCTTGATCTGTGACTGGATGAAGGGCGCCGGCGCGTCGGTCACCGCCCACGGCGCCGAGCGGCTGCCCTCCTGCGACATCGTCAGATCGGAAATCTGCTCGGCCAGCCAATCCTGGTCTTCGATCACCGTGACGCTGCCGCGCACCTGGACGATGGCGTAGTTCCAGGTCGGTACCACCTTGCCGGTTTCACGCTTGGTCTCGTACCAGGACGGCGTCACATAGGCATCGGCGCCCTGGAATACGACCAGTACCGGCGCCAGGGGATTGTCGGCCAAAAGCCGCCATTGCGGATTGGCTTTGGCCAAATGGGCGCGCAGCCTGCCGTTCGGTGGCACATCCGCGTCTAGAAGAAAGGGAATCGCGTTGGCGACCGGCCCCTCGACGCCGTTCGACACCAGCAGGCCAAGCGGATGCGCCCGGATCAGCCCGTGCAGGACGTCCGGCCGTGTTTCCTGGAAGTGAGGCGGTTGGTACATCGCCGATTATCTCAGCCGCTTCGGCCGTGGGTCGGACAGTTCCCCGGCCAGCCGGCGATCGAGATAGTCCGCGCATTCCTCGATCAGAAGCTCAGCATGGTTGGCAAAGAAATGGTTGGCGCCGGGCAGGGTCTTCTGGGTGATGGTAATGCCCTTTTGCGTGTGCAGCTTGTCGACCAGGCCCTGCACGTCCTTGGGCGGCGCGACCTTGTCGGCGTCGCCGTGGATGATCAGGCCGGACGACGGGCATGGCGCCAGGAACGAGAAATCATAGGTATTGGGCTGCGGCGCGACCGAGATGAAGCCCTCGATCTCCGGCCGGCGCATCAGAAGCTGCATGCCGATCCACGAGCCGAACGAATAGCCGGCAACCCAGCAACTCTTGGAATCCGGATGCAGCGACTGCACCCAGTCGAGCGCCGCGGCGGCGTCGGACAATTCGCCGGTGCCGTGGTCGAACTCGCCCTGGCTGCGGCCGATGCCGCGGAAATTGAAGCGCAGCGTGGTGAAATTGCGCTTCTGGAACATGTAGAAGAGGTCGTAGACGATCTTGTTGTTCATCGTCCCGCCGAACTGGGGGTGCGGGTGCAGGACGATGGCAATCGGCGCGCTCTTTTCCTTCGAGGGCTGATAACGACCCTCCAGGCGGCCGGCCGGACCGGTGAAAATGACCTCAGGCATGAAATACTCCACTTGGCATAAATTGCGCGGCGCCCGGAACAACTTTTCCTCTGGCCTTGACGCAGGGCGAGCGTCTTTCTAGAAGCTAGTTTAGAATTGTTCAAAACTGGGCGGCCAAAAATTGTGGCTCGGCCACCCGCGCCGCAAGCCGCGTAAATAGGACGTCTTGCCTTGCAATTTCAAGGAAATAACGCGCTATCTTCGCGGAACGGCTTTTGAAGGGACCAGTTGGACGGAAATGGCCGGAGCACGCGCCTACCTCGACTACAACGCCAGCGCGCCGCTGCTTGCCTCGGCGCGCGCGGCCGTGGTGGCTGCGCTCGACGTCGCCGCCAACCCGTCCTCGGTTCATGCCGAGGGCCGCGCTGCACGGCGGCTGATCGAGGACGCCAGGCGCGACGTGGCGCGACTGGTCAACGCCAGGGCCGAGCATGTCGTATTCACCTCCGGCGCGACGGAAGCGGCCTCGACGCTGCTGACGCCGGACTGGCAGATGGGGCGCGGCGCCGTCCGCATGAGCCGGCTCTATGTGTCCGAGGCCGATCATCCTTGCCTGCTGAACGGCGGGCGTTTCCCAGCGGCGCAGGTGACACGGATCGGCGTCGACACTGACGGCGTCGTCAGGCTCGACGTTTTGGCCGAGGCTCTCGCCCAGCATGACAAGGCCGAAGGCTTGCCGCTGGTAGCGATCCACGCCGCCAACAACGAGACCGGCGTGATCCAGCCGGTTGGCCGCATTGCCGAAATCGTCAAGGCGGCGGGTGGCATCCTGGTTGTCGATGCCGTGCAGGCGGCCGGCCGCATTCCGCTCGATATGTCAGCGGGTTACGCAGACTATCTGATTCTCTCGTCGCACAAGATCGGCGGCTCAAAGGGCGTCGGCGCCATTGTCGCGGCGTCGGACCTGATGATGCCAAAGCCGCTGGTCAGCGGCGGTGGCCAGGAAAAAGGCCATCGCGGCGGCACCGAAAACCTGGCGGCGATTGCCGGGTTTGGCGCGGCGGCGCGCGAGGCGTCTGCCGGCTTGCAAACGATCGAAACGGTGCGGCAGCGTCGCGACGAAATCGAGGCGATCGTGAAAACGCTTGTTTCGGACGCCGAAATCTTCGGGACCGGCGCGCCAAGGCTTGCCAATACGACATTCTTCGCTATTGCCGGCATCAAGGCCGAGACGGCGCAGATCGCCTTCGACCTGGCCGGTGTGGCGCTCTCGGCTGGATCGGCCTGTTCGTCGGGCAAAGTCGGGCCGAGTCACGTGCTGAAAGCCATGGGTTACGGTGACGGCCTTGGCGCGTTGCGCGTGTCCATCGGCCACGCGACCAGCGCCGAAGACATTGAGCTGTTCCGTTCGGCGCTGGCGACGATCGTCGCGCGCCAAGCCGGTAAGGAAAAGGCAAGCAGGGAACGAGCCGCCTGAGCGCGGCAGACGAAATGTAGGGCCTTGCGGCCTGGTAGAGCCGTGCGTTCGCATTTGGCCGGGTGAATTTCCGGCATGAACGCACTATATGAAACTTACGCCGCCTCGGGTGCCTGATGGGTGCTCGTTTGCGGTGCCATAGTTTGAAAACTGCCGGGCCTTGACCCCGGCGTGGATGGAGAACGCTGATGCCTGCTGTGCAGGAGACGATCGATCGAGTTCGAAAGATCGATGTCGACCAGTATAAATACGGATTCCAGACCGAAATCGCGATGGACAAGGCCCCCAAGGGCCTGAGCGAAGACATTATCCGCTTCATTTCGGCGAAGAAGGACGAGCCATCCTGGATGCTGGAATGGCGCCTGGAAGCCTATCGCCGCTGGGTGACGCTGGACGAGCCGAAATGGGCGCGCGTCCACTATCCTAAAATCGATTTCCAGGACCTCCACTATTACGCCGCGCCCAAGAGCACGCCGGGGCCGACTTCGCTCAGCGAGGTCGATCCCGAACTGCTGAAGGTCTATGAGAAGCTCGGCATTCCGCTCAGGGAACAGGAAATCCTCGCCGGCGTGCAGAAGACCGATGCGTCGGAGCTCGAGGAAGCCAGCGACAACGTCTACAAGTCGGGCCGCGTCGCCGTCGATGCGGTGTTCGATTCCGTCTCCGTCGTCACCACTTTCAAGAAGGAGCTGGCGCAGGCCGGCGTCATCTTCTGCTCGATCTCGGAAGCCATCCGCGAGCATCCGGAGCTGGTGAAGAAGTATCTCGGCTCGGTCGTGCCGACCTCCGACAATTTCTACGCAACGCTGAATTCGGCCGTGTTCACCGACGGTTCGTTCGTCTTCGTGCCCAAGGGCGTGCGCTGCCCGATGGAACTGTCGACCTATTTCCGCATGAACGAGAAGAACACCGGCCAGTTCGAGCGCACGCTGATCATCGCCGAGGAGGGGGCTTACGTCTCCTATCTCGAAGGCTGCACGGCGCCGCAGCGCGACGAGAATCAGCTTCATGCCGCGGTGGTCGAGCTGATCGCGCTCGACGATGCCGAGATCAAATATTCGACGGTGCAGAACTGGTATCCCGGCGACGCCGAAGGCAAGGGCGGCATCTACAATTTCGTCACCAAGCGCGGCGACTGCCGCGGCCATCGCTCGAAGATTTCGTGGACGCAGGTCGAGACCGGTTCGGCCATCACCTGGAAATATCCGAGCTGCATCCTGCGCGGCGACGATTCCAGCGGCGAGTTCTATTCGATCGCCGTGTCGAACGGCTACCAGCAGGTCGACAGCGGCACCAAGATGATCCATCTCGGCAAGAACACGTCCAGCCGCATCATCTCCAAGGGCATCGCCGCCGGCTTCTCGCAGAATACCTATCGCGGCCAGGTCTCGGCCCACCGCAAGGCGACCAACGCCCGCAACTTCACCAATTGCGACTCCCTGCTGATCGGCGACCAGTGCGGCGCGCATACCGTCCCCTACATGGAAGCCAAGAACTCGACGGCGCAGTTCGAGCATGAGGCTACAACCTCGAAAATTTCCGAGGACCAGAAGTTCTACGTCATGCAGCGGGGCATCCCGGAGGAAGAGGCGATTGCGCTGATCGTCAACGGCTTCGTCAAGGATGTCATCCAGCAACTGCCGATGGAATTCGCGGTCGAGGCGCAGAAACTGATCGGGATCTCGCTCGAGGGCAGCGTGGGCTGATGATGATGAAGAGTAGCCGAAAGGTAATGGCTGTTGGACTCGTGTGCTGGGTGGCTACCGCCATATTGGCCGTGTACTTTGTCTGGCAAAAGCCAGACGCTCTGACTGTCGATGATGTAGGGCCGATTCATCAGTTCTCGATTAGGACGAATTGAAGCGTCGAACGGCCAATGGCCAGATCGACTGCCTTGCGATGTAGTAGAAAGAAGAAAAATGCTTGAAATCAGAAACCTGCATGCCCGTATCGTCGACGACGGCACCGAGATCATCCGCGGCCTGAACCTGACGGTCAGGGCCGGCGAGGTCGCCGCGATCATGGGGCCGAACGGCTCGGGAAAATCGACGCTGTCCTATATCCTTGCCGGCCGCGAGGACTATGAGGTCACCGAGGGCGACATCCTCTACAACGGCCAGTCGATCCTTGAAATGGATCCGGCCGAGCGCGCTACCGCCGGCATCTTTCTCGCCTTCCAGTATCCGATGGAGATACCGGGCGTGGCGACGATGGAATTCCTGAAAGTGGCGATGAACGAGCAGCGCAAGGCGCGTGGCCAGGAGCCGCTGAAAATCCCGGAATTCCTCAAGCGCGTGAAGGAAGCGGCCGCCTCGCTCAACATGGACATGGCGATGCTGAAGCGGCCGCTCAATGTCGGCTTCTCCGGCGGCGAGAAGAAGCGTGCCGAGATCCTGCAGATGAAGCTGCTCGAGCCAAAGCTCTGCGTGCTCGACGAGACCGATTCCGGCCTCGA
Organism: Mesorhizobium sp. M1227; assembly: GCF_040318315.1. Lineage (NCBI taxonomy): Bacteria > Pseudomonadati > Pseudomonadota > Alphaproteobacteria > Hyphomicrobiales > Phyllobacteriaceae > Mesorhizobium > Mesorhizobium sp. M1227. The sequence goes on from NZ_JAMYLZ010000002.1 coordinate 293,435, forward strand.
CATCGACGCGCTGAAGATCGTCGCGGACGGCGTCAACACGCTGCGCTCGCCGGACCGGGCCATCGTCGTCATCACCCATTACCAGCGCCTGCTCCAATACATCGTGCCGGATACGGTGCACGTGCTCTACAGGGGTCAGGTGATCAAGTCGGGCGACAAGTCGCTGGCGCTCGACCTCGAGGCCAATGGCTATGCCGGCGTGATCGGGCAAGCCGCGTGAGATGCAAGCGGGCCCGGAAGGCAAGCCAAACAAGGCGATACTGATGAATATGCACACGACACCCCAGCGGACATTAGCCGAAACGGCGCTGATCGACGCCTTCGGCGAGCGGCTGTCGCTGCTGCCCGGCGACGGCGCGGTGATGCTGAAGCGCGACGACGCCATCGAGGCGATCAAGGGCGGCCTGCCGACGCGGCGCATCGAATCCTGGCACTATACGGACCTGCGCCGGCTGCTGACCTCGGTGCCGGACTTCGATCCGGCAGCGGTCGCGAAAGCCATTGCGCCGATCGTCGAAGGCTCCTCGGTTTTGCCGGTACTAAACGGCGTTTCGAGCGCGAAATGGGCTGCTGTCGAGGGCGTCACGGTACAGCGTCTATCGGAGAAGCTGACCGACGGCAGCATCGCCCCGGGGCTGGATTCCTATGGCAGCGACGATGCCATCGGCGCGCTCAACACCGCCTTTGTCGCCGACGGCTATTTCGTCGACATCGCCGACGGTGCCCAACTGGACAAGCCGCTCGAATTGCAGAATTTGCAGGCCGGTGGACAGACGCATGTACGCCTGGCCGTCCGTGTCGGTGCCGGCGCCAACGCTGTCATCGTCGAACGCCAGGCAGGCGAGGGGGCGGCGCTGGTCAGCTCGGTCAGCCAGCTTTTGCTTGGCGAGGGCGCCGAAGTGACATGGCTGGTCGTGCAGGAGCAGCCGGATACGGCAACGCATCTTGCCCAGTTCAAGGCGCATCTCGGCAAGAATTCGAAGCTGACGCTGTTCATCATGAATGCCGGCGGCAAGCTTGTCCGGCAGGAGGTCGTTGTGAAGACGACCGGCGAGGGCGCCGAATTCACCTTGCGCGGCATCAATCTGCTCGCCGGCGATACCCATACCGATGTCACTATGGTGCTCGACCACGCCGTACCGCACACAGCCTCGACCGAAGTCATCCGAAACGTGGTGACCGGCAAGGCGCGCGGCGTCTTCCAGGGCCGCATCAACGTCCACCAATATGCGCAGAAGACCAACGCCAAGATGGCCTGCAACACGCTGCTTCTGTCGGATGACGGCGAGTTCTCGACCAAGCCGGAGCTCGAAATCTTCGCCGACGACGTCGTCTGCGGCCATGGCGCGACCGTCACCGAGATCGACCACAGCCATCTGTTCTACCTAATGGCGCGCGGCGTCGACGAGAAGACCGCGCGCGGCTTGCTGGTCAAGGCCTTCGTCGCCGAAGTGATCGAGGAACTGGACGACGAGGCCATCGTCGAGGCGCTGGAAGCACGGCTCGACGATTGGTTTTTGACGCACGGGTAGAGGTGACTGAGGGGTTGGTGCCAACACCCCTCATCCGTCGCCTTCGGCGCCACCTTCTCCCACAAGGGGAGAAGGAGAGGCGCTCTTCCTTCTCCCCTTGTGGGAGAAGGTGGCCGAGCGAAGCTCGGTCGGATGAGGGGTGCTGGACGGAATGAGGCGGTGCCTCGAGAGAGCTTGTAATGGACCAGAAAGTCGAAAACATCCCCTATGACGTCGAGGCGATCCGCCGCGACTTCCCGATCCTGTCGCGGCAAGTCTACGGCAAACCGCTGGTCTATCTCGACAATGGCGCCTCGGCGCAGAAGCCACAGGCGGTGCTCGACGCTATCCAGCACGCCTATTCCCAGGAATATGCCAACGTCCATCGTGGCCTGCATTTCCTGTCGAATGCCGCGACCGACGCCTATGAGAAGGCTCGCGAGACGGTGCGCCGTTTCCTCAATGCGCCGAGCACCGACAACATCGTCTTCACCTCGAATACCACGGCGGCGATCAACACGGTCGCCTATGGTTTCGGCATGCCGAATATCGGCGAAGGCGACGAGATCGTGCTGTCGATCATGGAGCATCATTCCAACATCGTGCCGTGGCATTTCATCCGCGAGCGGCAGGGCGCGAAGCTGGTCTGGGTACCGGTCGACGATCTCGGCGTTTTTCACATCGAGGAATTCGAAAAGCGGCTGACCGACCGGACAAAACTGGTCGCCATAACCCATATGTCGAACGCGCTGGGCACGGTGACGCCGATGAAGGAGATCGTGCGCATCGCGCACGCGCGCGGCATTCCGGTGCTGGTCGACGGCAGCCAGAGCGCCGTGCATATGCCGATCGACGTGCAGGATCTCGACTGCGATTTCTTCGTCTTCACCGGCCACAAGGTCTATGGCCCGTCGGGCATCGGCGTGCTCTATGGCAAGAAGGATATTCTGGAGCGCATGCGCCCGTTCATGGGCGGCGGCGAGATGATCGAGGAGGTGACGCAAGACATCGTCACCTACAACGATCCGCCGCACCGTTTCGAGGCCGGCACGCCGCCGATCGTGCAGGCAATCGGGCTTGGTGCCGCGCTCGAATACATGGAAAAGATCGGCCGCGAACGCATCGCCGCGCACGAGGCCGATTTGAAGGACTATGCGCATCAAAAACTGCGCGCCATCAACTCGCTGCGCATCTTCGGCGATGCGCCCGGCAAGGGCGCCATCATCTCGTTCGAGCTGCAGGGTATCCATGCCCATGACGTGTCGATGGTCATCGACCGGCAGGGAGTGGCGGTCCGCGCCGGCACGCATTGCGCGCAGCCGCTGTTGAAACGCTTCGGCGTAACATCCACATGCAGGGCGTCGTTCGGCATGTATAATACCAGGGCCGAAGTCGATGCTTTGGCCGATGCGCTGGAAAAAGCGCGAAAATTCTTCGGGTGACGATCATGGATGATGCCAGCCACACCGCCGAGACCAATTCGGAAGCGACGACCAATGCGGCGGTTTCCGGATCGACAATCCCCGCCGACGAATTGGCGCGGCTGACCGACGACATCGTCTCGGCGCTGAAGACGGTCTACGACCCGGAAATCCCGGCCGACATCTACGAGCTCGGCCTGGTCTACAAGATCGACATCGAGGACGACCGCTCGGTCAAGATCGACATGACGCTGACCGCGCCCGGCTGCCCGGTGGCCGGCGAAATGCCGGGTTGGGTCGAAAATGCCGTCGGCGCCGTCGAAGGCGTTTCCGGCGTCGAGGTCAACATGACCTTCGATCCCCCCTGGTCGCCCGACCGCATGTCGGAAGAGGCACAGGTGGCGGTGGGCTGGTATTAGCATCCGACCAGACAGAGGCTGGCGCACTTGCGCCGGGTACAAAACTTCACCATTTTAGGTGAGGAATCATTCGGCAGGCCTTGAACCTGCAAAGAATGGAGAAGGAAAGACATGGGACGCTTCGCCGTCATCACGATGACCGAAAAGGCTGCCGACCGGGTGCGCGAGATCGTCGCGACCCGTGAGAATGCGCATGGCATTCGCCTTGGCATCAAGAAGGGCGGCTGCGCCGGCATGGAATATACGGTCGATCTGGTGACCGAGCCGAACACCAAGGACGACCATATCGAGCGCGATGGCGCCCATGTCTATGTCGCGCCGGAGGCGGCACTTTTCCTGTTCGGCACCGAGATGGATTTCGAGCAGACGACACTGCGAACCGGCTTCACCTTCCGCAACCCGAACCAGAGCTCGGCCTGCGGCTGCGGCGAATCGGTCGAATTGAAGCCGGCTGATCTGAAGGCACTGGCCGAGGCGCGCGCTTCGGCCTGAGGTTTTCGTTCTCCCCGTCACTATACGGGGAGAAGGTGGCCCGAAGGGCCGGATGAGGGGCCGAGCCGGCGTTCGCAATGTTTGCGCCGCCCCACATCTGCCTGCCGGCATCTTCTCCCCATATAGCGACGGGGAGAAGAACGCTAATCCACCCACATCCCCGTTCGCTTGTGCCAGTCTGCGATCGACTCCTCCGGGTAGACATCGAAAACCTTGTCGCCCTTGCCGATATCCGGCTCGACCCAGTTCGCCTTGTATTTCAGCATCAGATGCACCTTCTCCGGCGGCTTTGGCAGGTCGGTGTCGATCGCCGAGGCAAACGGATGCACCAGCTCCGGCCAGGTCGGATCGTAGAGCCAGAGTGCCGTCCCGCATTTCGTGCAGAAGTTCCGCTCGCCGGTCGAGATCTCGCGTTGCGGGTGCTCGTCGTCCTCGATCTCGGCGCGGTAGACGCCGAGATGGCGCTTGCCCTGGATTTTCAGCGTCTCGTAATCGGCGCCGAGATTGATGGCAAAACCGCCGCCGCCCTGCTGCTTGCGGCAGATCGAGCAGTAGCACAGCATGAACGGCACCGGCGTGTGGCTTTCCACCTCGAAACGCACGGCATTGCACCGGCAGGACCCTTTGAGCAGAAGCGGCATGAGAAACTCCGACGAAAGTGATTTGCACTTTGTCAGGATGGCGCCGGTTGCGGCGATGACAAGGGGAAATCCGGGTGACATGATCGCCGCATGGACAACGAGCGCATAGAAGAGCTTTTCGAGGGCCTCGGCCCGGTCAGCATCCGCAAGCTGTTCGGCGGCAAGGGCATCTATTTCGACGGCGTCATCGTCGCCATCGTCATCGGTGGCGAATTGATGCTGAAGGCCGACGCCGAAAGCGCCCCGGATTTCGAAGCGGCCGGCTGCCGGCAATGGACCTATACCGGCTCGCGCCACGGCAAGCTCGTGTCGATGCCCTATTGGAGCGTTCCCGACAGCGCCTTCGACGATCCCGACGAGATGGCGATCTGGTCGCGCCGCGCCTACGAGGCAGCACGGCGCGCCGGCAAATAGGCTGCGTCATGCTTCGGCAATTCCGGGCCGCACTTCATGCCAGGTCCCGCGCCTCGGGCACGAGCGCCAGCGCCTCGGCAAAGCCAGCGCTGGTGAAGGCGGCACTCTCGACGACGAGCATAGCTGCGGCAATGCCTTCGCGCAGTGCCGCGCGCAGCGTCAGGCCGCGCAGCAGGGCAGCGATCGTGGCGCCTGCCAATGCGTCGCCGGCGCCGGCAGCATCGGTCCGCTTTTGCAGCGGCGGTGGCGAGATCGAGAACGCGCCCAATTCGTCGAAACCGAGCACTGGTTCGTCGCCGGCGGTGATCACGCCGCTTTTCAGCCCGGCGCGTCTCAGGCCGTCGACGATGCCTTGATCGATTTGGACGCCGGCGAGCATGCCGGCCTCGCGCCGGTTCATGAAGGCCATCGCCAGACGGTCGAGCACCGGCGTCAGCCGCGCCGCTTTGTTGGGCGAGACCGCAAGCGCAAACACCGGCTTGCCGGCGGCGAGTGCCGCCAGCCGCTCCAGCGCGGTCGACGGCAGGTTGGCGTCGCACAGCACCGCGTCGGCCGAACCGATCGCTTCCCGCACCTTGGCACGGCGGATCTGCTTGGGAAGCGCCAGTTCGTAGAGCACCATGTCGGCAAGGCCGGCGATCAGCCCGCCGTCGCTGTCGATCAGCATCGTATGGCTTGGCGTCGCGCGGTCGAGGAACACCGCCGACAGGTCGGCAATGCCGGCCTCGGTGACGGCGCGTAAGACCGTGTCGCCAAGGGCATCGCCGCCGCGCACCGAAAGCAGCGAGGCCGAGACGCCGCGGCGCACGGCACAGCGCAAGGCGTTGAAGACGGCGCCGCCGACATGCTCGCGCATCGTGCCCGGATTAGACGCTGCTGGCACGAAGGCGCCGGCAACCCGGCCGCGCCGCTCGATATAGGCGCCGCCCACGGCCAGGATCGTCGGGGATTTGATCATGCCGTCAAAATGCCCTTTAGCTGTTGCCCGGAGAGACTAGGTCGCCGGGCGGAACCCTGCAATCGCGGGTCCGATTCGGTTGGTAACGGCAACGGCGCCGCATGCGAGGCGAGACGCATCGGAAGCAATAATTGCGAAACAAAAATAGAACAAATAGGGATATGCGTTATTTTTCAAACCCTTGGTGCTCATTGACAAATGAGAACAAATGAGGTACATTCTTTTAAGGATTGCGGGATTGTCCGGCCTCCATTGACGACCACGGGGTGATGTATCATGGCTCAGAATTCTTTGCGGCTTGTAGAGGACAAAGCGGTGGACAAATCAAAGGCTCTGGATGCGGCGCTGTCGCAAATCGAGCGTGCCTTCGGCAAGGGCTCGATCATGCGGCTCGGCGCGAACGAGCAGGTCGTCGAGATCGAAACGGTGCCGACCGGCTCGCTTGGGCTGGACATCGCGCTTGGCGTCGGCGGCCTGCCGCGCGGCCGCATCGTCGAGATCTACGGGCCGGAAAGCTCGGGCAAGACGACGCTGGCGCTGCACACGGTGGCCGAAGCCCAGAAGAAGGGCGGCATCTGCGCCTTCGTCGATGCCGAGCACGCGCTCGACCCGGTCTATGCCCGCAAGCTCGGCGTCGATCTCGAAAACCTTTTGATCTCGCAGCCCGATACCGGCGAGCAGGCGCTGGAGATCTGCGACACGCTGGTGCGCTCCGGCGCCATCGACGTGCTGGTGGTCGATTCGGTGGCGGCGTTGACGCCGCGGGCGGAAATCGAAGGCGAGATGGGCGATTCGCTGCCCGGCCTGCAGGCCCGCCTGATGAGCCAGGCACTGCGCAAGCTCACCGCCTCGATCTCGCGCTCCAACACCATGGTCATCTTCATCAACCAGATCCGCATGAAGATCGGCGTCATGTTCGGTTCGCCCGAGACGACGACCGGCGGCAATGCGTTGAAATTCTATGCCTCGGTCCGCCTCGACATCCGCCGCATCGGCTCGGTCAAGGATCGCGACGAGGTCGTCGGCAACCAGACCCGCGTCAAGGTCGTCAAGAACAAGCTGGCGCCGCCCTTCAAGGTGGTCGAGTTCGACATCATGTATGGCGAGGGCGTCTCCAAGACCGGCGAGCTGGTCGATCTCGGCGTCAAGGCGGGCGTGGTCGAAAAGTCGGGCGCCTGGTTCTCCTACAATTCGCAGCGTCTTGGCCAGGGCCGCGAAAACGCAAAAATGTTCCTGCGCGACAATCCCGACACGGCGCGCGAGATCGAGCTGGCGCTACGGCAGAATGCCGGGCTGATCGCTGAGAAATTCCTTGAGAACGGCGGCTCCGAAAGCAGCGATGACGGTTTCGAGGACGACGCTGGGGTGATGTAGGGCAAGCGACGCCTCGCTGAGCCTCAGCCAGGTTTCGATTTGATGTTTTGATTTTGAGTTTGCGTAATCGATGCGTTTCGAACCGCCGGCCCAGGGCCGGCGGTTCGCGTTTGACGGCGAGGCAGACGCATTTCAAGGCGCTGGTGAAAGCCGGGATTTGAGCCCATTTGGTGTTTCTGGACAGGCTGCGGTGCGACCGCTAAAAGGCCATGTCTATTTTCCGCCGGCAGCCGGCGGTTCTCTCGAAAAGGCAGTATTCATGAGTGGCGTCAACGAGATCCGGTCGGCATTTCTCGACTATTTTCGCAAGGAAGGTCACGAGGTCGTCGCGTCAAGCCCGCTGGTGCCGCGCAACGACCCGACGCTGATGTTCACCAATGCCGGCATGGTGCAGTTCAAGAACGTTTTCACCGGTCTGGAGAAGCGGCCCTATTCGCGCGCCACGACCGCCCAGAAGAGTGTTCGCGCCGGCGGCAAGCACAACGACCTCGACAATGTCGGCTACACCGCGCGCCACCTGACCTTCTTCGAGATGCTCGGCAATTTCTCCTTCGGCGACTATTTCAAGGAGCGGGCCATAGAGCTTGCCTGGAACCTGATCACCAGGGAGTTCGGGCTGAAGAAGGACAAGCTGCTGGTCACCGTCTACCACACCGACGACGAGGCGGCCTCGTACTGGAAGAAGATCGCCGGCCTTTCGGACGATCGCATCATCCGCATCGCGACTTCGGACAATTTCTGGGCAATGGGCGACACTGGACCTTGCGGGCCGTGTTCGGAGATATTCATCGACCGCGGCGAGCATATCTGGGGCGGCCCTCCCGGCAGCCCCGAGGAGGATGGCGACCGTTTCCTTGAATTCTGGAACCTGGTGTTCATGCAGTACGAACAGGTGACGAAGGACGAGCGCGTCGACCTGCCGCGTCCGTCGATCGACACAGGCATGGGCCTCGAGCGCATGGCATCCATCCTGCAAGGGGTTGAAAGCGTCTTCGAAACCGACCTGTTCCGCCACCTGATCGACGCTGCGTCGTCGGCGCTTGGCAAAGGTCCGGATGCGGGCACCGTCGCATCGTTCCGTGTCATCGCCGACCATTTGCGTTCGTCCTGCTTCCTGGTCGCCGACGGCGTGCTGCCGTCCAACGAAGGACGCGGCTACGTGCTTCGTCGCATCATGCGCCGCGCCATGCGCCACGCGCAGTTGCTCGGCGCCCGCGATCCGCTGATGTGGCGCCTGGTGCCGGCACTGGTCCGCGAGATGGGTCAAGCCTACCCGGAACTGGTGCGCGGCGAACAGATGATCACCGAAACGCTGAAGCTTGAGGAAACTCGTTTCCGCAAGACGCTGGTGCGCGGCTTGGGCTTGCTTTCCGAGGCGACGGAAAAGCTGGCCTCCGGCGACATGCTGGATGGCGAGACAGCGTTCAAGCTCTACGACACCTATGGCTTTCCGCTCGATCTGACGCAGGACGCGCTGCGCCAGCGCAACATCTCGGTCAACCTTGCCGGCTTCACCGAGGCGATGGAGCGGCAGAAGGCGGAGGCGCGCAAAAGCTGGGCCGGCTCCGGCGACGTGGCGACCGAGACGGTATGGTTTCCGGTGCGCGAGAACGCCGGCGCCACCGAGTTCCTCGGCTATGAGACCGAGCAGGCGGAAGGCCTCATCCAGGCGCTGGTCAGGGACGGCAAGACCGTCGACAGCGCCGGCAAAGGTGACGCCGTTGCCGTGGTTGTCAACCAGACGCCGTTCTATGGCGAGTCCGGTGGCCAGATGGGCGACACCGGCGTCATTTCGGGCGACGGGTTCTCGATCGAGATATCCGATACCCAGAAGAAGGCCGATGGGCTTTTCGTCCATCTCGGCAAGGTGGCTACCGGCACGGTCAAGACGGGCGCGACCGTCGAGCTGAAGGTGGACCACGCGCGTCGCTCCAGGCTGCGCGCGAACCATTCCGCCACGCATCTGATCCATGAGGCGCTGCGCGAGGTGCTGGGTACCCATGTGGCGCAGAAGGGCTCGCTGGTTGCGCCCGAGCGTCTGCGCTTCGACATCTCCCACAACAAGCCGATCTCGCCCGACGAGCTCGAAGAGGTCGAGCGCATGGCAAACGAGATCGTCGTTCAGAACGGCCCTGTAACCACGCGGCTGATGTCTGTCGACGACGCCATTGCCGAAGGCGCCATGGCGCTGTTTGGCGAGAAATATGGCGATGAAGTGCGCGTCGTTTCGATGGGCACGGGCTTGCATGGCGCCAAGGCCAACCGGCCTTATTCGGTCGAGCTATGCGGCGGCACGCATGTCAGGGCGACCGGCGATATCGGCTTGGTGCGCATCCTGTCCGACAGCGCGGTCGCTGCCGGCGTTCGCCGCATCGAGGCGTTGACCGGCGAGGCGGCCAGAAAGCATCTCGACGAACAGGACAAGCGGCTGAAGGCGGCCGCCGCCGCGCTGAAGATTTCGCCGGCCGATGTGCCGGCCCGCGTCGAGGCGCTGCTCGACGAACGCAAGAAGCTCGAAAAGGAGCTGACAGAGGCGCGCAAGAAGCTGGCGCTGGGCGATCGCTCGCCAGCCGGTGTGCCGGCGGAAAACGAAACCATTGCCGGTGTCGGTTTTCTCGGCAAGGCGGTATCGGGCGTCTCGCCAAAGGATCTTAAGCCGTTGGCCGATGCCGGCAAGAAGTCGCTCGGCTCCGGCATCGTCGTCTTTGTCGGCGCCGGCGAGGACAACAAGGCAAGCGTCGTCGTCGCCGTCACCGATGATCTGACCGGCCGCTTCAGCGCCATCGATCTGGTGCGCGTCGCGTCCGCGGCATTGGGCGGGCAGGGCGGCGGCGGGCGACCCGATATGGCTCAGGCCGGCGGCCCGGACGCATCGAAGGCCGAAGACGCGATCGCTGCGGTGAAGGCGGCTCTCGAAGCGGCGTGAACCTGCACCGGGGGCGGCACGGCCGAAATGGCGCGTCGCCCAGCGGATATCTTTGAGGGCCGATATGCCGACGCTGACGATGTATCAGGTCGATGCCTTTGCCGAACGGGCCTTCCAGGGTAACCCTGCCGCCGTTCTCCTTTTAGAGGAATGGCTGTCGGAGCAGGTAATGCAGGCCATTGCCAACGAAAACAATCTTGCTGAAACCGCGTTTGTGCGGCCGAATGGCAAAGGTTGGATTTGCGCTGGTTCACGCCGGTCCATGAAGTCGACTTCTGCGGCCACGCCACTCTTGCGGCCGCCCATGTGCTGGCTACGGAATACAATGGTCAGGGCGAAATGGCCTTCGCCACCCGGGTCGGCGAGCTGCGGGTTTCCCGGTGGGAAGGGGGCTATCAGCTCGATCTGCCTTGTTTTCCGCCGCAGCCCGTCGAGGAAGAGCTGAACTCGGCGCTGCAAGCGATATTGCCTCAGCGGCCGGTTGCGAGCTTCCGCAATTTCGAGAACCTGTTTGTCGAGCTTGCCGACGAGACAACCGTGCGATCTTTCGTTCCCGATCTGCTCAGGATCGGACGTTTTCATCCTCTCGGCCTGGTTATTACCGCGCCTGGGCGAGCCCACGATTTCGTCTCCCGTTACTTCGTGCCTGGGGCGGGCATTCCCGAGGATCCGGTAACCGGCTCCATTCATGCGACGCTGGTGCCTTACTGGTCTGAAAAACTCGGCAAGACGCATCTGTCGGCATTCCAATGCTCGCAGCGCGGCGGGCATTTGCTATGCGAACTGGCCGGAGATCGCGTGCTGATCACAGGCCGTGCGAAGACCTTCATGAAGGCGGAGATCTACCTTCCCGATTGAGCGGCTTGCCAATTCGGTGGCTGCTTCGCCTGAGCCAGGTGTCCAGATCACGGTATGGCGTTAGGGCCGGGCGGCGGCCCGATGGCGCAGGGCAGTGGCCCCAAAGAGGCGGCGCTAGAACGGTTTCGCGACAAGAATCTGTGCCGAATAGATTCTGATCGCGCCGTACTCGCCGGCGTGGTTGACTCTGACTATTCTGGCCACCGTCAGTGCGTCCTGGTGAGAGAGCTTGGCCATGAATGCGCTCGAGAGTTAAGTCAGCCTGCCGGCAACGCTCGCACGCGCCGCAATGCGGGTCCACCAATTCTGGATCTCGGCAAACTCGGCCAGCAGGGCTTGTCCCTCGGCGACCTTGACGAAATAGCCGATGATCGGTGCGGCGTGCAGGTCGGCCAGCGTCAGGTCCGTTCCCAACAGCCAAGGCCCTTCAGCTTTCAGCGAGGAGAGCGCCTGCAATGCCATTCTTGCCTGCCGCAACCCGTTGGCGATCACGGCTTCGTCGGGCGGCGTTGTTTCCAGCCGCTCGACCGCGACATCCCAGACCATGGTCTTGTAGGCATAGGCGTCGAGCAGGCTGGTGATCTGGTTCATGCGTGCTCGAGGCCGGGCTTCGACCGGTTGCAGCGCCGGGCCGCCAAAGGCTTCGTCGACATAACGGGCAATCGCGCCGGTCTCGTAGAGGCGAAAGCCGTCATGCTCGAAGGCCGGGATGCGGCCGAACGGCTGGTGCTCGAAATACCAGCCGGGAATGCCGTCCGCGGCAAAGATGTCGACGGGCACGAGCTCGTAGCCGACGCCCTTTTCCTCCAGCACCAGCCGCACGATGCGCACATAGACGCTGTAGTCCGCGCCGTAGACGACGGGCTTGCCCATGCCGGTTGGGCTCAGGCCATCGCTTTCTGCAAATTCTCGTCGATCTTGTCGAGGAAGCCGGTGGTCGAAAGCCATGGCTGGTCGGGGCCGATCAGCAGCGACAGGTCCTTGGTCATGAAGCCGGACTCGACCGTCTGGATGCAGACCCTTTCCAGCGTCTCGGCAAAGCGCCTCAGTTCGGCATTGTCGTCGAGCTTGGCGCGGTGCGCGAGGCCGCGCGTCCAGGCAAAGATCGAGGCGATCGAATTGGTCGAGGTCTCCTCGCCCTTCTGGTGCTGGCGATAGTGGCGGGTGACGGTGCCGTGCGCGGCTTCCGCCTCGACGGTCTTGCCGTCCGGCGTCATCAGCACCGAGGTCATCAGGCCGAGCGAGCCGAAGCCTTGCGCCACCGTGTCGGACTGCACGTCGCCGTCATAATTCTTGCAGGCCCAGACATAGCCACCCGACCATTTCAGGCTCGAGGCCACCATGTCGTCGATCAGCCGGTGCTCGTACCAGAGCTTCTTAGCTTTGAATTCTGTTTCGAACTCCGCCTCGTAGACCTCCTGGAAGATGTCCTTGAAGCGGCCGTCATAGGCTTTGAGGATGGTGTTCTTGGTCGAGAGGTAGACGGGGTAATTACGCAGCAGGCCGTAGTTCAGGGAGGCGCGGGCGAATTCGCGGATCGATTCGTCGAGATTGTACATGGCCATGGCGACGCCGGCGCCGGGTGCGTCGAAGACGTCGTGCTCGATCACCTGGCCGTCCTCGCCGACGAATTTGATCGTCAGCTTGCCCTTGCCGGGGAAGCGGAAGTCGGTGGCGCGGTACTGGTCGCCGAAGGCGTGGCGGCCGACGATGATCGGCTTGGTCCAGCCGGGCACCAGCCGCGGCACGTTCTTCATGATGATCGGCTCGCGAAAGATGGTGCCGCCGAGGATGTTGCGGATGGTGCCGTTCGGCGACTTCCACATCTTCTTCAGCTTGAATTCCTCGACGCGCTGCTCGTCGGGCGTGATCGTCGCGCATTTCACGCCGACGCCGTATTTCTTGATGGCATTGGCCGAATCGATGGTCACCTGGTCGTTGGTGGCGTCGCGGTGCTCGATGCCGAGGTCGTAATATTCGAGCTTGAGGTCGAGATAAGGGTGGATCAGCTTGTCCTTGATGAACTGCCAGATGATGCGGGTCATCTCGTCGCCGTCGAGTTCGACGACCGGGTTCGCCACCTTGATCTTCGCCATGGAAAGAATGCCTCGCTTTTGGGGAACGGAACGGCCTTGCCCGCACGGCTGCCGGCCCTGGGATGCGGCCCGTATATCAAAGGCTTTTTGGCCGCGCAAACGGCGAACCGCGCCGTAGTGTCGGCATTCCTTGCGAAAGCTTCATTTTCGCCGCCAAATGTGGCAGGGGACTGCGAAATGCCGCAAACAGCAGTTCACTGACAACCATGGCCGCTACCCAGGATCCCGCCACCCCTCTTGCCTCCGGAACTCCAGCGTCCGGACCGGCGATCATCCTGGTCGAGCCGCAGCTCGGCGAGAATATCGGCATGGTTGCGCGCGCCATGGCCAATTTCGGCCTTACCGAGCTGCGGCTCGTCAATCCGCGCGACGGCTGGCCGAGCGAGAAGGCGCGTGCCGCCGCAAGCCGCGCCGACCACGTCATCGATGCCGTCACGGTGTTCGATGACCTGGCCTCGGCGGTTGCCGATCTGAACTTCGTCTTCGCCACCACGGCGCGCGCGCGCGACAATTTCAAGCCGGTGCGCGGTCCGGTCGAGGCGGGCAGGGCAATGCGCGCGCGGCAGCGGGCCGGCCAGCGCACCGGCATCCTGTTCGGCCGCGAGCGCTTCGGCCTCTATAATGACGAGGTCGGCCTTGCCGACGAGATCGTCACCTTCCCCGTCGATCCAGCCTTCTCCTCGCTCAACATTGCCCAGGCGGCCCTGCTGATGTCCTATGAATGGATGAAGTCCGGCCTGGAAGACGAGACCAGGACCAACTTCTCCGGCCCCGAAATGCCGCCGGCTGCCAAGGAAGAATTGCACGGCCTGTTTGCGTATCTAGAAGGTGCACTGGAGGCGCGCGGCTATTTCCGCCCGGCAGCGAAGAAGCCGAAGATGGTCGACAATTTGCGCGCTGTGCTGACCCGCCCCGGCTTTGCCGAGCCGGAGCTCAAGGTGCTGCGCGGCATAATATCATCGCTAGACAGGTTCTCGCCGGCCATGCCGCGCGGCGACGGATCGCCCGGCGACGATCCAAGGCGGCTCCCGGCGGCCGCGGCACGCGCTGCGAGGGCGAAAGACAAAGACTAGCCTCGGAACTGCCCATACCTCACCAGTAACCGAATGTTATTTGGTGTGATCCATTGTCTGGAAAACGATGGATCCTTTCGATGTTCAATTCAAATATCGGGCGTCTTCGCTTTTTCTTCTATTCCGCGGCCTTGCTGGTTGCGGAAATCGTGACCTTTGTGCTGTGCGTCGTGGGGACCGTCGGCTTCGAGGGTTTGGCCAATTCGAAACCCGGTCCTTCCAGGGAAGGGCTGGCCGCGGCTGTTCTCGTTACCTCGCTGGTGATCGTTCTGTTCCGCGCGAATTTCGCCTGGCGTCGAAGCCGCGACGCGCAAGGGTCGGGTTGGATCCTTTGGTCGTATATCGTGTTCTCGACGCTGTTCGCGATCCTGCAGGCCGGTACTGTTCTTGTCGTAAAATTCGACGGCGAAGATTCGCATTCCGGCCTTAACCTGCTGGGATTAGCTCTTGTCGGGCTGTGGGCCGTCATCTTGGCGGGCAAGCCGGCGGGTGGCGGCTCTTCGGATATGGCGTCATCCCTGAGTTTCGACGATTTCGACCCGCCCGGGCCGCTGCGCGGTCGCGGGGCGCCCTATTCAGAGTCAGTCGCCGGCGTGACGGCCCAGGCTCCAGCCTACGCCACGCGGGCCGCGCCGGTGCCGTCGAACCACCCTGCATCTCAACCTGCATCTCCGGCGAACGGCCGGCCGCGGCCCAGCGGCTTCGGCAAGCGCGGCCTTGTGTGACCGGCTCGCCGCATCAAGGCCATGATGGTTCCACATAGAAGCGGCCGGGATAAAGCATCATTGGCCGAAGCAGAAAGCATGGGCCGGGCCTCCCTCGTGATCTCGTTTGTGATTCCCAGCCCTTAGTGATTCCCAGCCCTTAGTGACTCAATGACAATGACCGATCCATCGAGCGCCCGTCCGATCCTGATGTTCGATTCCGGCATTGGCGGCCTCACCGTGCTGCGTGAGGCGCGTGTCTTGATGCCTGACCGCCGCTTCATCTATGTCGCCGACGACGCGGCGTTCCCCTTCGGCGGCTGGGAGGAGCCGGCGCTGAGAACACATATCCTGGAGTTGTTCGCCAGGCTGCTCGACCGGTTTTCGCCGGCTATCTCGGTCATCGCCTGCAATACCGCCTCGACACTGGTCATCGATGCCTTGCGCGAGAGGTTTCCCGGCCACCCTTTCGTCGGCACCGTGCCGGCCATCAAGCCGGCGGCGGAACGCACGCGCTCAGGCCTGGTTTCGGTGCTGGCTACGCCCGGCACCGTCAAGCGCCAGTACACGCGCGACCTGATCAGCAAATGGGCGCAGAAATGCCACGTCCGCCTGGTCGGCAGCGACAGGCTGGCTGCATTGGCCGAAGCCTATATGCGCGATGGTTTTGTCGACGAGGACGCCGTGCGCGCCGAGATCGCGCCGTGCTTCGTCGAGCATGACGGGCTGCGCACCGACATCGTCGTGCTTGCCTGCACCCATTATCCGTTTTTGGCCAACCGCATGCGCAAGACAGCACCGTGGCCGGTCGACTGGCTCGACCCGGCCGAGGCGATCGCACGCCGGGCGCTGTCGCTGCTTGCCGATACCGAGGCCGGTTATCGCAGAGAGGCACTGCCGGAAGGCGCCGACCTTGCATTCTTCACCTCGAACAGCGCCGATTTTCCGACGCGCCGGCTGATGCAGGGATTTGGCCTGGCGATATCCTGATCGCAGGCAATTTTCGCTTTGGGAACATCACACCGGACAATGCGTTTTCCTCTCATCGGAAACGGGAGAAACCATCATGCCAGCCACCTCAAAAGCCCAGCAGAAAGCGGCCGGCGCGGCATTGTCAGCCAAGCGCGGCGAGACCAAGAAGGGCGCGCTCAAAGGCGCGTCGAAGGGAATGTATAAATCCATGAGCGAAAAACAGCTCGAGGAATTCGCCGAGACCAAGCGCAAGGGCCTGCCGGAAAAGAAGTCGAAACACTGATCGACTGGCCATTCTGACGGCGGATGCCGGTCAATAAAAGGCCCGCGGCTGAGCCGCGGGCCATGAAGTCTCAACGGGCGAGGACGAAAATTACCAGTTCCAGCCCCACCCGCAGCGCCGCACTTTGTAGCGGATCACCTTGCGATGACCGTGGCGCCACACCACCTTCTTCTTGACCACGATGCGGCAGACCTGGTGATGCCTGTGCCCATGCCAATGCCGGGCCTGCGCCGGCTCGGGCGCGACCGCCATCGTGCCGGCCATCACCGCGGCTCCTACCAACGTAAGGAAGAACTTCTTCATGCGAATTCCAGCTCCTCTGACTTCAGTCCCTTCCTGATGCCGCTGGCGCAACCTCCCGCCACATCCGGCACGTTCTACAACCGTAACACTATCCGGTTCGGCGATTCGCGCCAGCCGGAAGCTTGACAGCGGTTAAATCTCCGTTTAACCAGCCCACCAACACCGGGCCGCAATGCCCGGTGGTTTTCTTTATGTGTGCAAGACGTTTGGGAAGCCGGTTTTACTTTCCTTATGTCTTGTTTGAAATGACGTGTCCCGTGGGTTTTCCGTCGCGTTGCGTGGAAAACCCTGTCAGGTCTCGAAAGCGGAGGCCAGAGGAGGGCGCGTTTCCTTCACCCGGACCATGAGGTTCCGGGTGTGTTGTTTTGAAAGGGAATGCGATGAGCAAGCGCGAATCCGCGAAGTACAAGATCGACCGCCGTCTTGGCGAAAACATCTGGGGCCGCCCGAAGTCCCCGGTCAACAAGCGTGAATACGGCCCCGGCCAGCATGGCCAGCGCCGCAAGGGCAAGCTTTCCGATTTCGGCCTGCAGCTGCGCGCCAAGCAGAAGCTGAAGGGCCACTATGGCGACGTTTCGGAAAAGCAGTTCCGCAAGGTCTATGAAGAGGCGGACCGCCGCAAGGGCGACACCTCGGAGAACCTGATCGGCCTGCTCGAATCGCGCCTCGACGCAGTCGTCTACCGCGCCAAGTTCGTGCCGACCATCTTTGCGGCGCGCCAGTTCGTCAATCATGGCCACGTCAACGTCAACGGCAAGCGCGTCAACATCGGCTCGTACCGCTGCAAGCCGGGCGATGTCATCGAAGTGCGCGAGAAGTCGAAGCAGCTGGTCATCGTGCTGGAATCGGTGGGCCTGGCCGAGCGCGACGTGCCCGATTACATCGAGGCCGATCACAACAAGATGACCGCGGCTTTCACGCGCATCCCCGGCCTGGCGGACGTTCCGTTTGCCGTGCAGATGGAACCGAACCTGGTCGTCGAATTCTATTCGCGCTGATCGGCGCGTTCGTCGCGATACAATCGAAGGCCGCCCGTCGAGGCGGCCTTTTCTTTTTCGTTCCTTTTCCGCGGCGTGATTCCGAAATCGATTTCGGTTTTCGGTCCGATGCGCTACTGCGGGCGGCAACAGGATCTTGGGGCCGACGCGCCATGAATATGCTGCCAGACGCCGAAACACTCGAACCGGTCGCCGATACCGAAGGCGGCTTTCATCCGCTGTTTGCCGATGTGCCGTCCTCCGTCGAGTTCAACAAGCTGCGCAAGCGGCTGTTGCGGCTTGCCCGCCAGGCGATCGACGATTTCGCCATGGTGAGACCCGGCGACCGTTGGCTGATCGCTCTGTCGGGCGGCAAGGATTCCTACGGCCTGCTTGCCGTGCTGCTCGATCTCAAATGGCGCGGGCTGCTGCCGGTCGAGCTGTTGGCCTGCAATCTCGACCAGGGCCAGCCGAACTTTCCCAAGCACATATTGCCCGATTATCTCGATAGATATGCCATTCCGCATCGCATCGAATATCAGGACACCTATTCGGTGGTCACCGACAAGCTGGCCGAGGGCAGCACCTATTGCTCGCTGTGCTCGCGGCTGCGGCGCGGCCATCTCTATCGCATTGCCCGCGAGGAGGGCTGCTCGGCGCTGGTGCTCGGTCATCACCGCGAGGACATACTGGAAACCTTCTTCATGAACCTGTTCCATGGCGGACGCCTTGCCGCCATGCCGCCGAAGCTGCTCAACGACGAAGGCGATGTCATGGTGCTGCGGCCGCTCGCCTATTGTGCGGAAGCCGATCTCGAGAAATTCGCCGGCGCCATGAAATTCCCGATCATTCCGTGCGATCTGTGCGGTAGCCAGGAAGGCCTGCAGCGCAACGCCATGAAGGCGATGCTCGACGACATCGAGAAGCGCATGCCCGGCCGCAAGGACACGATGATCCGCGCCATGACCAATGTGCGGCGTTCGCATCTGCTCGACAGGAAGCTGTTCGATTTCGCCGCCCTCAACGAAACCCTCACCACCAGGCGTCCCGATGACATTTGACGATAGCGCGATCGACTGGCTTGCAGACCTTCTGTCGGAAGCCGCCGTCGCCGAGATCATGCCGCGCTTTCGCCGGTTGAGCGAGGGCGACGTCCGTCGCAAGACCTCGGCCGCCGATCTCGTCACCGAGGCCGACGTCAATGCCGAACGGCTCATCACCGCCAGGCTGCGCCAGCGTTATCCCCACGCAATGATCGTCGGCGAGGAGGCCTGCTCCGACGACCCGACGCTGCTCGACGGTCTCGGCGATGCCGAACTCGCCTTCGTCATCGACCCGGTCGACGGCACCTTCAACTTCGCCTCCGGCGTGCCGCTTTTCGGCGTCATGCTTGGCGTCGTGGTCAAGGGCGAGACGGTCGCCGGCATCATCCACGATCCCGTCGGCAAGGATTGGCTGATCGGCGTTCGCGGCGCCGGCAGCCATATCCGCCATGCCCATGGCGATCTGGAAAGGGTCCATGTCGCCAAACCGGCGCCGATGTCGGAAATGACCGGTGCGGTCTCATGGCACTATGTGCCCGAGCCGGACCGCTCACGTTTGGCGCGCAACCAGACCAAGTCGCTATCGCAGTTCAATTATCGCTGCGCCGCCCACGAATACCGCCTGCTGGCCAGCGGCCACGGCCATTTCGTCGTCTACAACAAGCTGATGCCCTGGGATCACCTGCCTGGCGTGCTGATCCATGCGGAGGCGGGCGGCCATGCCGCGCGCTTCGACGGCAGCGCCTATCTGCCGTCGCATGTCGGAGGTGGCCTGCTGGTCGCGCCGGACCGGGAGAGCTGGCGGGAGCTGCGCCGCGAGCTCTGGGCGGAATAACTCTTCGCTGCCAAAGTTGTCCAATCCTGTGCGAAACCGGAGACCTCGAATGAAACCTCGGTCCGCAATTGTTGCAACGGCCTTTGCCCTTGCCTTGGTTGCCGGTGTCAATGAAGCAAGCGCTGGGGAACGCGCATGTCGCAGTCCCGACTCCGTCGACACCATAGACGAGATGTTCTCCGCGATCTTCGCCTGTTGGAAGCCGCCGCCCGGAACCGCGGGCATGACCCTGACGCTGCAGTTCTCAATTCGCCGAACGGCACGCTTATCGGCAAACCGCGCGCCACTTATTCCCATCTAGGGGACGATGGTCCACTCAATCGGGCCTTCGTGGCTTCCGTCCTCGAGGCGCTCGACAAGGCTCTCCCACTGCCCGTTTCGGACAGCATGGGTGGAGCAATCGCAGGACGTACGCTGTTCCCACGCTTCACCGCGGTCAGTGAGGGTGCATCCTAGGCGCGCCCGGCAATGTGCATTAGACCGGCGGGTTATGCGGCTGGAACAGTCTGCCGCGCTCGGCCAGCAGGATCATCAGCAGCGCCGCCACCGACACGCTGCAGAACCCGGCGGCCAGCGGCGTCACCGTGCCGTTGAAGGCTTGGCCGATCAGCGTGCCGAGAATGCCGCCAAGAAATGTCTGCATGAACCCAAGGATCGACGATGCAGTGCCGGCCAGGTGCCCCAGCGGCTCCATGGCAAGCGCGTTGAAGTTCGCGCCAAGCGCGCCGAACGGGACCATGGCGCAGGCAAAGAAGTTAATGAAGAGCCAGAGCGGCATCTTTATTTCGATGGAAACGACCAGCCAGGCAAGGCTGATGGCCAGAAACAGCAGCAGCGCGCTTTGCGACAGACGGCGCATGCCGATGCGGCCGACGAGGCGCGAGTTGAGGTAGTTCGAAAAAGCAAGTACGCCGGCAACCCCCGCGAAGATGACGGGGAACATCTCGCCGACATTGAACACGCTGACATAGATCTGCTGGGCCGAGGCGATGAAGCCGAACATGGCGCCGAAGATGAAGGTGCTGGCGAAGGCATAGCAGAGCGCGATGCGGTTGGTGAGAACGATGCGGAAGCCGCCGATGATGGAGGACAGCGTCAGCGGCCGGCGATATTCGGGGTGTAGTGTCTCGGGCAGGCGCAGCAGCGACCAGGCGGACACGATCAGCGCGCCGGCTGCCATGGTGACGAAGATCACATGCCAGGTCGCAAACAGCATGATGAACTGGCCGATACCGGGCGCCACCACCGGAATGGCCATGAACACCATGAAGATCAAGGACATGACTTCGGCCATGCGCCTTCCGTCGAACGTATCGCGCACGATCGAGACGGCAATGACGCGCGTCGCCGCCGCGCCGATGCCTTGCACCGCCCGGCATAGCAGAAGCGTGGCGAATGACGGGGCGATTGCTGCAGCGCCGGCCGCCAGGACGTAGATCACCAGCCCTGCGACAAGCGGCGCGCGGCGCCCGAAGCGGTCCGAGATCGGCCCGAAGAACAGCTGTCCGCCGCCAAAGCCAAGGATATAGGCGGTGACAACATATTGCCGGTGGTTTTCATTTTCGATGCCAAGCGAAGCGCCGATCTGCTGCAGCGCCGGCAAAATAATGTCGATTGCCAGCGAATTGAGCGCCATCAGCGCCGCGCACAGCGCAATGAATTCCCAGCGCGGAATGGGCAAGGTGCTTGCCTTTTGCTGCGCTTGTGCTTGCTGATCCAAGGCCAGTCCGATCCTCAAACGAAAATGCGCCGGCTGGCCGACGCATCCATTCGTTGATTGCCCGATAGCGGGCAGAACTTTTTGCCAAGGTGGGGGCTGCCCCGGCGCTTAGCGCATGACCCCCGAAAATCGCAGGCGGAAGGTCATACGCAGAAACAGAAGTCAGGCGGCGCCTTTGACGCTGACGCCCTTTTCGACGAGGAAGGTCTGCAATTCGCCCGCCTGGAACATCTCGCGGATGATGTCGCAGCCGCCGACGAACTCGCCCTTGACGTAGAGCTGCGGGATGGTCGGCCAGTTGGAATAGTCCTTGATGCCTTGCCGCAGTTCGGCCGACGTCAGCACGTCGACGCCCTTATAGTCGGCGCCGATATAGTCGAGGATCTGCACGACCTGGCCGGAAAATCCGCATTGCGGGAAGCCGGGCGTGCCCTTCATGAAGAGAACGACGTCGTTGCCCTTCACTTCATTGTCGATGTAGTCGTTGATGCCGCTCATGGAATACCCTTTCATGCCTGTGGGAGTCAGGCTCGAACATTACCCTTCAAATAAACCCATGGGTTGCGCGAAACAAGATGTTTGCCGCCTTGCCATGCAAATGGCGCAAAGGAACGTCTGATCTTGGGCCAAGAGCGTTGGCCACCATCTTTCCCGAGGCGCGATGAAAAGACGATATCTCGCCGGGTTCCTCCTCGCCGTTCTGTTCGCCGCACTGTCCTTGATCTGGTGGGCCAGGTCGCCGAGACAGCCATCTCTCGTCGTCGGCGGTGAATTACCGGCGCCGTGCCGCGACGCGAGCTTCGAGGCGGTCGCCTATGTCGTCTGCGAAATCGATCTGCGCCACTATGACATCGGTGTGTTCCACGCAGGCCTTGACGGCAAGGCTTTCGGTTCACTGGACAAATTCGACAAGGCGATGGCGGATCATGGCCGGCCGGTGCTGCTCGCCATGAACGCCGGCATGTATCACCAAGACCTGACTCCGGTCGGCCTTCTCGTCGAAGACGGCCGGGAGAAGGCGCCGATCAACGTCGCCGACAGCGAAGGGAATTTCTTCCTGAAACCGAATGGCGTCTTCCTGGTCCGGAAGGACGGCAAGGCGGCGGTCATGGAGACAAGCGCCTATGCTGCGACCAGACTGGACGTGATGTTTGCCACGCAATCCGGCCCGATGCTGGTGATCGACGGCCGGCTTCATCCCCGCTTCGAGCAAAACGGCACATCGCGCTATATCCGCAATGGCATCGGCGTGCGTGACGAAAACACTGTCGTGCTGGCGATCTCGCGCTCTGAGGTCAGCCTCGGCAGCTTCGCGCGACTGTTTCGAGATGCGCTCAATTGTCCCAACGCGCTTTTCTTCGACGGGGTCGTTTCGGCGCTGTCGAACGGCGAGCGGATGATTGTGGGTGGAAGCTATCCGGTCGGGCCGATCATCGCCGTGTCGGCGAAAAGGTGAATTTATTTATGCGCACGTACGCATATGAATGCCGGCGCCAAACTCAGTTCGGCAAAATGCCTGGAGTCGACCATTTCCATCTCGGGCGCGGGAACCGGCTCGACGAAACGATCGAGCGTCCAGCCTGTGTCGGCAAGCCCGTTGAGGATATCGCCGAGCGGCCTGCGATAGGATTCGACATAGGGCTGGGGCTCCCCAAAACCTCCCCAATACATGCCCCAGCGATTCGTTTCAAAATAGGTTTTCGTCCCGCGCGTGCGCGTGTCCTGCCAGTCGCGCATTGGATGGCCCATAGAGAACACCAGCCAGCCGCCCGGGCAGGCCACGCGATGAAACTCAGCGAATACCGGCTCCAGTTTTTCGACATAGTCGAGCGCCAGCGAGCAAAGTATTCGGTCGAAACTGCCATCCGCGAGCCAGTCGAGAGCCCTTTCGAGGTTGCCAAGCCGGATATCGACATCGAGCCCAGCGCATCGCTGACGTGCCAGAGCCAGCATTTCCGGCGTAATGTCGAAGGCACTTACCCGCGCACCTGAGCCAGCCAGCTTTTCCGAGCAGATACCGGAGCCGCAACCGGCGTCCAGTATGTTCAGACCCGTCACGTCGCCCAGCAACTCCAGCGAGGCTGGCCGTTCATAAAGGGCGTTGTGCGGCTTGATCGGCGCCAGCGCGTCATAGCGCTCGGCGAAGGAAGCATAGGCACTGACTGCAACCGGATCGCTGTCGCCTTTGGCCATGACTTCCCGCTTGCGTAGAATTAGTCCGGCACGCTGGTCTGCAGGGCAAGCGCGTGCAACACGCCGCCCATATTGCCCTTCAGCGCGTCATAGACCATCTGGTGCTGCTGGACCCGGCTTTTCCCGCGAAAGCTTTCGGCCACAACCTCAGCCGCATAATGGTCGCCGTCGCCGGCCAGGTCGCGAATCGTCACCTTGGCGTCGGGAATGCCTTCCTTGATCAGCCGTTCGATGTCGTGGGCGTCCATTGCCATTGAGGATTCCTTGTTCAGGTCGTGATCTCATAGATATGGTCGAAATGGCGGATGAACCACAGGGAAAGAGCCCACTCGATCACATCACGGGTCCACGACCTCATTTGCCATGAAGCGAGGGAACCAGGATTCGTGGGCGGCGGTCAATTCGCTGACCGGTATCGCACGCGCCTCGCCCAGCTTCAGGTCGCTGCCGCCGGTCGAGCCGATCCACGGCGCAAAAACGCCGAGCTTGTTTTGTTGTTCGCGAATGGCGTCCCATTGCTCGCTCTGCGGGTCGATCGACAGCGTCAAGAGATAGCGGCCCTGGTCCTCGCCGAACCAGACGGGGATTGGATCTGTGCCGATCAGGCCGGGGATGGTCGCGCCGATGCCGGAGGCCATCGCCATCTCGGCCAGCGCTACCGCGATGCCGCCATCGGAAACGTCATGCGCCGCGGTAACGACACCGGAGGCGATCAGTGCCCGCACATGGTCGCCGACCCGCTTCTCGTGGCCGAGATCGACCGGCGGCGGCGGGCCGTCGGCGCGGCCAAAGATGTCGCGCATATAGACCGACTGGCCAAGATGCGAGCCCCATATCGTCGGCGCGCCGACCAGCACGATCATCTGGCCTTCGGCGGCAAAGCCGATGCGCACCATTTTCGACCAGTCGGCAATCAGACCGACGCCGCCGATGGTTGGTGTCGGCAGGATGCCCTGTCCGTTGGTCTCATTATAGAGGGAGACGTTGCCGGAGACGATCGGAAAGCCAAGCGCCCGGCAGGCATCGCCGATGCCTTTCACAGCACCAACCAGCTGGCCCATGATCTCCGGCCGTTCCGGATTGCCGAAATTGAGGTTGTCGGTGGCCGCGAGCGGCAGAGCGCCGGTGGCGGTAAGATTGCGCCAGCATTCGGCAACCGCCTGCTTGCCGCCCTCGTAAGGGTCGGCCTCGCAATAGCGCGGCGTCACGTCGGAGGAGAAGGCGAGCGCCTTGGTCGGGTGGCCATCGACGCGCACGACACCGGCGTCGCCGCCGGGAAGCTGCAGGGAATTACCCTGGATCAGCGTGTCGTACTGCTCCCAGACCCAGCGGCGCGAGGAAAGGTCCGGTCCGCTCAGCAGCTTGAGCAGTGCGTCAGCCACATCGGCTTGAGGTGCATCGCCGGCCAGCGGCGCCGGCTTCTTCGGATCGACCCAGGGACGGTCATATTCCGGCGCTTGATCGCCGAGATCCTTGATCGGCAGGTTGGCGACCTCGTCGCCCTGGTGCAGCACGCGGAAGCGCAGATCGTCGGTGGTCTTGCCGACGATGGCAAAGTCGAGGCCCCATTTGTGGAAAATCGCCTCGGCCTGTTTTTCCTTTTCGGGGCGCAGCACCATCAGCATGCGCTCCTGGCTCTCCGAAAGCATCATCTCATAGGCGCTCATGCGCTCTTCACGCACCGGCACCTTGTCGAGATCGAGCTCGATGCCGAGGTCGCCCTTGGCGCCCATCTCGACCGCCGAGCAGGTGAGGCCGGCGGCACCCATGTCCTGGATGGCGATAACGGCGCCGGACGCCATCAGTTCGAGGCAGGCTTCGAGCAGGCATTTTTCGGTGAACGGATCGCCAACCTGCACGGTGGGCCGCTTCTCGTCGATCTTGTCGTCGAACTCGGCGGAGGCCATGGTGGCGCCGCCGACACCGTCGCGCCCGGTCTTGGCGCCGAGATAGACCACCGGCAGGCCAACACCCTTGGCTTCCGACAGGAAGATCGCATCAGTCTTGGCAAGCCCCGCCGCAAAGGCATTGACCAGGATGTTGCCATTGTAGCGGGCGTCAAAATTGACCTCGCCGCCGACCGTCGGCACGCCGAAGGAATTGCCATAGCCGCCGACGCCGGAAACGACACCGGCAACGAGGTGCCTGGTTTTGGGATGGTCCGGCGCGCCGAAGCGCAGCGCGTTCATCGCCGCGATCGGCCGCGCGCCCATTGTGAAGACATCGCGCAGGATGCCGCCGACGCCGGTCGCAGCCCCCTGATAGGGCTCGATATAGGAGGGGTGGTTATGGCTCTCCATCTTGAAGACGACGCAGTCGCCGTCGCCAATGTCGACCACGCCGGCATTCTCGCCCGGGCCCTGGATGACTTGCGGCCCGGTGGTCGGCAGCGTGCGCAGCCACTTCTTCGAGGATTTGTAGGAACAATGCTCGTTCCACATCGCCGAAAAAATACCAAGTTCGGTAAAGCTCGGTTCGCGCCCGACCAGGTCGAGGATGCGCTGGTACTCGTCGGGCTTCAGCCCGTGCGCGGCAATGAGTTCAGGAGTGATCGGCACGGAATTGGAAATGGTCATGATCGGCAATTGTGTCCTTGAGATCGAGTCCCGTCTTATCGCAAGCGTTGCAGCCGATACACCCCGTTGGATGACTAAAACGATGGAAAGCAACAGCTGACCGCAAGTAGCGAAAGATCGCCACTCGACCCGCCGGTTTCAAGCCGGTTCAGGAAAAGCTGTCGTAGCCGGCGCGGCCCTCGTCCAGAAGCCGCCGGATTACCGCGACGCCGTGCGCGATATCGTCCCGCTGCCGCGGTTGCGAGATGCCAAACCGTACGCCGTGAAAGGCCTGTTCGGAACGCCCTGCCTTGAACTCGTCCTCGTCGTCGATGAGCACGCCATGTTCGAGGCAGGCCTGCTTGAAAGTGCCGGAAAGCCATGGGTCCGGCAAAGTGAGCCAGACGAACGGCACGTTATCCAGCGCCTTGAAATCGAAGCCGTCGAGTGTCTCGCGCACGATCGCGATGCGCGCACCGATCTCGGCAATGCTGCGCTTGCGCACCTCAGCGGCCTGACCGGACAGCACCAGCCGGCTGCCCACCTCCGCCAGCAGAAAGGGCAGGCCGCCCGTCATCATCTTGTGGGCAACCCGGATGCGGTGACGATAGGCCGGCGGGCAAGCGAGCCAGCCGCCGCGAACACCCGCCGCAACCGATTTCGACAGGCCGCCGGCAACGATGGTCCGTTCGGGAGCATATTCGGCCATTAAAGGCGTTGGGTCATCGGTCAGTCCGCCATAGAGATCGTCCTCGATCAGGACGACGTTATATTGACGGGCGACATGCGCGATTGCCTCGCGGCGCGATGCCGACAGCGTTGTCAGCGTCGGGTTCTTGGCCGTCGGCATCAAAAACATCATCTTCGGGTGCTTTTGTGCGCAGACGCGCTCGAAATCCTGGGGATCGATGCCCTCGTCGTCAGTCGCCACCAGTGCGGTCCGGCGACCGATCAGGCCGGCACTGCGCGAGATCTGCGAATAGGTGAGGTGCTCGAAGACGACATAGTCGCCGGGGGCGGTGAGCCCCGCAATGGTTGCCATCACCGCGGCGTGGGTGCCGAGCGTGGGAACGATTGCATCCGTCGCCGGGCGATAGGAATTGCGCGACAGCCAGCGCCTGCCGGCTTCGAACCAGCGGTCCGGGAAATCACGAGTATAGCTTGAAGTCTCATGCGGATGGTCTTGCGCCGTGCGTGTCAACACATCGGCGACGATGGCACCCTGGCCGACATCCGGTGCGGCGGTGCTATCGAAGCGCAGCTTGTCGCCGGGCGCATCCATGTAGCGCGTGCCTTGTTCGACCGGCCCCAGGAAATCCGGCTTTGCGCTCTCCGACTGTTGAGCGAGAACATAGGTTCCGCGGCCGACCTCGCCGCTGACCAGTCCCCGCTCGCGCAGCAATTGATAGGCCCTGCCAACCGTGCCGACGGTCGTGCCGATGTCGTATGCCAGATCGCGCTGCGGAGGCAGCTTTGCCCCTGCACCGATCAAGCCGCGGTCGATGTCCGTCTCGATGGAATCGGCAAGCCGCTGATAGAGTGGGCCAGTGCCGCCGGTAAGGTCTGGAAGCCAAGTTGTCATGGTGACAATTTTCTACATTGCACCGAAATGAGAGTCAATACATATGAAACGGGCAATACAAAAGGGCACAATTGCAATCTTGGCAGAAAGAAAATGGGTACAATAGAGACAATCCGCTACGCCGCAGTTGAATTGCAGGTGCAGGTGGCGCGCCCGCCGGGCAGGCCAACCTATGTCAGTCGGGTGGTGCGTACGCTCAAATCCTTCGCGAGGTGGATTGACGGGTTAATGGATCGCCGGCGCAGCCGGCTGGTCCTGCTCGAGATGACCGATGCCCAGCTCAAGGACATCGGCATTTCGCGCTGCGATGCCCATTGTGAAGGTCTGAGGCCGTTCTGGGACTGATGCGTTCGAGCGCTTTAGCGGACGCCCGCCGCCCTGATCCGCGTGACACCGTGGTCCACAAGCACCGCCACAATGCACAGCATCAGAAAGAGCCCGGTGATGGCCAGAGCCGAGACGGCGACGCTGGTCGCGCCGTTCTTGGCGAGATCGAGGAACGGGTAGGGCACTTCACCGGCAATCGGCGCCCGCACCAGCGCGTAGGCCAGATAGGCAATCGGATAGATCATCCACCAGGAGATGTCGCGCCACCGCGTCGAGCCGTCGGCGCCTGCCACAAGCCACCACAGCACGAACAACACCGGCGTCACATAGTGCAGGAGCACATCGCAGAGCAGGAACAGCCCTTGCGGCTGCCAAAGCTGCGCCAGGACCGTTGCATAAACGATGAGGACCAGCGTTATGGCGACGGCTACGCCCGCCCGCATCCGTGGCGCGGCAAAGGCCGGAAACCAGGCATAACCCGTCGACGACAGCAACGAGGCATGAACGAGCACCGCGCCGATGTTGGTCAGGATGGTGAAGAAGCTGAAATAGAAGACCAGCGAGCCGGCAAAGCCGCGGCCGGCTTCCATTGATGCCGGGACGGTGATGCAGAGCTGCAGGACGAGCCCGGCCAGGCCGACGACCAGACCGGCGATCTGCAGCACGCGACCCATTGGGCTAGGCAGCAGCGCCGCAGGCCGGATTGCCCGCCTGCCAGCGGGCAATGTCCGAGCCGATGCGGGCGCCGAGCGGTTCCGCCATCAATGGGCCGAACACGTCGACGCGGCTCGAATTGCCTTGCGCCTGCACGACCAGCAACGGCTTTCCACCATAATGTTTGGCCGGCACCAGCAGGAAGCGCGGCGTGCCGCTGAACGAATTCAGCTCGTTGGCCATCTGGTAAGATTTGAAGGCAGGGTCCTTGCTGGCGATCCAGCATTTGTGGGCAGCTATTGCCACCTGCTCCATGGCAAGCAGTGACGCGCTCTTGCCCGCCGGCGCCGGCGCGCTCTTCGGGCCTGACTGGCAGGAGGCGAGTACAAGCCCGGCGGAAGCGGCGAGGGCCAGGCGGGCGAGTGTCGATCGCATGGTCAAGCGGCGCCCATCTCGAGTTCGGACAGAAACACCTTCAGACCGTCTGTCATCTCACCCCAGACGCGCGACAGCGCCGGATGCTGCAGGGCGATTTGCTCATAGGCATCGAATTTCGGATAGCCATCAAGCAGGTCGGGGCGGCCGATCGTCGCCCTGAAATTGTTGAAGACGAAGCGGGTCGGCGTCAGCCACGCATCGGCGAAGGAGATGTCGTCGCCGAGCGCGAACGGGCCATGCGCCATGCGGGCCTCGATTGCCGCAAGCCCGTGATGCAATCGGGCGAACTGTGCCTTGATCTCCGCCTCGTTGCGCTGCGGCACGAAATAGAGTTCGAACAGCTTCATCGTCGGGGCGAGCACATCGAGGTCGGTGATGCGGGCGAACATGCGCACCAGCGCCCGGTCCTTCGAGTCCCTCGGCAGCAGCGCCGGCTCGGGAAAGCGCTCCTCCAGATATTCGGCGATGACCACCGATTCGACGATCGTTTCACCGGAGCCGGTGATCAGCACTGGAATCCGGTTCAACGGCGAGATGGCACGAAACGCCTCCGGGATGGGAAACCCCGGCGGCGGTGCAATGAGCTTGAGCGGCACGTTCTTGATGTAGGCCAACGCCCGCACGATCGACGAATAGGGCGACAACGGCCGCGAATAAAGTTTCATGACCGTGGCTCCAGGAGGAAAATTGAAGGCATCAAGCGGCGATGCCCAGCGCGCTTTCGAACAGCGCCCGGCCGTCGCTGCCGCCATGCGCCGCTTCGATCAGGTTCTCGGGATGCGGCATCAGGCCGAGCACATTGCCGCGGCCGTTGACGATGCCGGCAATGTCGTTGATCGAGCCATTGGGATTTGTGCCTTCGGCATAGCGGAATACCACCTGGCTTTCCCCTTCGAGGCGGGCCAGCGTTTCGGCATCGGCAAAATAATTGCCGTCATGGTGCGCCACCGGCGCGCGGATGACCTGGCCCGGCTGATAGCGGCGGGTAAACATCGTGTTGGCATTTTCAATCTGCAGCTTGACTTGCCGGCAGACGAATTTCAGCGAGGTGTTTCGCATCAATGCGCCCGGCAGCAGGCCGGCCTCGACCAGGATTTGGAAGCCGTTGCAGACGCCGATGACCGTGACGCCCTTGGCCGCCTTTTCGGCGACAGCCCGCATTACCGGCATGCGCGCGGCAATGGCGCCGCAGCGCAGATAATCGCCAAAGGAAAAGCCGCCGGGAATGGCGATCAGGTCGACATCGGGAATGTCGGTGTTGGTCTGCCAGACGGTGACCGGCGGCGTGCCGGAAATCTTGGTCAGCGCCGCGATCATGTCGCGGTCGCGATTGAGGCCGGGGAGCAGGACGACGGCTGATTTCACCTCAGGCGATCTCCACCGCGTAATTCTCAATCACCGTATTCGCCAGAAGCTTGTCGCACATGGCTTTCAGATCCGCTTCGGCCTTGGCCTTGTCGCTCTCGGCAAGTTCGATATCAAAAACTTTGCCTTGCCGCACCTGGCCGATGCCGCCGAAACCCATTGCGGACAGCGCATGCTCGATTGCCTTGCCTTGTGGGTCTAGCACGCCGTTCTTGAGGGTTACGGTAATGCGGGCCTTGATCACGCTGGACATGTTCCTGTTCATCTGTTGAGCGGGCAAGCCATCAGTGCGGCTTGCCTTTGACACCGTCGGTCGATGCGACGAGCACCGGCCCGGCTGGGCGCGGCGGCTCGTTCTCGTTCATGATGCCGAGTCGGCGGGCAACTTCCTGATAAGCTTCGACCAGCCCGCCCATGTCGCGGCGGAAGCGGTCCTTGTCGAGCTTGTCCTGCGTCGCCACGTCCCACAGCCGGCAGGAATCCGGCGAAATCTCGTCGGCGACGACGATGCGCATCATGTCGCCTTCGAACAGGCGGCCGCATTCGATCTTGAAATCGACCAACTGGATGCCGACGCCCATGAACAGGCCGGAAAGGAAGTCGTTGACGCGAATGGCCAGCGCCATGACATCGTCGATCTCCTGTGGGCTCGCCCAGCCGAAGGCGGTGATGTGCTCTTCCGATACCATCGGATCGTCGAGTGCATCGGCCTTGTAATAGAATTCGATGATCGAGCGCGGCAGCACGGTGCCTTCCTCGATGCCCAGGCGCTTGGCCAGCGAGCCGGCGGCGACGTTGCGCACCACCACTTCGAGCGGGATGATCTCGACTTCCTTGATCAACTGCTCGCGCATGTTGAGCCGGCGGATGAAGTGGGTCGGAATGCCCATCCGGTTGAGGTGGTTGAAGATGTGCTCGGAAATGCGGTTGTTGAGCACGCCTTTGCCATCGACGATTTCATGCTTCTTCTTGTTGAAAGCGGTAGCGTCGTCCTTGAAGAACTGGATCAGCGTGCCAGGCTCCGGTCCCTCATAAAGGATCTTGGCCTTGCCTTCATAAATGCGGCGGCGATTTTTCATCTGATTTTTCTCTGGATTTGCGGGCAGGCGGCAAGCGACCAGTTCCTGTCCGTCTGCCTAAAATAAGATGGCGACGGTGGGGTTCAATGCCGGTGTCTATCCCAATCGCACTGTTTGCTCAATCGGCAAATCCTTTCAATCAACCGCTTTCGGGCACCGAAATGCCGCAGCGCAGCAAGCAATGTAGCATATTGACCGGCCTGCGCCCTTTTGGTTTGTGCTCCGGCAACACATATTGGCACAACGAATCGGATTTCACGGAGGGATGCCATGAGCAGCATGAAAGACCGCGAAGAGGGCTTTGAGCGCAAATTCGTATTCGACGAGGAACTTCGGTTCAAGGCTGCGGCACGCCGCAACAGAGCGCTCGGCCTGTGGGCTGCCGAAAAGCTCGGCAAATCCGGCACCGATGCCGACGCTTATGCCAGGGAAGTGGTCGTCAGCGACATCGAGGAAGCCGGCGATCACGACGTTTTCCGCAAGATACGCAAGGATTTCGATGCGGCGGGCATCGACCAGTCGGACCATCAGATCCGCCGCACCATGGATGAATTGATGGCGCAGGCGATCGAGCAGATCAAGAACACCTGATTTTTCAGCCGGTACCGATCGAATGCTGGACCAATCGACCGCCTGGCCTAACCGCGCGGTTTTTCTTTGCCTTTGCGGTCATTTCCGGCTGAATTGCTGCAAGCAAAGAGGAAATCGCCAATGTCCCTGAAGTCACGCCTTGCGGTCGACGAGACGCTGTTCACCGCATGGTCCGGCGTGCCGGATGCCTTGACGGTCGAGATACTGGCCAGGCAAGGGTTCGACGCGGTTACGCTCGACATGCAGCATGGGGGCCATCACGAGGACAGCGTGCTGCGCGGGCTTGTGCCGGTGCTGGCCGCCAACAAACCGGCTTTGGTACGCATCCCGGTCGGCCGCTTCGACATGGCCAGCCGTGCGCTTGACTTCGGCGCCGAGGCGGTGATCGCCCCGATGGTGAATTCGGTGGCGGACGCAAAGCTGTTTGCTGCCGCGATGAAATACCCGCCACTCGGCGAGCGCTCCTGGGGCCCGACCTATGCTTTTCCGCGCCATGGCAAGGGCGACTATGCCGACTGGCTGCGCGACAGCAACCAGCGCACCATGGCGTTCGCCATGGTCGAAACGCGGGCCGCGCTTGATTCACTCGACGGCATCCTCGACACGCCGGGCATCGACGGGATATTCCTTGGCCCGTCGGATTTCTCGATCGCCTGGTCGAAGGGCACCACCGTCAGTTCGACGCTGGAGAGCATGATGGGGACCGTCGCCTCGATCGCCGAGCGCACCCGCAAAGCCGGCAAGCATGCGGCGATCTATGTGATGGAACCGGCCGTTGCCGGTCGCGTGGTGTCGATGGGTTACCGGCTGCTGGCGATGGGTTCCGAGCATTCGCTGATTTCGCTTGGGGCAAAGACCCTGCTGAACAGCGTCAGGGATTCGATCGCTTCCTAGAGGTCCGTCAGGAATTTCGCGAACGTCATCGAACCTTCGGGCCATGGGCCGAAGCCGGAATCCGCGTTGAGATGACCGGCATCGCCGGCGTCGATGAACAGCGAGCCCCACGCCGCGGCAATGTCCTCGGCGACGCCGAAGGCGCAGAACGGGTCGTTGCGGCTTGCGATCACCACTGACGGAAATGGCAGCGGGTCACGCGGGTAGGGGCCGAAGGTCATCAGGTGCCTCGGCTTTATTTCAGGGTTGGCGACATCGGGCGGCGCCACGAAGAAAGCGCCGGCGACCGGTCGCTCGAACCGAGGCAATGCCTGGATGACCGCGGCGACGCCAAGCGAGTGAGCGACAATGACGACCGGCCGCTCGGCCTCGTTAACCGCCTTGGCGACACCGGCCGTCCAATCCTCGCGCACCGGCTTCGACCATTCCGTCTGTTCGACGCGGCGCGCTGTCGATAGTTTCGACTGCCAGCGGCTCTGCCAATGATCGGGGCCGGAATTGGTGTAGCCCGGCACGATGAGAATATCTGCTTCCCTGACTTTCATGGCGCGCATGTAGCGAGAGGCGCTGTCGGGTGCAACCGGGTATGAACTCGACAGCGACACGCAAACGGCCTCTCATGAGCCCGGTTCTGCTCGCTATTGTGAACACCATGTTCGCTTCTTGCGCTCTTGTGTGAACGATTGCGATCGACGATCTGTCGCTGGGAAAGAATGGCTGTTCCGAGATTTTGGCACGGACACGGCGTAGAATGATTGATGGCGCCGGGTTCCTCCGTTGGAAGCTTGTCGAGCGCCGGCTGAACGGAGCACTTTGATGAGCGAACTGCCTTTTGCCGCGACGACCCCGGTCAGCGTTGCCCGTGTCGGCTTGCGGGCGCGCGATGCAGAAAATCTCGCTGGCTACTATCGCAAAGTCGTCGGTTTGCAGGAACTGAGCCGCTCCGGCGGCACGATTACGCTCGGCGCAGTCAATCGCCCTTTGCTCGACATCGAAGCGGATCCGGCTGCGAAACCCGATGACCCGCGCAGCGCCGGTCTTTTCCACACCGCCTTCCTGCTACCCAGCCGGGCCGATCTCGGCCGCTGGATCAATCACGCCATCGCCGGCAAGATCGGCATCGAGGGCGCATCCGACCATCTGGTCAGCGAGGCTCTTTATCTGACCGACCCGGAAGGCAACGGCATCGAGATCTATGCCGACCGCCGCCCCCAGGACTGGAAATGGAACGGCGACAAGATCGCGATGGCGACGGAGCGGCTGAACATTCCGTCGGTCGTTGCCGCGGTGCCGGCCGGCGACACCGGCTGGCAGGGCGCGCCGGAAAACAGCATTATCGGCCACGTCCATTTGCGGGTCGGCAGGCCGGAAGAAGCCGAAGCATGGTGGCATCAGGAGTTCGGTTTCGACACAGTGGCAAAGTACGGTGGCGCGGCGGTGTTCCTGTCGTCCGGCGGCTATCATCACCACATTGGCGCAAATGCGTGGCAGAGCGCGGGCGCCGGTCGCCGCGATCCCGCCCGCTCCGGCTTGGCCTGGGTCGAGATGCGCTCGGACAATGCCGCAAGCGAGACCACCCGCGAGGATCCGTGGGGCACGGTGATAAGGACGGTTCCCGGTAAGGCGTAGGTTAGAGGTTTGCTTTTTCGAACAAGCGGCCAAGCATGAGCAGGCCCGCTGGCCATACGCCGAGGCCGGCCTCGTTTCCCATATGGCCAAGATCGCCGGCATCGGCGATATCTGCGCCCCAGGCGGCGGCAAAGGCGGTCGCCTTGTCGAAGGTGACGCGTGGGTCGCTGCGGCTCGCCACCACCAATGCCGGGAAGGGCAGGCGCTTCAGCGGCATCGGCGCGAACGGGCGCACCGCGTCGAATGAGGGATCGGTATCCTCGACATTGGTCGCGGCAACCAGGAATGCCGCCGCGACCTTGTCGAGTTGGCTTTGACTGGCGCCGGCAGCCCACTTCACCGCCGTCGCCACCGCCAGCGAATGCGCAAGCAGCACGACGCGGCGCGGTGCGGCGGCCACCGCGGCATCCACCTGGCCGATCCAGTCTTCAGGCTTTGGCCGGTCCCACTCGGCCTGCAGCACGCGGCTCGAATTGGGGAACACCCGGCACCAATGCGACATCCAATGATCCGGCCCGGAATTGCCGCGCCCGGGCAGGGCGAGGAAATCGAAATCTCCGGCCGACGAAATCATCAGGCTTCTCCAAACACTCGGCTAAAGATCGTATCGACGTGCTTGGTATGATAGCCCAAGTCGAATTTCTCGCGGATCTCGGCCTCGGGCAAGGCTGCGACAACGTCCTTGTCGGCCAAAAGTTCCTCAAGAAAATCAGCGCCTTGCTCCCACACCTTCATGGCGTTGCGCTGCACCAGCCGGTAGGCGTCCTCGCGCGAAACACCGGCTTGCGTCAGCGCCAGCAGCACGCGCTGCGAATGCACAAGGCCACGGAATTTATTCATGTTCTTCAGCATGTTGTCGGGGTAGACGAGCAGTTTGTCGACAACGCTGGTCAGGCGTGAGAGCGCGAAATCGAGCGTCACCGTCGCGTCGGGCCCGATCATGCGCTCGACCGAAGAATGCGAGATGTCGCGTTCGTGCCAGAGCGCCACATTCTCCATTGCCGGCAATGCGAAGGAGCGCACCATGCGGGCAAGGCCGGTGAGGTTCTCGGTCAGCACCGGGTTGCGCTTGTGCGGCATCGCCGACGAGCCCTTCTGGCCGGGTGAAAAGTACTCTTCTGCTTCGAGTACCTCGGTGCGCTGCAGATGGCGCACCTCGATCGCCAGCCGCTCGATCGACGAGGCGATGACGCCGAGCGTGGCGAAGAACATCGCATGGCGGTCGCGCGGGATCACCTGCGTCGACACCGGCTCCGGCTTCAGTCCGAGTTTCTTGGCCACGTATTCTTCGACATAGGGGTCGATATTGGCGAAGGTGCCGACCGCACCCGAGATGGCGCAGGTGGCGATGTCCTCGCGTGCGTGCACCAGCCTCTCGCGGCAACGCGAGAATTCGGCATAGGCCTGCGCCAGCTTGACGCCGAAGGTGGTCGGCTCGGCATGGATGCCGTGGCTGCGGCCGATGGTGATGGTGTCCTTGTGCTCGAAGGCGCGGCGCTTGAGCGCCACAAGCAGCCCGTCAATGTCGGCCAGCAGGATGTCGCTGGCGCGGGTGAGCTGCACGGCAAAACAGGTGTCGAGAACGTCGGAGGATGTCATGCCCTGGTGGATGAAGCGGGCATCCGGCCCGACGAATTCGGCAAGATGGGTGAGAAAGGCGATGACGTCATGCTTGGTGACCCGCTCGATCTCGTCGATTGCTTCGACATCGAATTTTGCCGCCCCGCCTTTCTCCCAGATGGTCTTGGCGGCCTCCTTCGGGATGACGCCGAGCTCGGCCAATGCGTCGCAAGCGTAGGCCTCGATCTCGAACCAGATACGGAACCGGGTTTCGGGTGACCAGATGGCCACCATTTCCGGCCGGGAGTAGCGAGGGATCATCAGTCGGTCCTGACTTGTGAGAGCATTTGCCCGCGTCCTAACAGAGGCAGGCAAAATGCTCAACGTTGCTGGCGCGCAAACCAGACACTGGCGACAGCGAGTGCAACGAAACCGAGCGGAAAATACAGCCGGATGCCGAGGACGACGAACTGGTAAAGCGCCGTCAACATCGTGAACACGAACTGGAAAACCCAGGTGATGGTGAGCGCGGGTGCATGCCATTGGACATAGTAGGAGCGGTATTGCAGCCCAAAGAGGCCGCCGGTGAAGGTAATTGTCGCGGCGAGAAGGCAGACGAAGGCGGCGGCGAGGGCGATTTCCCAGTGGCGTCCGAGCGAGACGAGCCGCGCCAGAAACAGCCCAACCGGGAAGGCCAGCGCGCCGCCGGCAGCATAAAGCAGCGAGACGAAGCGGACCTTCGCCGGGGTCTCCCAATCGTACTGCAGCAGATTGAGCAGCGCGCTGGCGCCCATCGCTGCCGCCCACAGCAAGGCACCGGCAAATGCGGTGCGCAGCGACGGCAGAGCACGGCGGAGACGGCGCAGAGCGCGATAGCGCATGGCGGGGAACGTCACAGGCGACCGGTTACCGCGATCCAGCGATAGTCCGGCCCTTCGAAGCCGTATTGGCGCACCGCGATCAGCACGGCATAGGCGCTGAGGCTATCCAGCGAAAATGTCTGAACCGCGCCGATCTGGTAGCCATTCGGACAGCCTCTGCTTTGCGGGATCGATTTGTCCTCGTGAATGATCCTCGTCTGGCCGCCATCCTTCGGCTCGATGCGCAGCAGGCGAAAGCCGTTGATCTCGCCCTGGCTCTGGCAGCGTTCGGTGTCATTCATGCCGATCTGGTCGAGCCGGAACTCGAGCGGATCGTCGACCGGCGAGAAGATCGGGCGCGGATTGACCACCATGCGGAAGGGATCGGCAGAAAGCTCGGTCACCGGGTTGAAGCCGGCGGTGATGCCGCGATTTGCCGTGAGTTCCGCCTGACTGACGATCGCTTCGCCCCTTTGCCGGGCCTGCAGCCGCGCTGCGGCCACCGTGGCATTCTCGTCGTCGAGCCGGACACGTATCGGCGAGCCCTTCAGGAAACTGTCATCGGCCGTGTCGATATAATAGCGGATCGCATAGGGAAATCCGGATCCGTCCTGGACGCCGTATTCCTCGAAGGCAAAGACCCCGCCATCACTGCTGAAGCCGAGGATCTCAAGCTCGGCGACATCGCCTGCGTGGGCGGCGGCCAAAGTTGCGAGCGGGGCAAGCAGGCAGACGGCAAACAGGGCAAGATTTCGCATGGGACTTTCCATTCCGGCGGTCGACGCCGTTAAATTCCTATCACGATGCCGTCAAAAGATCGTGCTGACTGAAACACAAAGTCGATGCATCCAATCCGGCCGTCGTTTGTTATTGTCGGCAGCTTCACCGCATCGTGCCTTCCGAAAATCAGCATCGATTTTCGGAAGGCACGGTGCATTGATTCAAAATGTTTAGAGCGTCCTTTGCGCGTTCAAAGGGACGCGCGGCGCTCTAAGGGAGACCCCCAATGATTGATGCAGCCAAGATTCGCGAACGTATGGAAGTGATCGGCGCCGACGGCGTCCATGTCGGTACCGTCGACAAGGTTGACGGAGATCGCATAAAGCTGACCAAGCGCGACAGCGGCGAGGGCGCTCACAGGGGCCATCACCACTTCATTCCTCTCAGCCTTGTCGCCGAGGTCGAGGGCCAGAAGGTGCGGCTGTCGGCAAACTCGGATGTTGCGGTCACGTTCGAGGAAGAAAAATCCGAACCCACCTGATCATAATCCAGTCTGACTACGGCTCACCCGAATGAGCGTTGCGCGTTCAGCGCGACGACCAGACCGGGAACAGATCGCCCTCGGCCGGCGTCGCGGCAAAGACGCCGCGGCTGATGGCGCGTGCCATCGTGGCGCCGGCCGCGGCGTAGAGATCGACGGCATCGTTGGGTGCGAGCTCAATGCCGCTCTTGCCCGTTGCCAGCGCGAAGACCAGATCGCCGTCTGCGGGCGTGTGCGTCGGCCAAATGGCACGGACAAAGCCGTCATGCGCCGATATCGCCAGACGTTTGGCGGCGGCCTTCGTGAGTACCGCATCGGTGGCGATCACGGCGATGGTCGTGTTGGCGCCGGTTTCCGCCTGTTCTGCCGCATGCTTGTCACGGAACTTCAGCAGGACCTTTCTGGCATCGTCAGGCATCGGGTGGGGATAGCCTAACCCGCCGAACTCGTCGCCGATCTCGAACGGCGCCGCCCAGAAATGGCGGGTCCCTGCGACCGTCACCGAGCCGGTCGGGTTGACGGCGGCGAGCGCGCCGATGGTGACGCCGCTGTCCAGCACTGTCGAGGCCGAGCCGAGCCCGCCCTTCAGGCCGGAACTCAAAGCCCCGCTACCTGCGCCGGCAGTGCCGAGCGCAAAGTCTATCGCAGCGGCTTGCGCGGCTTCGTAGCCAAGGTCACGGTAAGGCGGATACCGGCCCCAATCCTTGTCGCCGCCATTGCGCAGGTCGAACAGGATCGCCGCCGGCACGATCGGCACGCGAAAGCCGCCGACCTCGACGCCGATGCCCCTTTCACGCAATGCCGCCTGCACCCCCGACGCGGCGTCGAGGCCAAAAGCAGACCCGCCCGAAAGCACCAGGGCATGGATGGCGTGGATCGAATTGTGCGGCTCGAGCAGGTCGGTTTCGCGGGTGCCCGGCGCACCGCCCAGGATTTGCACGCCGGCCACGGCCGGTTCGTCGCAGATGACGGTGGTCACACCGGATTTCAGCTTGGCATTCGCCGCATTGCCGACACGCAGGCCGGCGACGTCGGTGATGAGATTGCGCGGACCCGTATGGAACATCCCTGTGCTGGACATCATTGGCTCTCCGCCGGCACGAAACGGCCGCCGTCGAAACGGAAGGCTCGATAAGGATTTTGCGTCAGGTCACCTTTTTCGTCAAAGCGGATCGGTCCGATCGCCGTGGTGAAGTCATGCGCGGTCAGCACGTTGGCCAGCCTCTCGCCGGAGCTTTGCGTCAATGCTGAAGCCGACTTGGCGATCTCGACCGCGGCATAGGCGGGCAGCGTGTAACCTTCCGGCACGATGTTTTGTCCGGCAAAGCTCTGCAGCACCTTGGGGTCGGCGACATCGGCCCATTCGGGCGGCGCGATCATCAGCGTGCCGTCGGCATAAGCCACGTCGCCGAGCGGCGCGCGCAACGCTTCGCCGCCGGCAAACACCATGCCGGTATTTAGCTGGCCAGCATCCCGGCCCATAATGGCGACATCATCGCCGTCGCCGCCGGCAAAGACATGCGTTGCGCCGGCTTTCCTAAGTCGGCCGATCAGGCCGATCTGGTTATCGAGCTGCGGCCGGAACGTGTCGACGAAAACCGGCTTCAGCGCCGCTTGCTCGGCGGCTGCCCGAAATGTCTCGGCCATTTCGCGGCCATAGATCGTACCGTCGTCGACGATGGCGAACAGCTCGGTCTGCCATAGGCGGGTGAGGATGGCAGCGACGGCATTGCGCTCGTCGTCGCCGCGCGGCCCGAGACGATAGATCGGCCATCCGGTCTTGGCGCGCCGGTCGGTCAGGCTTTCCGTGCGAACGCCGACTGTGATCACCGGTATGCCGGCATCCTTGAGGATCGGCAGAGCCGCCTCGATTGCGTCGGTGCACAAAAACCCGATGACGACGTTGACCTTGGCCGCGGTGAATTCCCGCGCGGCGGCGGCGCCACCGTCGGCCGTGCAGGCGTCATCGATCGTCCTGATCTCGGTACCGTCAGCTTCAGCCGCCATTGTCGCGCCGGCCTCGATCTGTTTGCCGAGGATTGCCGACGGCCCCGACAAAGGTGCCGCGACGCCGACCCGCAGCGTCTCGGCGCTCGCACTACCGGCGACCGAGAGCCAGGCCAGCACCGCTATTGTGGTTGTCCAACGTCGCATGCGAGCGAAGAATTCCTCCGCGCCGATCGCGTGTTCTGCCGGCGCCAATGCCGTCAAGACCTAAAGGCTGGCCAGCTTTGGCGCAACACGCGAATTCGGGATATAGGTCAAGCACTTCGCTTGTGGCCTGCAATATCCCCCCATATATAACGGTTGGTTCTGACTAGTGGAAAATCATCGGTGCTGAAGAAGAATGACATCGGGCCGCAGGCCTACCGCGACGCGATGGCCCATTTTGCTGGCCATGTGCATGTAATCACCACCGATGGCCCTGCCGGCAGGCGCGGCGCAACGGTGATCGCGGCCTGCTCGGTGTCGGATACGCCGCCAACCATCCTGGTTTGCCTCAATCGTGAAAATCCCAAGAACGAGCCGTTCGTGGAAAACGGCAAATTTGCCCTGAACACGTTGGCTTCGGATCAGGAGCCGCTGTCGATCGGCTTTTCCGGCATTACCGGCCTGCCGGTCGAGGAGCGTTTCGCATTGGCCGAATGGGATGTGATCTCGACCGGTGCGCCGACGCTGAAGGGTGCGCTCGCCGTCTTCGACTGCGAACTCATCGACTCCAAGGATCTGGCCACCCACCGTGTGCTTTTTGGCAAGGTTACAGGTTTGCGCATCGGCGATAATTTGCGGCCGCTGATCTATCACAACCGCGGGTACCACGCTTTGTAGAGGCTTTCAGATGGCCGCGTCGGCGAAGACAGGATGACCGAGTTGAAAACCGCGTCCGGCGCCGCGGACGATCGACGAGACGCTCGATCTGTTGACCCGTGCGGATTATGTGGCGGACCGGTCGCTGGCAACCGTGCTGTTTTTTATGCGTTCGGTCGACGCGCGCCCGTGGATCGAGGCTGGCGTGAAGCGCGTCGCATAACCACATGTCTGCCAGGGAGAAAATCATGGAACGCAGTATCTATCTCGATGAGGCCCGCGACCCGCTGATCATCGCGGAGGGCTGGATGAAGGACGGCAAGGATGTCGCCATTGCCACCGTGGTCGAGACCTGGGGCTCGGCGCCGCGCCCGGTCGGCAGCCACCTGGTCATCGACGCCGAAGGCAATTTCCACGGCTCCGTCTCGGGCGGCTGCGTCGAAGGCGCCGTGGTCGCCGAGGCGGTCGATGTTATCGATAGCGGCAAGGCCAAAATGCTCGAATTCGGCGTCGCAGACGAGACCGCCTGGCAAGTCGGCCTGTCATGCGGCGGCCGCATCAAGGTCTATGTAGAAAGATTGGGTTGATCTCGAATGGATCCCTATGCGCTGAAGACACTCAACGCCGAACGCCGCGCCCGCCGCGCGGCAATCCTGGTCACCGATCTCGGCGACGGCCGCGACCGTGTCGTGCGCGAGGGCGACCGGGTAGCCGGCGAACTCGGGGCGGCCGTCGCCAAGGCATTTCGCACGGGCAATTCCGGTTCGGTCGAAGCTGAGGGACGGACCTTCTTCCTCAACGCACATCTGCCGCAGCCTCGCCTGGTGGTCATCGGCGCCGTCCACATCAGCCAGGCGCTGGCACCGATGGCCAGGATCGCCGGCTATCCTGTCGAGATCATCGATCCGCGAACGGCCTTTGCCACGCCCGATCGTTTTCCCGATATCGCGCTGCATGCCGAATGGCCAGAGGATGTGCTGACGCGTCAGCCGCTCGATAGCTATACGGCGCTGGCTGCTCTCACCCACGATCCGAAGATCGACGATTTCGCGCTGAAGGCGGCGCTCGACGCCGGCTGCTTTTATGTCGGCGCGCTCGGCAGCCGCAAGACCCACGCCAAACGTGTGGAACGCCTGCTGGCTTCGGGAGCGACCGCCGACCAGATCGCCCGCATTCATGCCCCGATCGGCCTCGACATTGGGGCTGCCAGCCCGGCCGAGATCGCCGTCGCGGTGTTGGCGCAAGCGATCCACGCCTTTCGCTCCCGCGGCCTCGAATCCAAAGGCGCGGTCGCGTGAAATTTGGTCCCGTTGCGATCGATACGGCCGAAGGGGCAGTGCTTGCGCACGCCACCACAGTCGGAGAGCGCCGCTTCCGCAAGGCGCACAGGCTAAGCGCCGGGGATGTGTCCCTGTTGAAGGCCGCTGGCATTTCCGAGGTCGTAGCGGCGGTGTTGGCGCCCGATGATCTCAGCGAGGACGTCGCTGCCGAAAAGATCGCCGCATCCATGATCCATCGCAACATCGAGGCGAAGCCCGCCGCGACCGGCAGGGTCAACCTCCACGCGCAGGCTGCCGGCATGTTCACCGTCGACGCGGCGATGATCAACGCCATCAACGCCGTCGATCCGACGATCACCATCGCCACGCTCGCGCAGCATGCGCCGGTCGAAAAAGGTCAGATGGTAGCAACGGTGAAGATCATCCCATTTGCGGTCGCCTCCGCTTTGGTCGATGCCGTGGCAAGGATCTGCGCCGGCGGCGAGATATTTGCGGTCAACGCCTATCAGCCGGTGCGCGTCGGCGTCATCCAGACGGTGCTGCCCGGCATCAAACCCAGCGTGCTCGACAAGACGCTGCGCGTCACCGAAGCGCGCCTGGCGCGTTCGGGCGGCAGGCTGACGGCGGAGCGTCGAACCCTGCATGAAATTATCCCCGTCGCCGAGGCTGCGGCCTCGCTGATCCGCGACAACGATATGGTGGTTATCTTCGGCGCCTCGGCGATGGCCGATTTCGGCGACGTCGTTCCCGCTGCCATCGAAAAGGCAGGCGGCACTGTCATCCGCGCCGGCATGCCGGTCGATCCCGGCAATCTGCTGGTGCTAGGCACTCTAGGCGGCAAGCGCATCATCGGTGCGCCGGGCTGCGCCCGCAGTCCCAAGGAGAACGGCTTCGACTGGGTGCTTGACCGGCTGATCGCCGGTCTCGACGTGACCGCCAGGGATATTGCCGGCATGGGTGTCGGCGGGCTGTTGATGGAAATTCCGACGCGGCCGCAGCCGCGCGAGCCATTGCCGGCCAAAGCCGAACCAAAGGTCGAGATCGTGCTTCTGGCCGCCGGCCGCTCCAGCCGCATGGGCGGGCCGAACAAGCTCTTGGCGCTCTTCGATGGCAAGCCGCTGGTCCGTCGCACTGCCGAACGCGCGGTCGGTTCGAAAGCCGGGGCCACTATCGTCGTCACTGGCCACCAGCGCGAGCGCGTGCGCGATGCACTGTCTGGCCTCGATGTGACCTTCGCCGACAATCCGGATTTCGGCGAGGGTCTGTCTTCGTCGCTGAAGGCCGGCATCGCCAAGATTTCCGGCGACGCCGCCGGCGCCATGATTGTCCTCGGCGATATGCCCGGCGTCGCCTCGGCCGACCTCGACAGGCTGATTGAGGCGTTCCGCAGGTCCGAAGGCCGATCGGTGGTGCGGGCCTCGCACGACGGGCGGCGCGGCAATCCGGTGCTGCTGCC
Organism: Mesorhizobium sp. M1227; assembly: GCF_040318315.1. NCBI lineage: Bacteria > Pseudomonadati > Pseudomonadota > Alphaproteobacteria > Hyphomicrobiales > Phyllobacteriaceae > Mesorhizobium > Mesorhizobium sp. M1227. The sequence goes on from NZ_JAMYLZ010000002.1 coordinate 336,987, forward strand.
GCGTTCGCTGTTTGCCGCGATCGCTCACCTCGAAGGCGATACCGGCGCCCGCCATCTGGTCGAGGCCGAAGGGCTAGACGTCATCGATGTCGAGATCGGCGAAGGGGCAGCCGTCGACGTCGACACGCGCGAGGCGCTGGAAGGCGTCGGCGGCGTGCTGCAGGATTGACAAACCGAAGCCGAAAAACGCATGGCTGAGGGATGGCCTTTCGTTCCTGCTTCCGGTTCCGCTTGCCTCCCTTCGGCCTCCCGGCCCTGCTGATGGCGATTCTTTTGTCGCTCTCTTGTGCCGCCTACGCCAACGCTCTCGAACTCAAACCCTTCAAGGACGATCTGTTCGCCTACCCGGGCACGCTCTCGTCCGAAAACAACGGCGCCTATACGGTTGTCGATTATCGTGAGCTGCGCGACATCAACGCTCGTGACGAAGTGCCTGAGCGTCGTGTGCACGCGCAATACACCGACACCGGCGTGCGTAAGGTGCAGCAGGATCTCTTGCTGCCGACCGATGCAGGCGATGTCCGCCACATTGCTGTCGGCAAGACCGGGGGCGCCAGCATCATCGTGCTTTATCTGCACGGGCAGGGCGGCAGCCGTAAGCAGGGTGCTGACGATTTCACTTTCGGTGGCAATTTCAACCGTATCAAGAACCTGATGGCCGGTAATGGCGGCCTCTATCTGTCGCCGGATTTTTCCGATTTCGGCGACACCGGTGCCGCCCAGATCGCCGCATTGATCGGCCACTATGCCGAACAGTCGCCGCGCGCAAAAATCTTCGTCGCCTGCGGCTCTATGGGCGGCGCGTTGTGCTGGAAGCTGGCCGCCCGCAAGGACACCGGCGGGCGCATCGACGGGCTGCTGCTGCTCGGCTCGCTGTGGGACGAGAGTTTCTTCTCAAGCTCCGCATTCAAGCGCCGTGTGCCGGTCTTCTTCGGCCAGGGCAGCAAAGACCCGGTGTTTCCAATCGAGAAACAGGAAGCCTTCTTCCGATCGATTCTGGGCAAATCGAAAGCCTACCCGACCCGCTTTGTCCGCTTCGAGACCGGCACACATGGCACGCCGATCCGCATGACCGACTGGCGAGGCACACTCAACTGGATGTTATCGAACGTCCCTTAGGGCGCGGTGTTGTAGTCGAGCACGGTCTGCGGGTTGATCTCGCCGTCATAAGAGGCATCGACCTCATACTGCACCAGCGAGAAATTGCCGTGGCGAAACAGGTAGGTGCCGGCCGACGAGGCGTCGCCGACGCCGCGCCACTTGTTCAAGGATGAAATCGTTTTGGTGGCCTCGTCATATTCGGAGTTGACCAACTGGTCGTCAGTCTGGAAGCCGATGATGTTGATGCCCTCGACCTTGCCTTCGCTATTGTTGTTCTCATAGCGAATATCGAGTTCCGGTGACGCGAATTGCAATTGCCGGACGCCCGATACGTCGTCGTAGATGTAATAGACTGCGCTCTCATTGTAGGCGGCCATCGAGCAGAAAAAGCGAAACAGCCGTGTCTCGCGTTCGGGCTCGTTTTCGGCCGCCCCCGCATCCTTGTAGCGGAGCGAGTAGGCGTCCGGCTCTCCTCGCGGATCGCCGCCGGGCATGTCCTTGTCGCACTGGTCGCCATAAGTCGCGGCAAACGCCTTGTTGGCCTGCTCAAGCGCTGCGTCCTTCTTCGGCGGCGGCTGTCCTTCGCCGCAGCTTGCCGGCACGGCATCTTCGAAATCGGCCTTTGAGGGTTTCAGCGCACCCTTGTCGATGAAGATTGCGCGAAATGGCGGTTCCTGGATCGAGGCATTGATCTGGCGCAGCGTATAGCAACCGGCAAAGACATTTTCGCTGCCGTCCTTGGCCGTCGCCCGGATGGCGACGGGAACGCTGTAGTAGATGCTGCCGGCAGCACCGTCTTCGGATACGCCGCCGGTTTTGACTTCGACCGTGTCGGTGCCGTCATAGCCTTTGACGAAGGAGTTGAAATCTTTAGCCGGCTTGGTGTCGCCGAAATAGTCCCAGGCGCGCGCGAACTCGTGCCGGCTGATGGCGCTGTAGAGCGACCGGATGACCGCTTCGGCATCCGACCTGTCGTCTATGTAAGGCGCGTCGGCGGCGAGCACCGGTTGGCTGGTAGCGGCAAGGGAGAAAAAAGCGGTCGCTGCGAACAAGGCGCGTCTCATCGGGAACCTCCACTCGATGAAAAATCCTATCATATCGATTGCGGCGGCGTGGTGACGCTTGAACAATCGCCTGCGAAAGCGCTACCTCTCGCCGTGGGCAGTCGGGCCGCGTGGAGATTTCTTGTGACCATATCAATGTATGAAGCATCCGTGCCGGTATTTTCGGCGAGGCTGAAGGCACTAGCCAATGTGCTGAACATTGCCGAGCAAAATGCGGCTGACCGCAAGATCGACCCGCAGGTGTATCTCACGGCGAGGCTGGCGCCGGACATGTTCGCCCTGACCAGGCAGGTACAGATTGCCACCGATCACGCCAAGGGCGCGCCGTCGCGGCTTGCCGGGCGCGAGGTGCCAAAATACGAGGACAATGAGGCGAGCTTCCCCGAGCTGCAGGCGCGCATAACCAAGACGCTCGATCTACTCGCCACGTTCTCGGCGGCCGAATTCGATGGTTCAGATGACAGAATGGTCGAACTGAGGCTTGCGGGGCGCGAGGTGTCGATGCCGGGAATGCAGTATCTGCTGCATGCCGCCATGCCCAATTTCTATTTCCACCTGACCACCGCCTATGACATCCTGCGTCACAACGGCGTGCCATTGGGCAAGTCGATTTTCCTCGGATTGCGTTGAGATTCGCTCGGGAGATATCCCGGCCGCGCCGGGATATCTCGCGGTGCACTGTTTAGCGCAGCGACATTTCCCGGGCGATGCGCGGGAAATCGGACGCCTTGACGCCGATATCGGCGCGATCGGCATTGCTCATCGAATGGAGCAGCGCCAGTGCCGCGCGATAGCGCAGCTGTTCCCGCGGACGCGGACGGGCGAACATTTCAGTGAAGAATCCCATGATTCAAGCCCCTTTATTGAACCTCCACGGCCGTCAATATAGGCAGATCATGACAATTGTGCAGTGCAGCATCCGCATGGCAGCCATGCTGCCCCGATCTTTTTTGACATAATTCGGCTGTTCCGGCGAAACTTCTGTGGCGCTTCGACCGTAGAGTCAGTGCCGGCACTTGGCCGGTTTTTCCTCGCCATTCCTGGCGAAATTCCGGACTGCATTCACATGCAGTCCGGCTTTTTTGTTAGCCGCAGGGATAAACTCCGTCCGCCGGCGTCCTGGGAAAGTCGCCTGGCCTGCCGTCGGTGGGCTTGGAAGCGGGCGACGCTTTCCTGTATGCTATTGCTTCCTCCTCGCGCAGCCGCGCAAAATTCCCGCCGGAGAAACTCCATGCACAAACGCCGTCTCGGCCAGACCGATCTTTTCGTGTCGCAAATCTGCCTCGGATCGATGACCTGGGGCCAGCAGAACACCGAGGCGGACGGTCACGCCCAGATGGATCTGGCGTTTGCTCGCGGCGTCAATTTCATCGACACCGCCGAACTCTATCCGATCCCGCCCAAGGCGGAGACACAAGGCCGTACCGAGACATTCATCGGCAATTGGATGAAGAAAAAGCGCAATCGCGACCAGGTGATCATCGCCTCGAAGGTAGTTGGTCGTACCGCCAACACTTGGTTTCGCGGCGACCGCCCGTCTAGGCTGGTGCGCGCCGATATCTTCGACGCTATCGATAAGTCACTCGCCAGGCTCAACACCGATTACATCGACCTCTATCAGATCCATTGGCCGGAACGCGACGTGCCGTGGGGCGCCAATCCGAACCGCATCGGCGCCGTGCCGCGACGCTCCGATGCCGCCGGCGTGCCGGAGGGCGAGACGCCGATCGCCGAGACGCTTGCCGTGTTCGATGAACTGGTGAAGGCCGGCAAGATCCGCCATTTCGGCCTGTCGAACGAGAATTCCTGGGGCGTCATGCGTTTCATTGGCGAAGCCGACAAGGGCCTCGGTCCGCGCGTCGCCTCCGTGCAGAACGCCTATAATTTCGTCAACCGCACCTTCGAGGTGAACCTAGCCGAAGTCTGCGAGCGCGAGCAGGTGTCGCTGCTTGCCTATTCGCCGCTGGCGCAAGGCTATTTGACCGGCAAATACGATCATGGCGCGCGGCCGCAGGGCTCGCGCTCGCAGTTGTTCAACCGCGGCCAGCGCTACGAGACTCCGAATGCTGCCGACGTGCAGCTCGAATACAACCGGTTGGCGCGCACCTTCGGCATGGAGCCGGCGCTGTTTGCCAATGCCTATGTCTCGAACCGGCCCTTGGTCACCTCGAACATCATCGGCGCCACCACCATTTCGCAACTCGAAATGGCGCTCTCTTCCGCCGACGTGGTCTGGACCGAGGACATGCAGAAAGCCGTTGATGCGATCCACCAGCGCGTCGGCAATCCGTGCCCTTGATGCGTCGGGACGTGGTTGTCCGATCGTCATAAGGAGAGGGGAACAGCCGTGGACTTCCGGATCGACGCGGTGCGCGCGAAATTTCCGGCTTTGTCGCTGACCGACAAGGGCCGCCGGCGCATCTATCTCGACAATCCTGCCGGCACGCAGGTCCCGCAGGCGGTGGGGGACGCAGTATCGCGTTGCTTGCTGACCACGAATGCCAACCTCGGCGGCTTCTTCGACACCACCGTTGCAGCACAAGGCATCGGGGACGAGGCCCATCTGGCGATGGCGGATTTTCTCGGCGCTGCGAGCCCGCAGGAAATTATCATCGGTGCCAACATGACGACATTGACCTACCACATGTCGCGAACGCTCGGCCGCACGATGAAGCCCGGGGACGAGATCATCCTCACCCGCATGGACCATGAGGGCAACGTCTCGCCCTGGCTGCAACTGGCAGAAGACCTTGGCCTTGTCGTGCGCTGGCTGCCCTTCGACCAGCAGAGCTGGCAGATCGAAGAGGCGGCGCTCGCCGCGCTGCTTTCCGAGAGGACGCGGCTCGTCGCGCTCAACTACGCCAGCAATCTCACCGGGTCGATCAACCGGGTGAAGGCGTTGACCGGCATCGCCAGGCGGGCTGGTGCGTTGGTCTACGTCGATGCCGTCCAGTTCGCGCCGCATGGCCTGATCGACGTCCAAAACCTCGGCTGCGATTTCCTGATCTGCTCGGCTTACAAGTTCTTCGGCCCGCATATGGGGATTTTGTGGGGCAGGCTGGACGTTATCGATGCGCTTAAGCCGTATAAATGCCGTTGCTCGTCCAATGCCTTGCCGGAGCGCTTCGAGCTCGGCACGCCGCAAATTGAATTGATGGCCGGCCTGTCGGCGGCTGTCGATTATTTTGCCGAGTTGGGCGCGGCAGCCGGCGCGCAAGGATCGCGTCGGCTGAAAATCGCCAAGGCCTTCGAAGTTTCAATCGCTTACGAGAACCCGCTGGCGCAACAGCTGATCGACGGTCTGTCGGATATTGCCGGCCTGACCATCCACGGCATCACCGATCCGAAGCGGATCAATGAGCGTGTGCCGACGGTGTCGTTCACTGTCGAAGGCATCGTGCCGGAGACGATCGTGCGGCAGATGAATGCCGAAAACATCTTCCTGTGGTCCGGCCACAACTACGCCTGGGAGATCGTCCACCAGCTCGGCATTCCGGCCGAGCAGGGGGTGGTGCGCATCGGCATCGCTCATTACAACACTTCAGCCGAAATCGACGAGACGCTGGAGAGCGTGCACCGCGTTGTCGCCATGCTGAGGCAGGAACGATCCTGAGCGGCCCTCGCGGGCGGATCATCGCTTGTGGGCGCCGCCAAAACCGGTGAGGAAGGCGGTGAGATTGTCGCCGAGCTCGTCGCAGAGATAGCCGCCTTCCTGGACGATGACCGTTGGCAAGCCGAGCCCGGCGATCACCTCGCCAATGCGCGAAAAACCAGGCGTGCTCACCGACAGCCCGCCGAACGGATCGCCTTCGAAGGCATCTAGCCCCAGCGCCACCACAAGCGCATCGGGCGAGAAGGTGTTGACGCGCTGGAACGATGCCTCCAGCGCTTCGAGGAACGCTGCATCGCCGGATTTGCGCGGCAGCGGCAGGTTGAGATTGTAGCCGAGGCCGGCGCCTTCGCCGCGCTCGTCGCCATAGCCCCAGAAAAACGGGTAGAAGCGCACCGGGTCGGCATGCAGCGACACGGTGAGCACGTCCGGCCGGGCATAGAAGATGCCTTGCGTGCCGTTGCCGTGGTGCAGGTCGACATCGAGGATCGCCACCCGCGCCGCCTGCTTGCGCAGAACCTGTGCAGCGACGGCCGAATTGTTGATGAAGCAGAAGCCGCCGGCGACATCGGCAAAGGCGTGATGGCCGGGCGGCCGGCACAGCGCATAGGCGGCCGGCGCTCCCGACATCACCGCCTCGGCGGTTTCAACCGCGCTCCAGGCGCTCCAAAGCGCGCTCTGCCACGTCTCGCCGGAGATCGGGCAGGCGGTGTCGGCCATGTGATAGCCGGCCTGGCCGACCGCCGAGGCCGGATAGGAGCCGTTCCGCGCGATCGGGTGGATGTTGGGGATGACCTCAGCCGAGGCGCCCTCGATGCGCTGCCAGCGCGCGAAGATATGGTGAAGGAAATCGAGATATTCCGGCGTATGTACCGCGGCAATCGGGCCGAGCCCGTGATCCCGCGGCCGTTCGATCGTGCAGCCGGCAGCCTTTGCGCCGGCCAACAATCGCTCGACCCGTTCCGGCTTTTCCGGATTGGGCTGCGGCGCGCCGCTTGAGAGGAACGCCTTCGGGTCGTGGCGCTTCTGTTCTTCGGCATAGAAGGCTTTCATGTTGGCTCCTCCGGTGCATCGGCAAAGGCGAAAAAGGCGTCGCCGACGATCTTCTGCACCTGCTCGTAGCTCGACCAGGCAATGCCCAATCGTTCGTAAAAAGCCTTGGCGGTCTCGTTGTCGGTATCGACGGACAGCCTGAGATAGGCGCCGCCGTCCTTCCGGCATTGCGCCGCGACCCGGCGCAGCAGGCGTTCGCCGATCCTGCGGCCACGAAAACGGTCCTCGACATAGAGGTCCTGCACATAGACGCCGGGCCGTCCCATCCATGTCGAGAAGATCGGGAAATACAGGCACAGCCCGGCAAATTCGCCACCGACTTCGGCGATCAAGGTTGAGAAGGCAGGCTTTTCGCCAAAGCCATAGGTGCGGAGATCCTGAGCCGTCGAGGTGATCTCCTGATGTGCGCCGACATGCGCGCCGAGCCGCAGGAGCGCGGCGTGGATCGTTTCGACGTCCTCGACGGTCCCGGGCCGGATGACAATGTCTCTTGACGGTGGGTTGGTCACGTTCGCATCTCAGAACGCCACGCGGTCGCCGCCCTTGAGCGCCAGCATCTGCCGCGCCTCGGCCGGCGTCGCGACGTCCAGCGACAATCCGTCGAGCACGCTGCGGATGCAGCGCACCTGGTCGGCATTGGACTTGGCGAGCTGGCGCCCGTCGTAGAGGCTGTCCTCCAGCCCGACGCGGACATTGCCGCCCATCGCCGCCGCAATCGAGATCATCGGCATCTGGTGGCGTCCGGCGGCCAGCACCGAAAACCGGTAGCTGTCGCCGAACAGTTTGTCGGCGATGCGCTTCATATGGATCAGGTTTTCTGGATCTGCGCCGATGCCGCCAAGAATGCCCAAAACAAACTGGATGAATAAAGGTCCGGACACCAGTCCACGATCGCGAAAATGCGCCAGCGAATAGAGATGGCCGACATCGTAGCACTCGAATTCGAAGCGCGTGCCGCAACCACGCCCGAGCTTCTCGAGCACCGTCTCCATATCGGCAAAGGTGTTCTTGAAGATCGTGTCGCGGGTAGCCTCGAGCAGCTTCGGCTCCCATTCGTGCTGCCATTCTCGCGGCCGCTCGAGCATCGGGAACAGCGCAAAATTCATTGAACCCATATTGAGCGAACACATTTCCGGCTCGGCCCTGAGCGGCGCGGCCAGCCGCTGGTCGAGCGTCATCAGCGACGATCCGCCGGTGGTGATGTTGATCACCGCGTCGGTCGCCTGCTTGATGCGCGGCAGGAACTGCATGAACACCTCGGGGTCGGCGGTCGGCCGCCCATCCCTAGGGTCGCGGGCATGAAGATGCAGGATCGAAGCGCCGGCCTCGGCGGCGGCGATCGCGTCTGCGGCGATCTGGTCCGGCGTCACGGGCAGATGCGGCGACATCGACGGGGTGTGTACCGACCCGGTGATGGCGCAGGTGATGATGACTTTTCGCGACGCCATGGTTCGCCTCTCAGCCTTCGACCGGCAGGTCGAGCTCGCCGGCCAGCACCTCGAGCGAGTCGCCGATGATGGATATGATCTCGCCGATCTGCGCGGCGGTGACGATCATCGGCGGCGCGACCATGAAATTGTCGCCGTCGACGCCGCCCTTGACCTTGCGTCCGTAGATGATCAGGCCGCGCTCATAGGCGAGGTCGAGCAGCCGCTGGGTGGCCTTCTTTGCAGGCTCGATCGGCCTCAGAGTGTCGGGATCCGCAAGCATCTCGGCACCGGTGAGCAGGCCCTTGCCACGGACGTCGGCGATGAATGGAAACCGCTTCGCCAATCGCTTCAACTCGTCCATCAAAAGCTCGCCCATGTCAGCCGCATTGGCGATCAGGCCGAGACGGTCCATTTCGCCGAGTACGGCGAGCCCGGCGGCGCAGGCGAGCGGGTTGCCGGCGTAGGTGTGGCCGTGCTGAAAGCCGCCCGACGCGAGCAATGGCTGCACCAGCCGCATCGGTGCCGCCAGCGCGCCGAGCGGCGCATAGCCCGAGCCCAGCCCCTTCGACAGCGCGACGATGTCGGGCTTGCAGTTCCAGTGGTCGCCGCCGAGGAATTTTCCGGTGCGGCCGGCACCGCTCATCACCTCGTCATGGATGAGCAGGATGCCGTAGCGATCGCAAATCTCGCGGATGCGCGGATAGTAGCTGTCGGGCGCCACCAGTGCTGCCGTGGCAGCGCCGCCGACCGGCTCCATGATGAAGGCGAGCACGCTCTGCGGTCCCTCGGCGAGAATCTTTTCCTCCAGCATGTCGGCGTAGCGGATGCCGCGCTGTTCCATCGAAAGATTGTCGCGGTCGCGCCAGGCGATGGGCGCCGGCACGGTCGGCATCATCTGCATCACCGGCACAAATGTTTCGGACAGCGCATCGTCGCCGGTAACGGCGAGCGCGCCGAGCGTGCCACCATGATAGGAGGGAAAGCGCGAGATCACCTTCCAACGGCTGGGCTGGCCGGTGGCGACCGCCCATTGCCGCGCCAGCTTGATGCAGGATTCGGTCGCTTCCGAGCCGCCGGAGACAAAGAAGATGCGGTCCATGCCTTCAGGGAGTTTGGCGGCCAGCTGCCGCGCGAGCTCCTCGGCCGGTTCGTTCTCGAAATGCAGACGGTAAGCGAAGGTGGCGCGGTCCATCTGCCGTTTCATCGCGTCGAGCACGTTGCGATTGGAGTGGCCGATATTGGCAACCATCGGACCGCTCGATCCGTCGATGAAGCGGCGGCCATCCTGCGTCCACATGTAGATGCCTTCGGCGCGGTCGATCAGCGGCCGGCGCAGGCTGGATAGATAAAACAGATGCGAGGCTTCGCGAGTTTCCGGGGCAGGAGACTTCAACATGTCATGGCTTTCCAAGATAGCGGTCAAGGACATTTCTGGTGACGCGCTCGACAATCGCATCCTGCCTTAGCAGGCCGGCAACCCATTCGCAGCTTCCGGCGTGAAACACCTCGCCTTTGCCGCGCGGGAAATTGACGATCATGCCGTTGCCGCGTTTGACCTTGTCGAGGTTGGCATCGCTTGCCTCGCCGAACAGCGTCTCGGCGGTGAAGCGTCCGTCCTCGTCGCCGAGAAACTGGTCCTCGAACGCAATGTCGGCGCTTTCCTCGACCTGGCTCGCCATGCCGACCGCGAGCACCTGCAGGCCGTCCGGCGCACCGCTAGTGGTCGTGGGGTAGGGCAGGCCGCCGCGGATCTCGAAATCGAGCCCGTCGACCTCGTAGCCATAGACATGGCTGTCGGCGCCGAGCAGATCGCCATAGTAGATGCCGGTGCCGGCAAACGCCCAATGCTCCGGCCGGTAGACCGGAAAGCCGCGTACGCCGCGCGGCGCGCAGCCGCCCCAGCCGGCATAGACGCCTCTTGTCGCGTTAAGCCCGAAGGACGCCGCACCCGGCCGGCCGATTTCCGGCGCTTCCCAGGAATTGGTGGCGCGCCTTATATCGCCGCCGCGATAGGCCGGGTCCTCGGCACGGGCGCGGTATTTGTAGCAGACCTGCCGGCGGCCTTCGTCCTCCAGCCTGGTCTGCCACATGAAATTGCCGGCAAAGCGCGCCGCATGACCGCCGCGCTCGACATAGGTGTCGACCGCATCGCGCATTTCCCAAGTCCAATATTCGTCGTGGCCGACCAGGACGACGCAGTCATAGCCGTCGAGAATGTCGGGCGAAAAATGGAGATCGTGCTGGCTGGCGAGATCGACGGCGTAGCCGGCACGCTCGGCGAAGCGGAAGAAATGGCTGTCGTAGCTTGCCCAGCCGGCTGAGGCGTATTTCTTCGAATGGCCGGTGGCAAAGGCCCATTCCATATGCGGATAGCGCGGCACGGTTTTCGGCGGCACGGCGACTTCGAGCGGCACGCGCGGCGCGTCCCTGGGCAGCTCGACGAAGCCGCGGCACCAAGGCCGCTGCGTCGACACCATTCGTGCATATTGGTCCCGGCCTGGCCCGGTGATGCCTTCGTAATGGTTGGAACCGCCCCATGTGTTGTAGGCGAGCCAGGTGCCGGTGGCCGCCACCTGCAGCACACGGCCAGGCTTCTTGCCGGGCTGCGGCGCGACGATGAAAAGGTGATGACAGCGGATCGGCTTGCCGTCCCGGCCATCTGCTGTCAGCGTCACGCGATAGGCGCCGGACGGCCAGTCGTCGCCGATCCGAAACTCGAACGACGCTTGCCAGCCGCAGCCTTCGACCGAACATTGGTCCGGCGTATCTTGCCAGCGCGCCGCGATTCCGGTCCCTTCGAACATTGTCGTTTCCGCGCCGCCGTCGCGGATGATCGCGATGCCGAAACTGGCGGCCGTCGAACTGACATGCAGCGCCACCATGTCGCCAGGACGGTAGGAAAAACGGTCGCTGTAGCACCAGATTTCGCCGCGCCCGCCATCCATACCGGGCCATTCCCAGTAATGGCTGCGCACCGCCTGGCGTCGCTGCTCCGGCGTCAGTCCGAAATCGGGAAACTCGGTCGGCAGGTGGTTCATGGACACCGCTAAGGTCGAAGGCCGCCATTTCGGCCATCCGCCGGCCAAGCGTCAATTGGAAACGATCGGGCCAGCCATTGCCGGGCGCTCCCTTGGCGTTGCCGGACAAACAGACTATCTCACAAAACGCGGCCTTGTCCGCCACGGGAGCCGACATGCTGAGAGTGCAAAAGGTTAGGGTCAACGATATCTACGTACCGACGGCGCGCAAAAAGACGCTGCATCCCGAGACCGTCCGCCATCTGGCCGAGGACATTCTGGAAAACGGCATGAAGATGCCGATCCAGGTGCGCCATGACGGCAAGCGCCATATCCTGGTCGAAGGGTTGCATCGGCTGGAAGCGGCCAAGTGGCTCGGCGAGACCGAGATCGACGCCTATCTGGTGCAAGCCAAGCGCCACTGAAGCCACTTATTTCCGTCGTTCGAATCTCCTGTCCCGCGGATTTTTTCGCGGGCCGTGTCGGCTTGCGTCGTGTCGGTTCGTCCTAGACACGGAAGCCAAAACCGACGTGTGAGGAAACACCATGACCACCAAGCTCGACATCGCCCCCAACTCCGACCGCGAGCTGGTTCTCGCGCGCATCATCGATGCGCCGCACGAGAACGTCTATCGCTGCTGGACCGAGCCAAAGCTGTTGACGCAATGGTTCTCGCCGAAGCCGTGGATGACGCCGCGCGCCGAATTGGATGTGCGGACCGGTGGCTCCACCCTTGTCGTCATGGCCGATCCCGACGGCAAGGAGTTCCCGAATCCAGGCATCTTCCTCGAAGTCCTACCGGGCAAAAAGCTCGTCTTCACCGATGCCTATACGAAGGCGTGGGAGCCGTCCGAAAAGCCGTTCATGACGGTCGCGCTGACCTTTGAGGACGAGGGCGAGGGCAAGACCCGCTACATTGCCCGCGTCGCGCATTGGTCGGTCGCCGACCGCGAACAGCACGAGAAAATGGGTTTTCACGAGGGCTGGGGCCAGTGCGCCGACCAGCTTGAGGAGGTCGCCAAGCGACTTTGATGCAAACGGGAGAGGGAGACTGATGTCCAGATCGGTATTTTTCGCCATTTTCGCCTCGGCCGCCGCGCTATTTGCCGCGCCGGGCACCATCAACGCAGAGGAGGCCAAGCCCGCCATGACGACCGCAACCGCAACACTGCCGACGCCGGAAAAATCCGGCCTGCTGCCGATCAACGGCCTGAACTATTATTACGCCGTCTATGGCAAGGGCGAGCCGCTGCTTCTGCTGCATGGCGGTCTCGGCACGATCGACATGTTCGCGCCGATGCTGCCGAAGCTTACCGAGAACCGCACCGTGATCGGGGTCGACCTGCAGGGCCATGGCCGCACCGCGCTCGGCGACCGGCCGCTCAGCCTGGAGGCGATGGGCGACGACATGGCGGCGATCGTCAAGGCACTCGGCTACGACAAGGTCGACGTCATGGGTTATTCGCTGGGTGGCGGCGTCGCCTTCCGCATGGCCGTGCAGCATCCCGAAACGGTGCGCCGCCTGGTGCTGGTCTCGACCGGCTACGCCGCGGACGGCTTCTACGCCGAAATGCGTGGCCAGCAGGCACAAGTCGGCGCGGCGATGGCCGACATGATGAAGGACACGCCGATGTACAAATCCTATGTCGCGGTCGCGCCGCATCCGGAGGATTTTCCGAAACTGCTCGACCAGCTCGGCGCCTATATGCGCAAGGACTACGATTATTCAGCCGACGTGCCGAAGCTGAAAATGCCGGTCATGCTGGTGTTCGGCGACAGCGACATGTACCAGCCCGAGCACGAGATCAAGTTCTACCAGATGCTTGGCGGCGGGTTGAAGGACGCCGGCTGGATGCGCGAGAACCTGTCGCAAAACCGCCTGGCGATCCTGCCGAACCGCACCCACTACGACGTGTTCTTCGCGCCGGAACTGACAGCTGCCACGCTGCCGTTCCTCAATGGCGAGACCAAGGTCAAGACCTGGGATGAGGTCGTCAACCAAACGAACTGACGCCCGGTTAATTGTCTGCCGGCCGTCTCCTGCGCGATGGCCGGCATTTCGTTGATGAGGCCTTGGCGCGGCGCATCTAGCCGATCGCCCATCGGCCGGATCACAGCTTTGGATGGCGCCATCAAAGCTTTTCAATTGACGCCGCCACGCCTATCGATAGGTATCGCCTATCCTCGCAGGGAAGGGACACGGGCGATGGCAAGATATCAGGGCGGGTGTTTGTGCGGTGCGGTGCGCTACCGTGCCGAGGCGGCACCGATCAATGAGCGCGTCTGCCATTGCCGGCTCTGCCAGAAGGCACTGGGTGCCGCCTTCAACGCGCGCGTGCTGTTCCGCATCGACGATGTGACAGTCGACGGACCGCTGGCGACGGTGAATTCCTCGCCCGATCTCAAGCGCGGCTTTTGTCCCCGCTGCGGCACGACGATGTTTTCCCGACGCGATTCCGCCGGCATCATCGGCATCACCACCGGCTCCCTCGATGATCCCTCGGTGTTCAGGCCTGAGATGCATATCTGGACCGCCTCGAAGCAGCCCTGGGTGCAGATCGATGACGGCCTGCCGCAATATGAAGGCGCGCCACCTCCGGCTTGAGGTGAAATCTGGACAAAATTTAATCCGAAGCGACACGAGATAGCCGGCAAAGCGTCATTGGCGGGCCATCATTGCTGCCTATCTATTGCGTGCGGGCGGCAGTCGAGGAGGCGACGGAATGAACGACAGCATCAACACCCTGGACGAGCTCTTGAGCGATCCGATGATCAAGCTGGTGATGGAGCGCGACCGCGTGCAGCCGGCAGAACTTCGTACGCTGCTCGAGGAAAAGGTCCGCCGGGCGGACGACGATGTGGCGGTCAACGATCGTTTTGGACCGCCGGCCCACCTGATGGCCACGACCTGCCACAAGCTGTGGCTGTGCGGCTAGGGTCTTGAAACGGTCAGCCGGAATTTGCCGGCAAATAGCTGTAATGGCTGCGGAAATAGGCAAGCTTGAAGCCGAGGCGTGCATAGTTGCGATAGGCCGGCCCGTCGCGTTCGGCGCGCGGCGCCTCGATGTCGGCCACGAACAGTTTTGCACCGGCCGCAAGTCCGTCGCGCACCATCGCTTCGCCGAGCATTGCATCGAGGTCGAAGCTCGGCGCCATGGTGCCGGGAACCGGCGCGTCGATGCCGCTCCAGACCATGCCGTCGGCACCGATGAACATCGAGCGCACCGCCGCCACCGCGCCGTCCCGCCGCAGCATGTAATGCTGCCAGCCGCGTCGGCCGGCCAGCGCCAGCAACCACGGTGAGGTCGGCAACCGATATTGGCTGTCGATGAACCCGGCCCATTCCCTTGCCGTTGCCGGCGTCACCCGCTCGACCGAGACATTCTTCTTCGGGAAAAGCGGCTCCGTTGGCAATGGCGCGGCGTCGCGAAAGATGCGTTCCCACCCGCCCTGACGCTGCAGGCCGCGCGCCTCGAGCCAGCAGCTGAGCGTCGCCGGCTCGGTATGTGGATTGGTGTAGAACCAGGGCCTCAGAATACCGGCCTCGCGATAATGCGCCAGAAGCGCGTCAAGCCGGCTCTCGGTGGCTGCGCTATCGACACCGAAATTCTTGACGCAGTTGAAATGGATGAACGGGATCGTCGTGCAGGTGGTCCAGACGAGATCGCCATCTTCGGCAATGGCAAGGCCTTGCCTTGCGGCAAAGTCTGCCGGGGCGGCGCGATAGAGATCGAGCCAGGCATCGACCTCGGCGCGTTCGATGACGCGGCTGAGATCGCCAGATATCTCGTCGATCCCGATGGCGGGCGAGTGTGGCTCGGGCGGGGCCACGGGCTGCAATTCTGACAAGGCGGCGGGCTGCATGACTTCCTCCCAAGTATGGCCTTACACCGTAAGATTAGTGGAGACTAATCTCATGCCGTGAGTTGTCAAGTGGGATTGCGAGGCAGCCAGGTGGCCGAACATTGGAGGGACAGCACACCTCCGCCCGGCCAACGTCCCGCTGCAAAGCCCTAACAATTCGATTCAAACTTTGTTGGTAGTTTCTTGTTAGGAATCCAGCTTGGTTTGTCCGGCGGCGTTGTCCTGCCTTCGGTCTGTTGTGTTTTGCGTACAGGTCCAGATGCGGTTATCAGGCGTCGTCATCTTCTCGATCGCAGCGCTCTGCCTTGCCGGCTGCACGTCGGCCTCCGGCGTCGATGCGCTGCAAGTGCCGTCCACCGAGACCACCAGCTCGGTTGTGCGGCCACCCGCGCCGGTGGCATCTGCTGCGAAAACTGATGCTGCGCCCGCCTTCGCGGAACAGGAGCAGGACGAACAACAGGTCGCGATGGACGTACCCGATCAGGACGTCGAACCGCCGGCCGAGGTGATCGCGCTGATGTCGCCGCCGAAGCGGCTGACACGCGCGGCACCAGCAATGCTTGCCGAACCGGTCACGCGCTATGGTTTTCGCGATGCCAAGCCGATCAATTTCGGCAAGGCATCATCGCCCAGACGCCTCGCCGTCCACGGCGTCGACGTCTCGCGCTGGCAGGGCAATGTGAACTGGGGAAAGCTGCGCGCCCAGGGCGCCAATTTCGCCTACATCAAGGCGACTGACGGGGGCGATCATCTCGACCCGATGTTTACCAGGAACTGGCGCAATGCCGACGCCGCCGGCCTGAAGCGCGGCGCCTATCACTTCTTCTACTGGTGCCGCACCGCCGGCGAGCAGGCCGACTGGTTCATCCGCAATGTGCCGAGGGTCGAGGGCGCGCTGCCGCCGGTGATCGACGTCGAG
Organism: Mesorhizobium sp. M1227; assembly: GCF_040318315.1. NCBI lineage: Bacteria > Pseudomonadati > Pseudomonadota > Alphaproteobacteria > Hyphomicrobiales > Phyllobacteriaceae > Mesorhizobium > Mesorhizobium sp. M1227. The sequence continues at coordinate 353,045 of NZ_JAMYLZ010000002.1, forward strand.
TGGAACGGCGAATCCAGCTGCAAGCGTCGCCCGTCGCGGCAAAAGGTGCTGGAGAAGATGCAGGTGTTCATGGACAGGCTGGAGCGCCATTACGGCCAGCGCCCGATCATCTACACCGCGCCCGACTTCTACCGTGACAATCTCAGGGGCGCCTTCCCCGATTATCCGTTCTGGCTGCGCGCCGTGGCGGCGCACCCATCAAAGGTCTATCCCGACCGCAAATGGCTGTTCTGGCAATATTCCGGCTCCGGCCTGTCGCACGGCGTAAGAGGCCGCATCGACCTCAACGTGTTCCATGGTGATGAGAGGGCGTGGCGCGACTGGGTTGATGGAAGGCAGATGGTAGCGGAGGCGGAGTAGCGGCAGCTCTTGCCTTCTCTCCTTGTGGGAGAAGGTGGATCGGCGCGCAGCGCCAAGACGGTTGAGGGGTGTTGGACGGAGTGCGTCGGTGCCAAGCTGGAGCACCCCTCATCCGACCTCGCTTCGCGAGGCCACCTTCTCCCACAAGGGGAGAAGGGATAGCGCTCGGTTTTCCACACTTGGTCTCAAATTCCTTGGACGTCATGCCCAGATTGGATACCCTCGTCCCATGCCGCACCAGCCCGTCGCGCCGACCAAGCGTCGTTTCCCCCGCTCTATGCGACGCGAGCCGACCGAGGTGGAAGACCGCCTGTGGCATGAGCTGCGCGGACGCAAGCTCGACAGCATCAAATTCCGGCGTCAGGTCCCGGTCGGCCGGTTCATCGCCGATTTCGTTTGCGCCGAGGGCAGGCTGATTGTCGAGATCGACGGCAGCCAGCACGCGGATTCGGGCTATGATCGGGAGCGGGATGCCGAATTGAAGGCGAGGGGCGCGTGCTGCGCTTCTGGAACGATGACGTGCTGCGGGATCTGAACGCCGTCTGCGATACCATCATCGCCTACGTACGGGACGAGAGTTTGCAGCCTTGGCGGTAGCGCGCTCTCCCCTTCTCCCCCTGTGGGAGAAGGTGGCTCGGCGCGGAGCGCCGAGACGGTTGAGGGGTGTTGGACGGAGCGCCGCCGGTGCCAAGCTGGAGCACCCCTCATCCGACCTCGCTTCGCGAGGCCACCTTCTCCCACAACGGTAGAAGGGGAGATCGCACCTTCTACGCCTCTACATATTCCGCCAGGCTGACCCCCTTTGGGTACATCCAGCCCATTGGCCCGCAGGCCTTCGATATGAAAGCGTATTGCGTCACGAATTTCGGCTTCAACCTCAGGCACCGTCGCACCGGTGGCGATGCAGCCGGGCAGATCCGGCACATAAGCGGAAAAATTGTTTCCGGCTTTTTCAATCACCACCGCGTAACGCATCGGTCTCACCTGAGCTTGATTTAGCACTGCAAAGGGGAAGTGATATTGGAGTCGGACGACGATGGCAGTCTATCGGCTAGTTGCCTTTGGTAGCTTTAGGTCAAAATCGACTGTATAGCGTTTGCTGGGCTCCGTACCTGTGCGAATCCAATCATAGCTATTTTCATACCTAACCCGGGTTCCAGAATTATATTCTGACTCCCTCAAAGCTCGATATTTCCTGCCGTCGTCAATGTACGTCATCAACTCAATAGCGTCGTAGTCTCCCATTTCCAAAAGACCCATGTCGCTATCAAAATGCTTGGCGTTGATCCATCGAAGCACCTCATGAATCGAAAGGATTGCCCTCGTTATCCTCTTTCCGGTTGCAGGGGCCAGCTTATTAGCAACACCCGTCGATTGCTCTAAGTCGTTGTGGGCAATTCGCTTGTCTCTCCAAGTTCTAGCAAACGACGTTTTTTTGGCCGCTGTTTCAGCGCGTTGTTTCAATCTGCCCTTATATCTTGATGGATCAAGGTGAACCAAGGTCCAAATGCTGAGGTTCCGTCGCTGCCCGGTTCCGGCCGTGTCGCTCAATCGGCAAATGCCCAACAAGACATGTTCGAGCAATACGCTCTGCATCGCATGCCAGAAGCTCCCGCTACTGTCATTCAGAAGGTTAACTCGCTCCTGGCTACCAAATAGCGCCTCATAGCGGTCCCATGAGGATGAAACCCGCCAAAGCTCTTGGCAGCAATGGTGGAAGGCAAGCCCATAATCGTTGCCCAGCACAGTTATTTCGTTAGCAAGAGCCTCGGCAGCAGTGCGGTGTGTCATCGGAAAATCCAAAGAGCTCCGACATTTTGTCGGAGCTCTAAGTTAGAATGCGAATCATCGGTTGCTGGTCTGAACTCAGCTACACCCGCTCGTAGCCCCACAAGTATCGCACTTCTCGCAAGTCCCGTTCCGCACCATCGTGAAGTTATGGCATTCCGAGCATTCGTTGCCGGTGTAGCCCTGCATCAATGATTGCTGGCGCCGGTTGGCGGCGAGCGCTTTGGCTTCGGCTGCTTCTTTCGCGGCCTCGTCGGTGAACAGCTCCGTCGGGTCGGAGGCTTCCGCGTAGACGATGTCCTCGACCAGTTCCCTGGCGCGCTCCTCGTAGTCGCGCTTGTAGGCGATGGCTTCGTCGCTGGCGGGCTTCAGCGTCAGCACGTTGGAGCCGGAGAAGGCGGTCGGGGCGGTACGGGCTGGAGTTCCGGAACCGGAACCCGCAAAACCTTTCGGCTCGGCACCCGACACCAGCTTGACCGGCGAGGCACCGCGGGTCAGCCCCTTGGAGAAGGGCGTCGCTTTGCCTTCGTTGATGCCGCGTCCGAGCGCGGTCTTGTCGAAGTCCGACTGGTCGACATGGGCGAGGTCGTGGCGGCTGAGGTAGGAGACGGCGAGTTCGCGGAAGACATAGTCGAGGATCGACGTGGCGTTCTTGATGGCGTCGTTGCCTTGCACCATGCCAGCCGGCTCGAATTTGGTGAAGGTGAAGGCCTCGACGAATTCCTCGAGCGGCACGCCATATTGCAAACCGAGCGAGATGGCGATGGCGAAGTTGTTCATCATCGCCCGGAAGGCGGCACCTTCCTTGTGCATGTCGATGAAGATCTCGCCGAGGCGACCGTCATCGAATTCGCCGGTCCTGAGATAGACCTTGTGGCCGCCGACGACCGCCTTCTGGGTATAGCCCTTGCGGCGGTTCGGCAGTTTCTCGCGGTCGCGGTAGAGACGCTCGACGACGCGCTCGACGATCTTCTCGGTCACCTGCACCGCGCGCTGCGCGGCCGGCGCCGCGATCAGCTGCTCGATGGCTTCGTCCTCGTCGTCTTCGACGTCGGCAAGCAACGAGGCGTTGAGCGGCTGCGACAGTTTCGAGCCGTCGCGATAGAGCGCGTTGGCCTTCAGCGCCAGCTTCCACGACAGCATATAGGCGCCCTTGGCGTCTTCCACCGTCGCGTCGTTCGGCATGTTGATGGTCTTGGAGATGGCGCCGGAGATGAAGGGCTGCGCCGCCGCCATCATCATGATGTGGCTGTTGATCGACAGCGAACGCTTGCCGATCTTGCCGCACGGGCTGGCGCAGTCGAACACCGGCAGGTGTTCGGCCTTGAGGAACGGCGCGCCTTCCAGCGTCATCGCCCCGCAGACATGGATGTTGGCGGCCTCGATGTCCTTCTTCGAAAAGCCCAGCGCCGGCAGCATCTCGAACGAGAAATCGTTGAGCTGCTCATCGGTGAAGCCAAACGTCTCCTTCACCCAGTCGGCACCCAGCGTCCACTGGTTGAAGACGAACTTGATGTCGAAGGCCGACTTCAGCGCCGCATTGAGCGCCGCGATCTTTTCGTCGGTAAAGCCTTTTGCCTTGAGCGAGCCGGGGTTGATGCCCGGCGCCTGGTTGAGATTGCCGTGGCCGACGGCATAGGCCTCGATCTCGGCGATCTGGGCCTCGGAATAGCCGAGCGTGCGCAGCGCTTCGGGCACCGCGCGGTTGATGATCTTGAAATAGCCGCCGCCGGCCAGCTTCTTGAATTTCACCAGCGCGAAGTCGGGCTCGATGCCGGTGGTGTCGCAATCCATCACCAGGCCGATCGTGCCGGTCGGTGCGATCACCGTTGCCTGCGCGTTGCGGTAGCCATGCTCCTCGCCAAGCTCGATGGCGCGGTCCCAGGCGGCCTTGGCGTGGTCGGCAAGCTCCTGCTGCTTGAGATCCGAGGCGACCAGCGGCACCGGGTTGACGGCGAGCTTCTCGTAGCCGTCCCTTTCGCCATAGGCCGCGCGGCGGTGGTTGCGCATGACGCGCAGCATGTTCTGCGCATTGCGGTCGTAGTCGGGGAAGGCGCCGAGTTCGGCGGCCATTTCGGCCGAAGTGGCATAGGCCGTGCCGGTCATGATCGCGGTGAGGGCGGCGCAGATGGCGCGGCCCTCGTCGGAATCATAGGGAATACCCGAGGTCATCAGCAGGCCGCCAATATTGGCGTAGCCGAGGCCGAGCGTGCGGTACTCGTAGGAAAGCTTGGCGATCTCCTTCGACGGGAACTGCGCCATCATGACGGAGATTTCCAGCACCATGGTCCACAGCCGAACCGTGTGCTCGTAGGCTGATATGTCGATGGTGCCGTCGGCGTTGCGATAGGGCAGAAGGTTGATCGAGGCCAGGTTGCAGGCGGTGTCGTCGAGGAACATGTATTCCGAGCACGGGTTGGAGGCCCGGATCGCACCGGCCGAGGCGCAGGTGTGCCAGTCGTTCATCGTCGTGTTGAAATGCAGGCCCGGATCGGCCGACGCCCAGGCGGCATAGCCGATCTTTTCCCAGAGATCGCGCGCCTTCAGCGTCTTCAGCACCTTGCCGTCCTTGCGGGCGGTGAGATGCCAGTCGCCGTCCTGCTCGACGGCGCGCAGGAAATCGTCCTTCAGCGACACCGAATTGTTGGAATTCTGGCCGGAAACCGTGAGATAGGCGTCCGAATCCCAGTCGGTGTCGTAGGTCTTGAACGACATCGAGGTGTAGCCCTGCCTGGCGAACTGGATGACGCGGTAGATGTAGTTCTCCGGCACCGCGTCCTTCTTGGCCGCCTTGATCTCGCGCTTCAGCGCGGTGTTGACCGCCGGATCGAAGCAATCGTCGCCATTGCCTTCGCAGTTGATGCAGGCCTTCATGATCGCTTCGAGATGCTTCTTGACGATCTTCGAGCCGGTGACCAGCGAGGCGACCTTCTGCTCCTCATTGACCTTCCAGTCGATGAATTCCTCGATATCGGGATGATCGGCGTCGACGATGACCATTTTCGCGGCGCGACGCGTCGTGCCGCCCGACTTGATGGCGCCCGCCGCGCGGTCGCCGATCTTGAGGAAGCTCATCAGCCCCGACGAGCGGCCGCCGCCCGACAGCTTTTCGCCTTCGCCGCGCAGGAACGAGAAGTTGGAGCCGGTGCCGGAGCCGTATTTGAACAGGCGCGCCTCACGCACCCACAAATCCATGATGCCGCCCTCGTTGACGAGGTCGTCCTGCACGCCCTGGATGAAGCAGGCATGCGGCTGCGGATGCTCGTAGGAAGACTTCGACTTGGTCAGCTTGCCGGTGAACGGGTCGACATAGAAGTGGCCCTGGCTCGGACCGTCGATGCCATAGGCCCAGTGCAGGCCGGTGTTGAACCATTGTGGCGAGTTCGGCGCGACGCGCTGGGTGGCCAGCATATAGGCGAGCTCGTCGCGGAAGGCGCGCGCGTCTTCCTCCGACTTGAAGTAGCCGCCCTTCCAGCCCCAATAGGTCCAGGTACCGGCAAGCCGGTCGAAGACCTGGCGGGCGTCGGTCTCGGAACCGTAGCGCTCGGCTTCCGGCAGCTTGGCCAGTTCAGCCTCGTCGGCGACCGAGCGCCACAGGAAGGAGGGGACTTGCGTCTCTTCGACCTTCTTCAGCCGTGCCGGGACGCCCGCCTTGCGGAAATATTTCTGCGCCAGGATATCGGCGGCAACCTGGGAGAACTGCGCCGGCACGTCGATGTTGTCCAAGCGGAACACCACCGACCCATCCGGATTCTTGATCTCGGAAAGCGCCTTGCGGAATTCGATCTCCGCATAGGCAGATTGTCCTGGCTTGGTGAAACGACGCTCGATGCGCATTGGTCCGGTCCCTTTTGTCTACATATAGCGCTTTTCCCAGAGGATTTCTGCCCTCTTGAGGAAACGCGCATGTCCGCCATCTGCCGGCGTTCGAAAACCGCCGGCTCTCATCGTCACAGTCTCCGCCGCCGTGCCGGTCGAACCTCTTGCGAGGCCGCTGTCCAACGCGCTCACGGACCCTGTGGTCCCTCAAAACTGAAAACTTTTTGTAACGCCCTCGGTCGAGGGAGCTTCACATTATCTAGCGTCGAACCTACCTGCAAACACTAAATATAGTATTAACAGACAATTTATTCAAGTCCGACAATCCTCCCCTTTCGCCCCCCAAGGCTTCAAAATCCCACGCCTTCGCCGGCCTCGTAAACAGGCGGGAATGCGGATCAAAACGCACATATTCCGGGAAAAAGACCGGCCTCGAAACTTTTCCGGTCGCACTCTCAACAAGAGCGCATGGCCTATAAAAGGCGACTCGTTTTGCGCCGTCAAGGATTCGTTTGCGTAGCTTTTATGACCCCAACATCTTGTGTGTCACATATGTGGATAACGGGGATAGAAGCGGAGCGCGGCGAGGAAGGTTCGGCGCCGCGCGGAGGTGCTTCGGCGATGGCGTTCGCCGGACCTGACCGCGGCTATGCGCCGCTCGGGCTCAGGAGAACCGGCGTGGATCGGCGCAGAAATGGGCGATGATCTGGCGAAGATCCGGTTCATGCACCATGCCCACGGCCTCGGCGGCGCTGACCCACTTGCGGGTGCGTGCCCGCTTTTCCTTCCACCGGTCGGCGACCTTGTCGACCTGCAGCGGGAACACCAGGACCTCGCACGGCACTTCCTCGCCGGTAGCCAGCAGCTTGGCATAGAAATAGCGGCCGGCCTCGTGATGCGAGATTGTGCCGCTCAGGCCGGCCTCCTCGCCGGCTTCGCGTGCCGCCGCTTCGCAAAGCGGCTCCTTCGCTTCCGGCCAGCCCTTGGGAAGCACCCAACGGCCGGTATCGCGGCTGGTGATCAGCATGATTTCCACGCCGTCGCCGCTATCGCGCCAAGGCAACGCTGCAACCTGAAGGCGGTACGGCACCGCGCCGAAGAGTCGCCGGACCCTTTCGGCCTTGTGGTTGTGCGTCGTTGGCCTCGTCAACATCGGAGAAGCTTGCCCCAGCTTCCAGAATCATTTGCCGTCTCACGAATCTTACGGCTAATTATAAGCAATGAAAGTAAAAAATGTTTCACGGATCGGCCAGATTCCGTCAATCTGCGCCGATCTCAGCCTAATGGCGCGACTGCAACAGCGTCGCGCCACGCCTTTATCGGTGTGCGGAGGTCCCCTGGGCGGACTCGGTGCATCAAGCGGCGTTGCCGCGAATCAGCCGGCGTGATCGTCGGCGATCGGCTTCTGGTAGGTGAAGCCCATGTCCCAGGGGAAATAGATCCAGGTGTCCTGGCTGACCTCGGTAACGAAAGTGTCCACCATCGGCCTGCCTTTCGGCTTGGCATAGACGGTGGCGAAATGCGCCTTAGGCATCATCGCGCGCACGATGCCCGCCGTCTTGCCGGTGTCGGTGAGGTCGTCGATGATCAGCACGCCGGCCCCGTCATCGGCGAGCAGCGCCGGCGTGACCTCCTTCAGCACCTGCAATTGCCCCTGGCTGGTATAATCGTGGTAGGAGGCGACGCAGACCGTCTCGATGATGCGGATGCCAAGTTCGCGCGAAATGATAGCCGCCGGAACCAGGCCGCCGCGCGTGATGCAGACGATCGCCTTCCATTGCCCCTTGTTGGCGCCGGCAAGCCGCCAGGCGAGCGCGCGCGCATCGCGGTGGAACTGGTCCCAGGAGACCGGGAAGGCTTTTTCGGGCAGGGACATCTTTCGCGCACTCCGCAAAGCGCGCATCGCGCGCAGACACTATGGAATGCGCGCGGAATTAACTGGAAAGGCTTGGCCTTGGCAAGGGCGCGGCAAAGCTATTGTCCTGCCAGCTATCCCTGTGAACCTACCGCGACAGGAAAGCCGCCACCGGGGCGGTGCGCAGCACCGTTCGCGTCACCCCGCCGAACAGCAGCTGGCGCAGCCAGGAATGGCTGTAGGCGCCGAGCACGAGCAGGTCCGCACCCGACTCGGCGACCCTGGTCTGAATGATGTCGTCGACCGAGGCGCCGCCGGACCTCAGCACCGAGACGCTGACGGTCGCGCCATGCCTGGACAGCGAGGCGGCGATCTCGGCGCCGGCTGTTTCCGGCGCCTCGTCCAGCGTATCTGGCGGGTCGATGACGACGATGTCCGTCTTCTCGGCCTCGATGATGAAGGGCAGGGCATCGAAGGCCGCGCGCGCGGCTTCCTTGCTGCCGTTCCAGGCGAGCAGCACGTGCTTGAAGCTGGTCACCAGCGGACCCGAATGCGGCACCACCAGCACCGGCCGGCCGGCATCGTAGACCAGGGTGTCGACGTCGGCGCTCGGGTCGCTGCCCGATTCGCGCTGCGCGGCGATGATCAGGTCCGCGGTGCGAACGGTCGAGATGCCGGTCAGCGCACTGTCGCCGGAAAAACTCTCGAGACTGCGCCACTCGAACGACAGCCCGGAATTCTCGATGCGCTTGTGAAAGGCGGCCTGCAACTTCTCGGCGCGCTCCCGGTTCATATCGGCGGAAACCTGCAGGAACTCGGTGTCCGGAAAGCCGGTGGCAGAGGTGTAGGGCACGGGCAGCGCCTCGGCATGGATGCCGATCAGATGGCTCTGGAATCGGCTGGCCAGCGGGATCGCGCAGTCGAGGACGCGCTCGGCATCCGGTTCATTCTGCAATATGGCGACGATGGTCTTGAAGCGCATGGCAGTCCCTCACTTCATACGGCGATCCCACTCGTGACAAACGTCACTGCGCGATGCTGGTTCCGTCAGGCCGGCCGATCAGCCCACTCGGCTTTCCTTGATCAAGCCAGCCACCATAGCCTCTACGTCGGCGCGTGCGGAGTCCAGCGCCTGCTGGCTGCGGGCGCGCACCACCAGTTCCGTCCAGAACTTGCCGTCGCCATATTTCGGGTAGGAGCCGATGATCGTGTCCGGATGCGCCTTCTGGATGTCGCCCAGCGGCCCGCCGATCAGGCCTTCGCCGAACGGGCATTCCACGGTTGCCGACAGCATTTTGGTGCCGGCCCGCAATGTCGGCACGACATTGTCGAGCATCGCCTGGAAAATCGCCGGCACGCCGGCCATGACATGGACGTTGCCAATGCGAAAGCCCGGCGCAACCGACACTGGATTATCGATGTGGTCTGCCCCGCGCGGCATCCGCGCCATGCGCTTGCGCGCTTCGGTGTATTCGATGCCGCGGGCGGCGTAGCTTGCCTCAAGCAGGGCGTAGGCCTTGGCGTTGTATTCGCATGGCACGCCAAAGGCGTTGGCAACCGAATCGGCGGTGATGTCGTCATGCGTCGGGCCGATGCCGCCGGTGGTGAAGACATAAGTATAGCGGGTGCGCAGCGCATTCACCGCAGCGACGATCTCGTCTTCCTCGTCCGCAACGATGCGCACTTCCTTCAGGTCGATGCCGATCGCCGTCATGATCTCGGCGAGGTGGCCGATGTTCTTGTCCTTGGTGCGGCCGGACAGAATCTCGTCGCCGATGACGAGCATGGCGGCGGTGACGATTTCGGTCATGGCAGGCTCCGGAAAACGGGTCGCCTGAGATAGCGCGGCAAACGGCCGGCGGCAATGCCGCCAAACGACGGATCCACCTGTGCCACCTCCCTTGCAGTGGAGCCGTCGGCGGGTGATGCTGCGCGCTGGTTTGGGCGCTGAGTGAAAAATGCCGGTATCAATTCTGCTATGGCTACCCGGCGCGCTGTTTCTGCTGGCGCTCGTCGTGGCAGCCTATCCGCTGCTGGCGACACTGCGGATCGCGGCGAAGGCCGAAAGGCTGGTGCCGGCCAGTGGCAAATTCATCGAGATCGACGGCAACCGCATCCATTATGTCGAGACGGGCGAGGGGCGGCCGATCGTCTTCCTGCACGGCCTCGGCGCGCAGCTTCATCAATTCGGCCACACGCTGTTCGGACGGTTCGGCCCGAACTATCGGCTGATCGCGCTCGACCGTCCGGGCTCCGGCTATTCGGTGCGGGCCAGGGCCGCCAGCGGACGGCTGTCCGAGCAGGCCGAGGTCGTGCGGCATTTTATCGACGCGCTTGGGCTGGAAAAGCCGCTGGTCGTCGGTCATTCGCTGGGTGGCGCCATCGCGCTGACGCTGGCTGTCGAGCATCCAGAGGCGATTTCCGGCATCGCCTTGCTGGCACCGCTGACCCATCTGGAGCCGGACGCGCGCGAGAAGTTCGGCCCGCTGTACATTAAGTCGCCGCTGCGGCGCCGGATCATGGCTTGTACGGTGGCGATCCCGGCGGCTCTCAAATATGCCGAAGCGACGCTTGCCTTCATTTTCGCGCCGCAGACGGCGCCGGCCGACTATATGGTCGAGGGCGGCGGCTGGTGCGGGCTCAGGCCAAGCCATTTCTACGCGACATCGACCGATGTCGTGGCGATCGCGCACGACCTTGGCCGCATCGAGCAACGCTATGGCGAGATCACCTTGCCGGCCGGCATTCTGTTTGGTGCTTCCGATCGCGTGCTGGGCATCGATATCCACGGCTGGCCGCTGATGGAAAAGATCAGCGGGCTCGATTTCGAACCTGTCGAGGGGCTTGGCCACATGCCGCAATTCGTCGAGCCGGAACGGGTCGTCGCTTTCATCGAACGCATTGCCGACCGCGCATTTGCGCCGAAGTCCGACACCAGCAGCTGACACCCTCCCGGAACGCGGTCTCGGCCGGCCGGGTGCCCGCCCCGGGCATCCCGGCCGCCGGGAATACCTCCGAACTTAATCACGTCGGCTATTCCTTCACGGCTCCGGTCATCGAGGAAACATAATGCTCGACAAAGAACGAATAGAGCACCACCACCGGCAGCGAGCCGATCAGCGCTCCCGCCATCAGCGCCCCCCATTCATAGACGTCCGAGCGCACCAGCTCGGTGAGCACGCCGACCGGCACAGTCTTGTTTTCGGACGACTGGATGAAGGTCAAGGCGTAGATGAACTCGTTCCATGACAGCGTGAATGCGAAGATGCCGGCGGAAATCAGCCCCGGCACCGATAGCGGCAGCACGATCTTGGTGAGGATCTGCCAACGGCTCGCCCCGTCGATCAGCGCGCATTCTTCCAGCTCGAACGGGATCGAGCGGAAATAACCCATCAGCAGCCATGTGCAGAACGGGATCAGGAAGGTCGGATAGGTGAGGATGAGCGCGAACGGCGTGTCGTAAAGCCCAAGGTTGAACACCATCACCGACAGCGGAATGAACAGGATCGAGGGCGGCACGAGATAGGCGAGGAACACCGCGAGGCCGACCTGCCGCGCCCCGGAGAACCTCAAGCGTTCGATCGCATAGGCAGCGAACACCGCAGCCAGCAGCGACAGGAACGTGGCGGCGGTCGAGATGATGATCGTGTTGAGCAGCCAGCCCGGATAAGACGTCTCGAAGAGCAGGTAGCGGATATGCTCGAGCGTCGGATGCACCACCCAGAACGGATTGAAATTGGCGTAGTCGGTCATCTCGAGGTTGGGCTTAACCGCCGTGATCGTCATCCAGTAGAACGGAAACAACAGCACGATGACGAAGATCAGCAACGGCAGGTAGACCGTCACCACGCGGCGCGGCAAACTCTGCAGGTAGCCCATGCCGCCTTCGTCGAGTTCCGGGCGTTTGCTCGTTTCGATCGCGGTCATGTCAATCTCCGCCGCCCTGCTGCCATTTGCGGCGCTGCAGGCCAAAATAGCTGAACAGGATCGCCGCCAGCAGGAACGGGATCATGGCGACCGCGATTGCGGCGCCTTCGCCAAGCTGGCCTCCGGAAATGCCGCGCTGGAACGACAGCGTCGCCATCAGATGCGTGGCGTTCACCGGCCCGCCGCGTGTCAGCACATAGATCAGCTGGAAGTCGGTGAAGGTGAACAGCACCGAAAACGTCATGGTGATGGCGATGATCGGCGTCAGCAGCGGCAGCGTCACATAGCGGAACAATTGCCAGCGGCTGGCGCCGTCGAGCGTGGCGGCCTCGTAGAGCGACTGCGGAATCGTCTGCAGGCCGGCAAGCAGCGTGATCGCCACGAAAGGAATGCCGCGCCAGACGTTGGCGGCGATAACCGAAGCCCGCGCATTCTCGGGATCGCCGAGGAAGTTGATGCGATGGTCGATCAGGCCCATTTCCATAAGCGCCCAGGACAGGATCGAGAATTGCGAATCGTAGATCCACCAGAAGGCGATCGCCGACAGCACCGTCGGCACCACCCAGGGCAGCAGGACGATTGCGCGGAAGAACGACTTGAACGGCAGGTTCTGGTTGAGGATAAGCGCCAGCCACAGGCCGAGCACAAACTTCAGGACCGAGGCGCTGATCGTGTAGAGCAAGGTGTTGAAGACCGAGAGCCAGAAGACGGCGTCATCCCACAGATATTCGTAGTTCTCGATACCGATGAAGATGCCGGGGCGGCCGATGCGGGCATCGGTGAAGCCGAGCCAGACGCCGAGCCCGAGCGGATAGGTCAGGAAGACCAGTAGCAGCGCCGCCGCCGGCAGCATGAAGCCGAAGCCAAGCGCGTTATGACTTTCGGACACGAACGTCATAATGCGCGACAGCGCCGACCGGCGTGGCTGAGCGGCAGTGGAGGTCACGGCCATGGGTCGGCTCCTCTAAGGTCTCATTGAACGGCGGGCGGCCATGCGCGATTCGAAGCCGGGCAGCATGGCTGCCCGGCTGAACCCGGCTCAAACGCGATAGTAGCGGTTTGCGCGCTTCTCGGCCTCTTCCATCGCTTCTTGCGGTGTCGCCTGGCCTGTCACCGCCTTGGCGAACATGTCGACCAGCACATAGTCGGCCATGGTCGCTGCCGAGGCATAGCCAAGCGGGCCGGCATAGCCGTTGGGCCGCAGCGTCGCCGAGGCCTTGGCGTAGGCGGCATTGTTCGGATCGGCCGTCCACACCGGGTTGTTGTCGAAGGCTTTGAGCGTCTGGCAGCAATAGCCTGCCGACGACGTGATCCACTGCGACATTTGCGGATCCTCGAACATGAACTGCAGGTAGGCCTTGGCGGCGTTGGGATAGGGCGTGTAGTCGAAGATCACGGCCGTGGTCACCTGGAACAGCTCGACGGATTTCCCGACCGGGCCGATCGGCAGGTTGGTGGTGCGAATGTCCTTGGCTATTTCAGCCAGCTTCGGATCATTGTCCTTGTTGATCTTGGCCGTGTTGTACGCGGAAATCCCATTGGCGATGACACTGACTTCGCCGGCCAGGAAGGCGCGGTTGTTGTTGACGTCGAGCCAGCTTTCGGTGCCGGGAATGAAGGTCTTGTAGAGTTGCTGCGCGTATTCGATCGCCTTGAGCGTCTCCGGGCTGTTGATCGTTACCTTTCCGCTCTCGTCGACCATCTGGCCGCCGTGGCTCCACAGCAGCCAGTGAGCGTAGTTGTTGCCGTCGCCGACGCCGTGGCCGTGCGTGAAGCCGGCCGGATGTCCCTTCGCCTGCAGCGCCTTGCAAAGTTCGAGCAAGCCTTGAGTCTCCTTGGGAAACTCCGAAAAACCCGCTTCTTTCACCCAGCTCTCGCGGTAGACGATGGCATTGCCGATGGTGGCGAGAGGCAGGCCGAGGAATTTGCCCTCCCGCGTCGCATACTGGTGCGGTCCGTCGTACCAGCCGCCATATTTCGAGCCGAGATATTCACCCAATTCCGTCACGTCGTGCAGCTTGTCGGGATATTGATGCGGGTCGTCGAACCAGACCAACATGAGATCCGGGCCGGAGCCGACATTGGCGGCGACCGCCGCCTTGGGGCGGATGTCCTCCCAGCTTTCCTTGTCGACGCGAACCTCGACACCGGTCGCTTCGGTGAAGCGCTTGGTGTTGGCCAGCCATTGGTCCTCGTCGCCCTTCACGAAAGGCGACCAGCGCAACAGCCTGAGCTTGGCGCCGTCCTCGGGCTTGTATTTCAACCCCTCCTGGGCAAAGGCGGGAGAGCCGATGAGCCGGCTTCCCAAGGCTCCCGCCGCCGCACCGGCGGTGGTGCGGATCACGTCGCGTCTGGTGAATTTCATGCTCGCTTCCTCCTGCTTATTGTCATTGCCGTCCTACTGCTCGATGGGTGTTTCGAACCGCTGTCCGGTTTTGCCGTGAAAGAGATGGATGAGGCCAGGCTCGGCCGTAAGCCGGATGGTTTCGCCTGGCGTGAAGGAATGGCGTTCGCGGAAATTTGCGACGATCTCCTCGCCGCCGGCGGTGCGGCCGATGAGCTGCACTTCGGACCCTGTCGGCTCGACCACCACGACGGTGACCGGGATGCCCTGATGGTCGGACAGCCGTAAATGCTCGGGCCGTATCCCCAGCACGACCGGCTCACCATTGCCGATGGAAAGTGCCGAGGCCAACGGGACCGAAATCCCTCCGGCGCCGCGAAATGACGGCGAGCCGTCGCTTACGATCTCGCCCCTGAGCATGTTCATGGCGGGCGAGCCGATGAAGCTGGCGACAAAAAGATTGTTCGGCCGGTCGTAGAGTTCGAGCGGCGGCCCGATCTGCTCGACGATGCCGTCATGCATGACGACGATCTTGTCGGCCATTGTCATCGCCTCGATCTGGTCGTGGGTGACGTAGACCGTCGTCGTCTTCAGGCGCTGGTGCAGTTCCTTGATCTCGGCGCGCATCTGCACCCGGAGCTTGGCATCGAGATTGGATAGCGGCTCGTCGAACAGGAAAACCTGCGGGTCGCGCACGATCGCCCGGCCCATGGCAACGCGCTGGCGCTGCCCGCCGGAAAGCTGGCGCGGATAGCGGTCGAGCAGCGGCACCAGTCCCAGGATTTCGGCCGCGCGCCGCACGCCGGCATCGCTCTCCGTCTTGGGAACGCCCTTGAGCATCAGCGAGAACGCCATGTTCTCGGCGACCGTCATATGCGGGTAGAGCGCATAGTTCTGGAAGACCATGGCGACGTCGCGCTCCTTTGGCGCAACGTTATTGACGACACGTTTGCCGATCAGGATTTGGCCGCGCGAGATCTTTTCCAGGCCGGCGATCATCCTGAGCAGGGTCGACTTTCCGCAACCCGAAGGACCGACCAGCGTGACGAACTCGCCGTCGTTTATATCGACGCTGACCCCGTGCAGGACCTCGACGGTCCCAAATGATTTGTAGACATCGCCGATTGCGACAGACGCCATCGATCTCCTCCCGATTGATTCCTGCAACGACTTCGAAGGAAACCGCTTTCCTGCCTGGCCCGCGACGGCGCCCAGGCTCCTCCCCGGTCACGCGCGATGTGAGACGGTAGCGCTACCAAACCGACCTGTAAAGCACGCCGGCATCACCTGGATATCGGCGCACACTCTAATCCGAAACCTCGGTCTGCGGCCGGTCGCGGCCGTCGGCGAGCTCGTCGTGCCATTTGCCGTCGGCGTCCTCGTACTGGATGCCGTCGGTGTTGCCGGCGACCTGCTGTTCGGCCGAAGCGATCTCCGCGGCGCGCAACGCGTCCTGATGGGTGGGGAACGTTTCGGAGAATGTCGAGCCGACCTTGTAGGCCCAGCCTCCGTCATGCTCGACGATCTTGTAGGTCAGTTTCGCCATGAAACCCTCCGGTTGAAAGCCCGTTGCCTCAATGCAGCCTGTCGTCGGCCAGTCTGTCGTCTAGCAGCCTGTCGTCTGCGACCAGCACGTCCGATTCCCTGGCGGCTTCGATCAGTGCCCGGCGCGCATCCGCCGTCGAACGATAACCTTCCAGCACTTTTAGGCAAGTGTCGAGGGCATCACGATGACGCGGCCCGCGGTTGAGTGGCCAGATCGTCATCAGGCACTCCGCCGCCTCCTGGGCGCTGCGGATCTGCCGATATTTGCCGACATGGCCGAGTTCGACCACGACCGGCTTTTCAAATGGCTTGCTGTCCATCATCGCCGCCAACGCGGAGCGGCCGATTTGGTTGCAACTGCTTTTTAGCTCAGGCGAAAATAGCTCAATAGCCGCAGTCGTTGCGCAGCCAGCGTGCATTCGCCCAGCCGGTGCGGCCGCCGAAATCGACCTTGTACCAGTTTCCGCGGCGGTCGAAGATCTCGGTTTGGTCGCCGTTGAACAATTGCCCGACCATGCGCGACGACGAGTTCGGCCGGGCCCGAACGGCGAGAAAGCCGCTTCCCGTCGCCAGATTGTAGTGCCTGGAAAGTCCGTGCACCGTGCCTTCGCAATATTGCGCCCCGGCCGGCGTCGGCGCGGCGAACGACAGCTCGGCCACAACCGCGGCGGCGGCCGCAATGGAAATCCCCCTGAACGACATGTCTCTGCTCCCCCAACCCGCCGCGCCCAGCCGCGGCCCCCGGCCACTCTACACCGGCAGAGGATCCATGCGAAGCTGTGCTGGCCCGTCCAGCGAGACGAACCCGCCGTCAGTTCGCCGCCTTCATCCAGTGCTGCATCGTCGTCACCGAGCGGGCAAGCTGCGGCGCCGGGTGGATTTTTTCACCGAAGGTGGCCGCGGCGCGCCAGCCCCAGCGCGGATCGGCAACAAAGGCGCGCGCCAGCGCCACCATGTCGGCGCGGCCGTCGGCGACGATCGCCTCGGCCTGTTTCGGATCGTCGATCAGACCGACGGCTCGCGTCGGGATGCCGACGGCCTTGCGCACCGCTTCGGCCAGATGAACCTGGTAGCCGGGCCCGGAGGGCAGCTTCTGCAACGGTGAATTGCCGCCGCTCGAGCAGCAGAGATAGGCGACGCCGGCTTCCTTCAGTGCTTTTGCCACTTCGATCGCATCCTCGACATCGAAGCCGCCATCGACCCATTCCTTGATCGACAGACGCGCGCCCAGCATCAGCCTGGGCACCGCCTTCTTCACCGCCTTGGCGATCTCGACGGCGAAACGCATGCGGTTTTCCAGCGAGCCGCCCCAGCGGTCGGTGCGCCGGTTGGAGAGCGGCGACAGGAACTGGAAGATCAGATAGCCATGCGCGGCATGCAGCTCGATGAAGTCGAAGCCGGCGCGCTCGGCCCGCCGTGCCGCTTCTGCGAAGCGTTCGATGATTTGCAGGATCTCGTCATCCTCCAGCGCCCGCGGCACCTGCCAGCCGGTGTCGTAGGCGATGGCCGAGGCGGACACGATCGGCCACGGATCCTGATCGGCATGCAGCGGGCCGCCGCCCTCCCAGGGTTTGCGGTTCGAGGCCTTGCGGCCGGCATGGGCAAGCTGCGTGCCGAATTTCGTGCCCGGTGCGGCGACACGCTTGGCTGCATCCAGCGTGCGTCGCGCCGCCGCCTCATTGTCCTCGGAATAGAGGCCGAGACAGCCATGCGAGATGCGGCCGCGCCGTTCGACCTCGGTCATCTCGACGGTGATCATGCCGGCACCCGACATTGCCAGGTTCATCCAGTGATAGAGGTGCCAATCGCTGGCCGAGCCGTCGTCGGCCGAATACTGGCACATCGGCGCGACCGCGATGCGGTTGGGGAAGGTCAGTCCGTCGAGGGTGATCGGCTGGAAAAGCGATGAGGTCATAAAAAAACTCCGCGAAGGGTTGCCGCTATTTATGCAGCCGATTGTGCCAGCGCCAGACACGAGACGGTGAACCGGTGCTCTGGACCAATAGCTGGCCGGATTGCACGAACGGGCGTTCGCGGCTACGCCTTGCCGCGGCAGCAGGGAGTCCACCATGGAAGATCGCATTCGCATCCGCTCGGAGGAAGTCCTTTCCGACGAATGGGCGGTTTTGAAAAAGACCGTCTTCGACTACCGCCGGCGCGACGGCAAATGGGAAACGCACACCCGCCAGACCTACGATCGCGGCGACGGCGCGGTGATCCTGCCTTTCGATCCCGAGCGTTCGACGGTGCTTCTGGTGCGGCAGTTCCGCTATCCGGCCTATGTCACCGGCCACAAGGAGCCGCTGATCGAGGCCTGCGCCGGCCTGCTCGACGAAGACGATCCCGAAACCTGCATCCGCAAGGAGGCCGAGGAGGAACTCGGCTACCGCTTGAAGGACGTGCAGCGGCTGTTTTCGCCCTATATGAGCCCCGGCAGCGTGACCGAGCGGCTCTGGTTCTTCGTCGCCCGCTATTCGCCCGCCGACCGCATTTCCGACGGCGGCGGCGCGCATGACGAAGGCGAAGACATCGAAGTTCTCGAAATGCCGCTCGACGAGGCGCTGGCCGGCATCCACGACGGTCGGATCATCGACGCCAAGACGATTATTTTGATCCAGCACCTGAAGCTGAACCCGATTGGAACTTGAACCCGTGCCGGAACTGGAAGTGGGTTGAGCGTGCCGGTCGTCAAAATACGAAAGATACGAACGAGAGCCAATCTGGTGCGGACGACGGGAATCGAACCCGTACGATCAGAGATCGAGGGATTTAAGTCATGTAAATGACTACCCGCCGACAGCGAAAGCCTTGCTGAGCAAGGCTCTCCGCTTTCTGCTCTGAACTTTTCCTGCCACAGCTGTGGGAATTCCCACGAATTTTCTCTCGCGCTGGCTTGGGTAGATGAGCCGCATTGCGGTTTGCAAAGTCCGAGTTCGTATTTTAGATGAGCCTGCTGCGGGCGTGGTGAAACTGGTATACACACCGGACTTAAAATCCGGAGGCCTTAGGCCGTGCGGGTTCAAGTCCCGCCGCCCGCACCATAGCTCACACCAATTTCAGGGTCGAGGAGCCAGAGAGTATTTTTTAGAAGCGGATGGGAACTCGAAGACCAACTTGAGCAGCATTTCGACGAAGGCGAGGAGGTCTGTAGCTTCTTCCTCTGACATCACTACGATTTCGTGGTTTGCCTCGTTGCCCTTGGTTCGGATGTGATCAACCCACGTTTTCGCGTCAGGCGGGACGTATCCCTTTGCAGAGATGAATTCCACATACTCCATGAAGTTCTTATTTTTGTCGGCTCCCTTTGAAACAGCGATATGCATGAGCAGCTTACGGCAGCACAAAACCGCCGCTGTAAACGCGTTCTTTGAAAAACAGTCGCGAGCCTCATCATACAACTGTTGAACAGTCGCTTCGTCTATACCTTTTACGTCTGCACCGAAGCGGATGCCGGGAACCTGTCCCTGCTGGCCAAAGTAACTTGGTGCGTAGCAGTGGTGACAGATGTACACGAAAGCGTCAGGCGACCCGCTACCATCTTGGTAGCTACCGCGGACGTAGCCAACATTGGACGCAACGGGGTTGCCGCAATGGCCGCAGGTGTACGCCCTTGAGGTTAGTGTCAACGCGTTTATCCATCGCAGAATGGCTGCCATTGTATTGTTGTCCTGTGATTACAATTATCTAAGGATAGGGGCGTTAGCTGCCGATGCAACGCAACGGTAGCTTAACTCGTCTAAGCAAGATGTCTGTTTTTGCGCGACAATGGAATGTTCCCACAGAATTTTCTTACATCTTCCCTTGCGCGCTGCAAGAGTTGCTACGTGAAACTTTCCCGCTGGTGACTGTGAAAAGCCAGTAAGAACAACTTAACAGCGCGACTAAAGATAGATCAAATTTGCGATGCAACCTTGGCTCCGCTAAGCCGTTGATTTGCCATGGCTCCTCAGCCCTGCCTTTTTAAGTCCCTTGCGTCTACCAATTCCGCCACGTCCGCAGGCCAGTCCTTTTCAGATGCCGGGCAGGGCCCGTCAAGCCGTCTTCTGCCGTAGAGAAATCTGGAAGCTAGCGAGGCCGATCACCTACAGTGATACAAACAAAATCGTTTCACCTGGAAATGTTTTTAGCGGCAGCTTCCGCGGCTACCGCGAATGCGCGTCCCCCGTTCGCAGGATGCGTTCGGGCGCTCTGCCCTGATAGACTCCAATCGGCAAGTGGATCGGCGCGCCGATACTCGACGCCGTCCTCTACGAAACACTGGGAGATTGTCATGCTCAAGCTTGCCTCTGCCCTGGCACTGCTGCTTGTTGGGACGGCGCCTCTGTTTGCCGATGACATGCCGATGAACGCCGCCGATATCAAATGGGGTCCTGCTCCTGCTGTCATTCCCGCTGGCGCGGAAATGGCCGTTGTCTCTGGAGATCCCTCAAAGGACGGCGCCTTTGTGCTGCGGTTGAAGACACCCGCCGGCTACAAAATTGCCGCACATAGTCATCCCACCGCGGAATACATAACGGTGCTTTCCGGCAACTTCCATATCGGAATGGGCGATAAGCTCGACGAGGCGAAAGGCGTCGAACTGACTGCTGGCGGCTTCGGCGTCGCACCGGCCGGAATGAATCACTTCGCCTGGACGACAAGCGATACGATCGTCCAGGTTCATGGCGAGGGGCCATTCAAGATCACCTACGTTAACCCGGCAGACGATCCGAGCAAGAAATGACAGTTCGGGATCGAATTGATTGAACCGGCTGAAGGCTCGAACGAGTGCGTCGAACGCCGCGACCGTCGATTCAGAAGGATCCTCTAACGAGACGAAAGCTGATTGGCCGCAACGGAATCGTATTCCGCCTGGGCCATTTGCCATGAATGGCGCCATAACAGAAAAACCCGCCTCGGGAGGCGGGTCGTTGGAGCCAATTGGCACCATACCCAAATTAGTAGCATAGCTGCCGGCACAAAGCAAGAACAAAGTTGCTGCGGCCGGCACAAAATGCCCTTGGCGATTGGCGAAGGCCATGGCGCATCGATCTCCCTCCTTGAGGGGAGATGGCCGGGAGGCCAGAGGGGGTCGTCGCGCGTGGATAGGCGACCCCTCTGTCGCCTTCGGCGACATCTCCCCCTCGAGGGCAGGGCTATCGCAGATGGAACGCCGAGGCTTTCGCTCTACGACGTACCCCCACCCCTAACCCCTCCCCACAAGGGGGAGGGAGACTTCCGTTGGCGCTGACCTCGGCAAATTTGCCTGCCTTTCGGCGCCAAAAGGGGAAGTAAGGGCGCGCGGCAGCATTCCCTCCCCCTTGTGGGGAGGGTTAGGGTGGGGGTCCATCTTCGTAAGAATCCAAATGCGATAGCCCTGCCTCGAGGGGGGAGATCCGCAACTTCGCCGTCCGCGCTTACTTCCCCGCTGGTCAAAATCCTCGCGGCTTGGCACAGTCGGGCAAAGAGGAGCCTGTTGATGCCGAAGACCGCCAATGCGACGAAACCAAAACCCTGGGCCGAGATGGCGACGCATCTGGTCGATGTCGCCATGGGCCGCAAGCCCGCCGATCTCGTCATCCGCAACGGGCGCTGGGTCAACGTCCATTCGGGCGAGATCATCGCCGGCACCGACATCGCCATTGCCGGCGGCCGCTTTGCCTATTGCGGGCCGAACGCCGGCCATGCCATCGGCCAGGGCACCAAGGTGGTCGATGCCGGCGGCCGCTATCTGGTGCCGGGGCTTTGCGACGCGCATATGCATGTCGAGAGCGGCATGGTGACGGTGACGGAATTCTGCCGCGCCGTGATCCCGCACGGCACCACCTCGATGTTCATCGATCCGCATGAGATCGCCAACGTGCTCGGCCTGCCGGGCGTGCGGCTGATGCATGACGAGGCCGTCGCCATGCCGGTCAACGTACTCGTGCAGATGCCGTCCTGCGTGCCTTCGGCACCGGGGCTGGAGCATGCCGGCGCCGAGCTGACCGTCGCCGACGTTGCCGAAGCGATGAGCTGGGAAAACATCATCGGGCTCGGCGAGGTGATGAATTTTCCGGGCGTCGCCGCCAACGATCCGGTGATGTCGGGCGAGATCGCCGCGACGGTGAGGGCCGGCAAGACGGTCGGCGGGCATTATGCCTCGCGCGATCTCGGCCTGCCGTTCCACGGCTATGTCGCCGGCGGCCCCGAGGACGATCACGAAGGCACGCGCGCCGAGGATGCCATCGCCCGCGTCCGCCAGGGCATGAAGGCGATGCTGCGGCTGGGCTCGGCCTGGTATGATGTGGCCTCGCAGATCAAGGCGGTGACGGAGAGCGGGCTCGACCCGCGCAACTTCATCCTGTGCACCGACGACAGCCACTCCGGCACGCTGGTGCACGAAGGCCATATGGACCGGGTCGTGCGCCACGCCATCAGCCAGGGCTTGAAGCCGGTGACGGCGATCCAGATGGCGACGCTCAACACCGCCCAGCATTTCCGGCTGGAGCGCGAGATCGGCTCGATCGCGCCGGGACGGCTCGCCGATCTGCTGATCGTCTCCGACCTCGCCGAAATGACCATCGACGAGGTCTATGGCCGCGGCGTCAGGCTGGCCAAGGGCGGCAAGCTCGAAATCGACATTCCGGCCTACGACTATCCGAAGACGGCGAAGAACACCGTCAAGCTCGGCAGGAAGCTCAAGCCCGGCGACTTCGACATCGCCGCACCCATGGGCGCCAACGAGGTGCGGGTGCGCGTCATCGGCGTGATCGAGAATCAGGCGCCGACGCGGGCGCTGGAGGCCGATCTTGCCGTCGAGGACGGGCTGGTCGCCATGGACCGCCGCAACGATGTCTGCCAGATCGCGCTGGTCGAGCGCCACAAGGGCACCGGTGGCGTCACCAACGCCTTCGTCTCCGGCTTCGGCTACATCGGCGATTGCGCCATGGCGTCGAGCGTGGCCCACGATGCCCACCACATCATCGTCGTCGGCACCAACAAGCAGGATATGGCTCTGGCCGTGAACCGGCTGGGCGAGGTCGGCGGCGGCGTCGTGCTGTTTTCCAACGGCAAGGAGCTGGCGCTGGTCGAAATGCGGATCGCCGGGCTGATGTCGGACGAGCGCGCCGAAATCGTCGCCGCCAAGGCCGACAAACTCAGCGACGCCATGCGGCAGATGGGCTGCTCGCTCAACAACGCCTACATGCAGCACTCGCTGCTGGCGCTGGTCGTCATCCCCGAGCTCAGAATTTCCGACGTCGGCCTGATCGACGTGACGACTTTTCAGAAGGTTGATTTGTTCGTTTGAAGAATCACTGAACCCTGGAGGGACAGCGCCCCCTCTGTCCGGCAGGACAGAGGGGGGCGCGAAGGATCGCTGCAGAGCGTTTTTGTTGACAGCTACCAATCACCGGCGCGATTGGCAGCAGAGGTCGGCTCACCCGCCGGTGGCGATGGTCAGCACCTTGAACGGCGTGGTGATGACGATTTCGGCGACCGAACCGACGGCCTTGCCGAGGCCCTGGCCAAGATTGTCGAGCTGGGCCGGCGCGGTCTCTTCGGAGGCGAGGCCCGCCGGGGCGCGCAGGCGGTCGCCGAGCAGCTGCACCAGGAACGGGTTGTCGGCGAATTTGGCGTGGTTCAGCCGGTCGCCGCCCTTGGTCTTGGTCAGGTCGACCACCGAGACGCCATAGCTGGCGAGGTCGGCCGCGTCGCCATAGTCGCCGACGCGTGGCTTGTCGCCGGAGATCAGGGTCGACAGCCTGAGCGCCCGGTCGTCGCCCGAAAGCAGCACGGCGAACGGCTTGTCGGGCTTGCCGTAGCGGATCATCTGCTTCTTGAACACGTCGACGTCGATATCGGGTGAGGCCAGGATGACGTAGCCGAGCTTGCCGCCGAGGTCGCGGTCGCCGGTGATGGCAAGCTGGCGCAACGCTTCCATGGTCACCCAGGTCCCCATCGAATGGGCAATGATGTCGATGCTCTTGGCGCGGCTCCTGGCGAGCATGCGCAGCGTCGCTTCGAGATCGTCGCGCGCCGCATTGGCGCTTTCCTTGTCGTAGATGTAGCCGGTCGTCTTGCCGCTCGACGCCCACGAAAACAGCACCGGCGTGCCTGGGTATTTCGTGTCGTGCGCGATCTGCGTCAGCCGATAGATACCGTCATCGAAGCCGTTGTTGAAGCCGTGCACGAAAACCAGCGCGCGGTCGCCGCGCATGGCGATGTCGGCGCCGACCGCCTTGGCGAATTGCGGGGCGCCTTCGTAGAAGGTGACGCCGGTCGCCGTGAAATCCTTCGCCGGATTGCTGTTGGCCGAGCCCTTGACCCGCTCGATGGCGCCGAGCTGGTGGATTTTGGGCACCGTCACCTCGACGCTGGCAAAGCTGGTGGTCGGCGAACGGTCGCCGTCGAACACCTGCCGGGGCTCTTTCATTGCCTTTTGCCGGGTTGTGGCGACGAAGATCTTGTGCGTCGCCGCAATGTCCGAAGCAGGCACGATGATCGTCGTCTTGTTGAGCAGATCGTGCGTGTTCTGGCCGGCGCAGCCGGTAACCGCGAGCGTGAACGCAACGACGAGAAAGATCTTCGAAGGCACGATCACGCGGGCTCCCGCAAAGGCGACGTCGAGCCGGAGACGTCTTGGCCTATTCGATAGAGGCAGAGGCCGGCACGGTCCAGTTCAAACTGTTCCGATGGTGCGGCAATGGTCAACGGTCGCTGCCGCGCAATGCAGCTATTGTCCTACCGAGGCGATGCGGTCTGTCACTTCGCGGTCGCTGGCAAACCCGTCATCCTCGCGCAGCTTCTGGCCGATCAACTGCACCAATTCCGGATTATCGGCGAATTTGGTGTGGTTGAAGCGGTCGGTTCCCTTGACGCTGGAGAGATCGACGACCGACACGCCATAGCTGGCGAGGTCGGCGGCGTTCTTGTAGTCGCCGACGCGCGGCCGCGCACCGGCGATCAGGCCGGAGAGCCGCAGCGCCCGGTCGTCGTCGGAGAGCAGCAGGATGAACGGCTTGTCCGGCTTGCCGTAGCGGCGCATCTGGCTCTTGAACACGTCGACGTCAATGTCGGGCGAGGCCAGCACGACGTCGCCGAGCTTGCCGCCCAGATCACGGTCGCCGGTGATGGCGAGCTGGCGCAGCGCCTCCATGGTGACCCAGGTTCCCAGCGAATGGGCAACGATGTCGATGCGCCGCGCGCCGGTCTGCGCCAGCATTCTCAACGTCACTTCCAGCTGGTCGCGGGCAACGCTGGCGCTTTCCTTGTCGTAGACGTAGTCGGTGGTCTTGGCGCCCGACGCCCAGGAAAACAGCACCGGCGTGCCCGGATAGCCGGAATCATGGGTGATCTGGGTGACGCGGTAGACGGCGTCGTCGAAGCCGGTGTTGTAGCCGTGGACGAAGACCATGACACGGCCGCCGCGCGCCGCGATGTCGGCGCTGAGGGCGCTGGAGAATTTCGGTTGGGTGTCGTAGCCGACGACCTCGGAAGCCATGAAGTATTTGGCCGGATCGTCCGACTTGCCGCGTGAGCGCCGCTCGATCTGGCCTGTCTTGTGGATGCCGGGGACGGTGACGTTGACGCGGGCATAGTTCAGCGTCGCCGAACGCTCGCCGTCGAAGACCTTGTTGGGATCGTCGGAGCGCTTGCGCGTCGTGGCGATGAAGATCGAGTGATTGCCGGCGATTTCCGTCACCGGCACCGCCATCATGGCGCTGCCGAGCAGTTCCTCGGTTTGGCGGCCGCCGCAGCCGGCGAGCAGCGCGGCAAGGACAATGATGCAAATCGTCTTCAAGGGCACTTAAGCAATTCCACTCCGGCCTGACCAAAGGCCCATCCACCTCCGCCGCACCTCCCGGACAGGCGAAGTGCGGCAGAAGTAAGTCGCAGGCGCCCGAAATGCGCTCAGCGCCCCGCGACTGCCATCGCACTGTTGCGCGAAAGCCAGAACGGCGGCAGGAACGCCGGAATGTTGGAAAAGGGCAGCACTTCCGGCTTCAGCCTTATGCCGAGCACGTCGGTCATGAAGGCGCGGCGCGCCTCGATGCGGCGCCAGGCTTCGGGATGGCGCGCCGCGATCTCTTCGCGCAGCGCCTCGTCGGCCAGCGCGATGCCGTCCTCGATGTTTGTGGTGAAATAATCGGTGCCGGTCGCCGGGATGATGTCGACCTGCAAGGCCATGCCCGACTTCAATCTGATGTCGGAGCCGGAAAATACCGGCGAATGCATCCATTCGTCGACATGGATGAGATGGCCGGGGTTGAGCGCTACGCCGAAGAACCGATCGCCGATGCGCTCGTGCACAGCTTGCCACAACGCGCCGCCGGGAACGCCGATGCCGACCGTCTCGTACCAGTCGACGACGGCGCAGAAATAGGGCGCGACCAGCTTCTCGACATAGTCCTGGATGCCCCTCGGAAGCTCGGCCGCGTCCTCGACCAGAAAACCGGCGCGGGCATTGAGCGAGCCCTGGATGCCATAGGCCATGGTGATCGGGTCGCCGCGCTTGATGACGTCAAGACGCGGGCTCGGCAGGCCATAGGCCGCCCGCCTGCCGGCCGACAGCATCGGGTGGCAGCATTGCGGCAGGCCGTTGATGCCCATCAGCCGCGCCGCCTGCAATTCGGTCATGCCGGGTTCGATGCCTTGCAGGACATTGCGCAGGCCTTGCGAGGAATAGGTCGCGGCGAATTCGAACGCGGCCAGTTGGTCGGCCTCGTTGATGGCGCGCAGGCCGTCGGCAGGGTTCATCAACAGGTTCGCCGCGTTGACGATCACGCCCCTATCGCCGGCAAGGCTGCGCAACGTGTCGGCGATGAAGGACGGCAGGTCGAGCGTCGTTTCGCCAAAACCCGCATCGCCGGGGCCGAACGGCTTCCAGCCGATGGCGCCGATGCGCTGGCCGGCTTTCAGGCCGCAACCGACGAGGATGTCGGCCAGCGCTTGCGAGCGGTCGCGCGGCTGCGCCGGCAGCGAAAACGTCTGGTAGAGCACGCGCTCGTACGGCCCGTCGCAGATCTCGGCATAGCCCCAGCCCTCATTGCCGACCAGCAGTTTCGGCGGCTTGCCGGGAACGATGACCAGCAGCGTCTCCTCGAAGCGCGGATCGTAGCCGCAGAGGTAGGCGACATTGGCCGCATGTTCGCGGTCGCCATAGACGACGAAGGCATCGAACCCGCCGCGCGCGACCAGTGCCGCTATACGGGCCTCATAGGTGGCGCGCGTAACCAGCGGCATCGCCGTCGGCTCGCCGAACTCCGGCAGCGACACGGTTTTCCGGGCCACCGATGCGACAGGCATGAACACACGCTCCTAACGGCCAACGAGGTTTTGGGAACACCCTTTCGGGTGGCCGGACAATGGCTTCGCGAGGCCGGATATGCAATAGCGGGACCGAATTCGCCTAGCCTGTGGGGTGCTCCAGCCATGACCAGTTTCTCTTCTCGCGTCGCTGCCGCCGCTGCCGCGATCCGCGAGATCTTTCCGGAGACGCCGCTGCAGGAAAACGACTATCTGTCGAAGAAGACCGGCGCGCGGGTGCTGCTGAAGCGCGAGGACCTGACGCCGGTGCGCTCCTACAAGATCCGCGGCGCCTTCAACTTCTTCCGCAAGACGCTCGCCGCCGGCAACGCTGCCGAGCTGTTCGTCTGCGCCTCGGCCGGCAATCATGCGCAGGGCTTTGCCTTCGTCTGCCGCCATTTCGGCAAGAAGGGCGTCGTCTTCATGCCGGTGACCACGCCGCAGCAGAAGATCGACAAGACGCGGCTGTTCGGCGGCGAATTCGTCGAGATCAGGCTGGTCGGCGATTTCTTCGACGACTGCTACCGCGCGGCACTTGAATTCACCGAAACTGCCGGCGCCCACATGGTGCCGCCGTTCGACCACAAGGACATCATCGAAGGGCAGGCGACCGTCGCCTATGAGATATCAGGCCAGATGGCCGGCGCGCGCATGGCTGATATCGTCATGCTGCCGGTCGGCGGCGGCGGCCTGGCCGCCGGTGTCACCCATTATTTCGCCGACCAGCACCGCGAAACGCGCTTCGTCTTTTGCGAGCCGGCCGGCGCCCCGAGTTTGAGCGAGAGCCTTGCCGCCGGAAAGCGGATCAAGCTCGCCAAGGTCGACAATTTCGTCGACGGCGCAGCAGTGGCCGAGATCGGCCGCGAGCCGTTGCGCCACCTGAAGGAGTTTGCCGCCGACACCGTGCGGCTGATCCCGGAAAACCGGCTCTGCGCAACCATGATCGAAATGCTCAATGTCGAAGGCGTCGTGCTCGAGCCGGCCGGCGCGCTGGCGATCGATGCGCTCAAGGATTTTTCCAGGAAGGAAATCAGGGGCAAGACCATCGTCGCCGTGGTGTCGGGCGGCAATTTCGATTTCGAGCGGCTGCCGGATGTGAAGGAACGGGCGCTGCGCTTCGAGGGCTTGAAGAAATACTTCATCATCCGCTTTCCGCAACGGCCCGGCGCGCTGCGCGATTTCCTCGAATTGCTGGGTCCCGACGACGACATCGCCCGCTTCGAATATCTGAAGAAATCGGCGCGCAATTTCGGTTCGGTGCTGATCGGCATCGAAACCAAGGACCGCCGCAATTTCGACCTGCTCAAGGCGAATTTCGACGCCGAGAGCGTCCATTACCAGGACATCACAGACAACGAGACGCTCGCCGGGTTCATCATATGAGCAGCAACGATCTTCCGAACGCTCCGGCGAAGGTTTTTATCGCGCTGTTTTCCGGCATCAATGTCGGCGGCAACCGCATCGTCAAGATGGCGGAACTCAGGTCATTTTTGGAGCAGCTCGGCTTCTCCGATGTCGCCACCTATGTGCAGAGCGGCAACGCCGTGTTCCGGTCGCCAGATGGCGATACGGCGACGCTGACCAAGCGGTTGGAAGCGGAATTCGAGAAGAAATGGGGGTTCCATTCACGCATCATGGTGCGCGATATCGGCTGGCTCGAGCGGCTGGCGGCCGACAATCCCTATCCGGAAGTGGCCGGCGAGCCGACCAAGCTGCATGCCTATGCGCTGGAGCGCCGGCCGACCGCCGAGGAGGTCGCCCGGCTGGCGGAAAAATGCACCGGGCCAGAACGCTTCGAGATCAAGGGCGACGTGCTCTACCTGCATGCGCCTGACGGGCTCGGCAAATCCGTGTTTGCCAATCAAATTCCGCGCGTTCTGAAGGTGCCGGGCACGGCGCGCAATTGGCGCACCGTGCTGATGCTGCTGGACATGGCGAAGGCCGGCGGTTGACAGGTCGTCTACGCGGTCGGAGCGCGTTTCCAGTCGAATGCCAGCTCTTCACGGAAGGCGAAGCGCTTGATGTGCTCGGCGACGACCGTTTCCAGGCGCTCGAGCGAGCCGGCTTCATCGGTCGTCACTGCAATGTGCAGCGCAGCCGGGTCGGCATCGAGAACCGTGCGGCCGAGCGTCAGATCGATGGTGCCGTGGTTCGGGTCGAATTCGACGGGAAACTTGTGCGCCCAATGTTTGCACAGCTGCTGCAGATAGCGGCTGGCATGTTCGGTGGCGACGTCGACATGGCTGGCCGGCATGAATGAATTCTCCTTGGGAATGCGGACGCGAAAACCGAACCAGGGCCCGCCTGCGTCCGTTCAAGATGGCGTGATCGGTTACCAGCTGCCGGTGTTCGGCATCGACGCCCACGGCTCGGCCTTCGGCTTGGCCGGACCTTTCTGCAACAGCTCGATCGAGATGCCGTCCGGCGATTTGACGAACGCCATGTTGCCGTCGCGCGGCGGCCGGTTGATGGTAACGCCATTGTCCATCAGCCGCTGACAGGTGGCGTAGATATCGTCGACCTCATAGGCGAGATGGCCGAAATTGCGGCCGCCCTTGTAGTCTTCCGGGTCCCAATTGTAGGTCAGCTCGACCAGCGGCGCTTTCTCGCTGATGCCGCTCTGCTCGTCTTCGGGGGCGGCGAGGAAGATCAGCGTGTAGCGGCCTTGCTCGTTTTCATGGCGGCGCACCTCCTTGAGGCCAAGCTTGTTGCAGTAGAAATCGAGCGAAGCATCGATGTCGGCGACGCGGACCATGGTGTGCAGATAGCGCATGATTTCCTCCTTATGTTGCGTTGCGGCGCAACATAGGGGCGGCCCGGCCAAAGGGCAATTGGCCACGCTTGCCGGCGCCGGCAAACGGCAAATCCGCTATTCCTGTACGGAACCGTGAAAAAAGGCACGTCAGGTCTTGCACACACCGGAAGCCGCGGTGTTAATCTGATACCAAGAATCAGTTGCGGTGTTTGTTGAAAAAGGGGGCGTTCTTATGGGGGAAAAGGCCTCTTTCATGGGGCGGGACGGGGCCGGTAACGATGCGTTGAAGCGGGATGAGAGCGCCGATACGGCCGATCTCGTCGAAATCGCCGGCGCCATCAAATGGTTCGACGTGGCCAAGGGCTACGGTTTCATCCTTCCCGATGATGGTACTTCGGGCGACATCCTCCTCCATGTGACATGCCTTCGAAAGGACGGTTTTCAGACCGCCCTGGAAGGCGCCCGTGTCGTCTGCCTGGTCAAGCAGGGCGAGCGCGGGCTGCAGGCCTTCCGCGTGCTCTCGATGGATGTCACCACGGCGGTGCATCCGGCGGAGATGCAGGAGCAGCGCACCCATGTCGCGGTGACGCCGGAAAGCGGCCTCGAACGGGCGCTGGTCAAATGGTTCAACCGCACCAAGGGGTTCGGCTTTCTGACCCGGGGCGAGGGCACCGAGGACATTTTCGTCCACATGGAGACGCTGCGCCGCTACGGCATCACCGAACTCCGGCCGGGCCAGGTGGTGCTGGTCCGCTTCGGACGCGGCGACAAAGGCCTTATGGCTGCCGAAATTCACCCCGATATGGGTACCTTGCCGGTCTCGCATTAGTTCCGGCCGAGGATTTCATATGGCTCACAGGAACCGGCTGACGGCGGGCGCGCTCTGCGCCGGGATTTTCCTCATCGTCGCCGCAAGCGCCTTCTTCTATTTTCAGCAACCGAGTTCCGCCGACGGCAAGGCGATGATCCTTCCCGTCGACCCGGCGCCGCTGGTCGCGGTGACGAAGGCCGGCGAGCGTTCTTTTTCCGTGGAAATCGCCGACACGCCCGCCGAGCGCGAAGCCGGCCTGATGTTCCGCCGCCACATGGCCGACAATCACGGCATGCTGTTCGTGTTCGGCGCGCCGCAGGATGTGAGTTTCTGGATGAAGAACACGCCGATGCCGCTCGACCTGATCTTCGTCGGCCAGGACGGCCGGATCCGGGCGATCAGGCAAGGCGAGCCGCAGTCGGAGGCGATCATCTCGCCGGACGAACCGGTGCGCTTCGTGCTCGAGCTCAAGGCGGGCACGGCCGCCAAAAAGGGCATTGAGGACGGCGACCTGCTGCGCCATCCGGCCATCGGCACGGCGCCGGGGCCGGCCATGCCGCCGCCCGACAAGGGCGATGCGCCGAATGTCGATTCCGACTGAACGGGCAGGATCTTCGGCCGATGCAGTTCTTCTCCCATGACGGTTTCGACCTTGCTTTCCTTGACCGCCAGCCGGCATCGGGGCAGGGCGATCCGGTGCTGATGATCCACGGCTTTGCCTCGAGCCACTACGTCAACTGGGTGTCGCCCGGCTGGTTCAAGACGCTGAACGATGCCGGCTACCGTGCCATCGCCTTTGACAATCGCGGCCATGGCTCGTCGTCGAAGAGCTATGACGAAGCCGACTACACGCCGGCAAAAATGGCGTCGGACGCGGCAGCGCTTTTGAACCATCTCGGCATCGAACGCGCTCATGTCATGGGTTACTCGATGGGCGCGCGCATATCGGCCTTCCTGGCGCTCTCCGACCCGGACAAGGTGGCGACGCTGGTCTTCGGCGGCCTCGGCATCGGCATGGTCGACGGCGTC
The DNA here is from genome assembly GCF_040318315.1 of Mesorhizobium sp. M1227. NCBI lineage: Bacteria > Pseudomonadati > Pseudomonadota > Alphaproteobacteria > Hyphomicrobiales > Phyllobacteriaceae > Mesorhizobium > Mesorhizobium sp. M1227. The sequence continues at coordinate 384,546 of NZ_JAMYLZ010000002.1, forward strand.
GGCGACTGGGATCCGATAGCCGACGCCCTTCTGGCCGACGATCCGGCAGGCACCAGCGATCCGCGCGGCCGCTCGTTCCGTGCCTTCGCCGATCAGACCCGCAGCGATCGCCGGGCGCTCGCTGCCTGCATCGCCACCTCCCGCGAATTGCTGAGCGAGGCCGATCTTGCCCGCATTGCCCAGCCGACGCTGATCGCCGTCGGCACCAAGGACGACATCGGCGGCTCGCCGGATGAGCTCGCCGCCTTGATGCCGAGCGCCAGGGCGTTTCACATCGAAGGTCGCGACCACATGCTGGCGGTCGGCGACAAGACCTTCAAGCAGCGTGTGCTGGAGTTTTATGCCGAGCATCCGCTCTGATGGATGGCTCCCCAAAAAGCGGCCATCGGGCCTGAAGCTGGGGTTCTTAGCGGTTTTGCAACGATACGGGGGTAACTAAGCGTGACGTGTGGATCGGTTCAAACCCGCCACGCTAGGGCTGGCTGCATTGGTGGCAGGCGCGATAGCGATCACCGCGTTGATGGCAATGCCGAGCGACGCGTCCGTGCTTATCCAGCACAGTGTGACGGGCTTCTTCATGGCGGTATTTTTCCTGGTCGGGCCATTGGCGCATCTTACCGGCGCGGTCTTCGGGCTGATGGCGCTGGGTCGTCCAAACGACAATCGTTTGCTCGGCCTGGCTGGCATCGTGGTCAACGGCGCGTCGCTTGCCGCCGGGGTGTTTATGCTGTGGGCCATGGCATCGACCATAGGCGCGTTTACGTGATTTCGGGCAAATCTTCCGGACGCAAGTGGCCGACGCGTCGGGCTACGATCGGCGCGGGCTGTGCCCCAACGCCCTGAGCGAGCGCGCCATGTTATGCCGGGCCTGGGTTTCGAAGCGCCGGCGGAATTCCTCGCTGTGGAAGATATGCGGACGCGCGAGGAGGCCCTCTAGCACTGCGGCACGGCCGGCCCGCCACATCGGCTCATCGACCCACTGATATTCGCGGCGGACCGCCTGCTCGTAGGCGTCGAACACGTCGGGCGCAGCACCCAGGATCGCCAGGTCCATGTCGAGGAACAGCGCCGCGTCGCGAACCGAATGCTGGTCGCCAAGGGGCGGCAATTCGTGGCCGGCGGTGGCAGTGATCATCGCCGCGATGTGGCCGAGGCGTTGTGCATCGGCGCGACCGGCGAGCTTTTCCTCGGCAAGTGCGGCACTCCTCGCCTCATTGTCGTTGGCGCGGCTGTCGTAGATCGCGTCGTGAAACCAGATCGCTGCCTCGACTGCTTCAGGATCATGCAGCAACGCCTTGTAATCATTGGCCAGTGCCAGCATCGCCTCGATGTGGCCAAGGTCGTGGTAGTGGCGATCTTCGGCCTCATAGAGCGCGGAAAGCTCGCGCTTCAGGGTCTCGTCCATCAAGGTTGCGTTTTCCATGGCTGCTTGAAATTCCGCCAACCAAATCCATTTCACCAAGCACTAAGGAAAATTGAGTTCACCCGTGCTATGATCTGGCTTATAGGTGCGGCCGGAGAATAGGCAAGCCGCCAACCGAGACATTGGATGGCCGAGACATTGGATGGCCGGAGACATCAGATGAACAGCGTTACGATTTCCCGTCCCACCAGGGTGCAGCCGGTAGATCCGATCTGGCGTTCGATCCGCGACGAAGCGATGGAAGCGGTCAACCGCGATCCGCTGCTGGCGGCGTTCCTCTATTCGACCATCCTCAATCAGGAAAACCTGGAAGAAGCGGTCATTCACCGGCTGGCCGAGCGCCTCGCCCACCAGGACATCGGCTCCGACCTCATCCGCCAGACGTTCAAGGCGATGGCGGCCGACGACAAGGACTGGTCGACGACGGTGCGCGTCGATATCCAGGCCTATTACGACCGTGATCCGGCATGCGACCGCTTCATCATGCCGGTGCTCTACTTCAAGGGTTTTCACGCCATCCAGACGCACCGGCTGGCGCATTGGCTGTGGAACCAGGGCCGTCAGGACTTCGCGCTGTATTTGCAGAGCCGGTCGTCCTCGGTGTTCCAGACCGACATCAATCCGGCTGCCCGCATCGGCAAGGGCATCTTCCTCGACCACGCCACCGGCCTCGTCGTCGGCCAGACGGCGGTGATCGAGGACGACGTGTCAATCCTGCACGGCGTGACGCTGGGCGGCACCGGCAAAGCCGGCGGCGACCGCCATCCCAAGATCCGCTACGGCGTGCTGATCGGCGCCGGCGCCAAGATCCTCGGCAACATCGAGATCGGCCATTGCTCGAAGATCGCGGCCGGCTCGGTGGTGCTGTCGCCGGTACCGCACAACAAGACGGTTGCCGGCGTGCCGGCCCGCGTCGTCGGCGAGACCGGCTGCGACCAGCCTTCGCGGCAGATGGACCAGCTGTTGCCATCGCAGACGATGGACCACGTCGTCAGCTTCGACATCTGAGTGCTCGGGCAGGGGCTTGTCACGTCGGACCAACTATCGATGTCGGCGCCGCAGCGCAAACCTGAGGCGATTGCCCGTGTTCTCTCGCCGGCTTGCCTTTACATGGCCATTGTCGACGTGCCAGAAGCGCGCTCAAACGAAGAAGCCGACGATCGGAGAAGACTGTTGAAGCCGGACGAAATCAGAAAGCTGGACGCCTATTTCAAGCGCACCTTCCAGAACCCTAAACTCGAAGTGAAGGCGCGGCCGCGCAAGGAAGATTCGGCCGAGGTCTATGTCGGCGACGAGTTCCTCGGCATCGTCTTCAAGGACGAGGACGATGGGGACTATAATTTCTCGATGGCGATCCTCGACATCGATCTGGCCTGAGCTGGGAGTTTAGCTGGCCGCTACGCCTCAAGTGCTGCGGCGATACGGAACCTTGCAGGACGCCGGTGGGACAGCGCCCCCCTCTGGCCTGCCGGCCATCTCCCCCACGAAGGGGGAGATTGGCAGCCTCGGCGCTGCGCTCTTCCTGCAACATTGGAGATTGGCGAAAGCCAAGATGACGGCCGATCTCCCCCCTCGTGGGGGAGATGTCCGGTAGGACGGAGAGGGGCGCGAAGGATCGCTACGGAACGGCTCGTTTCGTTGCTTATCGCCCGGTCTTCTGCACACGTGCCGCCTCGCCCGAAATCGCCGCGTCGAGCCCCTGCCAGTCGCCCAGGAATTCCCGGGGGAAGCGGTAGGTGAGGCTGAGATTGTCGCCGACTAGGATGTCGCGTTCGCAGGGCGCCAGCGATTCGTCCGCGCTCGGGCCGCTCAGGCAGCGTGCGACGAACGGATCCTTGCCGGGGCGATCGGCGACCGCCAGCACTTCGTTGAGATAGCCTGATTTTTCGCTGAAGGCGTAAAGCGTGGTGCCGCCAGGGCCGGGCGTACCCGGCTTGGCGATCAGTGCGCTGTAGATCGGCGCGAAGCGGCCGCTCATGTCGCGCGACATCAGCTGCGGCTCGAACGACAGGAAGACGATGTCCTTGCTGGGTCCGGTGTGGTTGAAGTCGTTGCGGGCAGCCTCGCTGTAGCCGTCCATCTCGGGATAGCGCAGATAGAGGTCGAGTCGCGAGGCGATGCCGTCGCGCCGGGCCTGGGCAAAGCGGATGACATTGGCCGGCACGGCGATGACGTTGTTGCCGATGACGACCCTGTGGACCGTGGTGTCGTCGGTGTACCCGGCCATGGCGATCGAGCGGCCGAACCATTTGCCGCCGAGGCTGATCGCCACCGAAAGCAGCGCCAGCGTCGCGAATGCATAAAACACCCGCCTCATCAGCGTCGAATCGACGACGCTGAGTTGCGGGCCCTCAGTGGCTGCCTGCTTCATCGCGACCCTCGTTTGCCGTCCAACGGGTGTGCCTGAACGGCACATCTCGACGCGGCACGGCTCTTGCTTCGCAGCTTTGCGGGCGACTGTGCGATTTCATGGTAAACGGAGGGTAAAGATGGGCCCGGTCGAACAAATCATATTCAGTTTTATGGCTGGGCTGACGGCTTGCGGCCTGGCCGGATCGGCGATGGAGCTGATCGCCGGCCGCAGGCTTGCCTTCGTCCAGCCCTATGTATCGTCGAAGCACATGCTGCGCTCACTCGCCGCGACGGCTTGCGCCGGGCCGCTGATGTTCGCCAACGAGGCGCTGGACGCCTGGCGCGAGCGTCGCATCTCGGTGCTGGGGCTGATCTCCTGCGGCTGTACGGCGACCATCTGGGCGCTGGCGCTGGGGATGGTGGTGATCGCCATTGCGTCCTGGGCGGCTTCGCTTCTAGGGTCTGGCAGCTTGTCGGTGTGAGACAATCTGGAGACAGCAATGCCGATCTACGCGATTGACGGAAAAGCGCCCGCCTTCGAGGACGCCGACAGCAACTGGATCGCGCCCGATGCCACCCTGATCGGCAATATCAGGATCGGCCGCAATGCCGGCTTCTGGTTCGGCGTCGTCGTCCGCGGCGACGACGAGCCGATCGTCGTCGGCGCCGACACAAACGTGCAGGAGCACACAATCATGCACACCGACGCCGGCTTTCCGCTGACCGTCGGCCAAGGCTGCACGATCGGCCACCGTGCCTTGCTGCACGGATGCACGATCGGCGACAACAGCCTGATCGGCATGGGCGCCATCGTGCTGAATGGGGCGAAGATCGGCAACAACTCGCTGGTCGGTGCCGGCGCGCTGGTCACCGAAGGCAAGCAATTTCCCGACAATTCGCTGATCGTCGGCTCGCCCGCGCGCGTCGTCAGGATGCTCGACGAGGACGCAGTCGCCAGGCTGCGCGCCTCGGCCGCGCATTATGTGGCAAACGGCAGGCGGTTCAGGGCGGGGCTGAAGAAGGTCTAGCCGACCCGGAAATGGCGGAGCCGCGCCTTAAGATACCGAAGCATAACCCCTTCCAAGTCAAACCGGCTGGGCGGTCGGCCGGAACAAGATCTCGTTGATATCGACGTCGTCGGGCTCGTTGATCGCGAAGGCGACCGTTCGGGCAAACGTATCTGGCCCCACGGCGATCTTGCTCACGAAGTCCCTGGTCCCCTGCTGGATATCCTTCTCGCTGATATGCTCGAGCAACTCTGTGCTGACAGCGCCCGGCGAGATCACCGTGGTACGGATATTGTAGGGTTTCACCTCTTTCCGCAGACCCTCGGATAGCGCACGCACCGCGAACTTGGTGGCGCAATAGACCGCCGCACCCGGGTCGACCACATGGCCGTATACGGACGAGACATTGATAATGTGCCCCGATCGCTGCTCCTTCATGTACGGAAGCGCGGCCGCGATGCCGTAAAGGACGCCCTTGATGTTGACGTCGATCATCCGGTCCCATTCGTCGACCTTGAGCCGTTCGAGCGGGGCCAACGGCATGAGGCCCGCATTGTTGAGCATCACGTCGATGCGGCCGAATTCCCGGACCGCCGTGTTCACCAGGTTCTGGACCTGGCCGGCGTCGGTGACGTCCGTAGTAACGGCCTTGGCTTTGTGCCCAGCGGCGGTCAGTTCCTGGACAAGGGCGTCGATGCGGTGTGACCGCCGTGCACCCAGGACCACGGAAGCGCCTCGTGCGGCAAGATGGCGTGCCGTCGCTTCACCGAGGCCGCTGCTGGCACCGGTGATGACGACGACCTTGTTCTCGATTCCTTCGGACATGAGGTTCTCCTTGACAAGAATTGAAAGAGTTCAGGTGCGGGGGCCGGCCGAGGCGGCGAGCAAGGCCGATCCCGTGAGCAGGACGGCGGCGAGAAGGAAGGCGCTCCACCAGCCGGCCACGTCGAACAGCAGGCCTCCTGCAATAGCACCGCCTGCGATCGCGAACTGGATCAGGGCAACCTGGAGTCCGCCCCCGGCCTCCAGGTCTTCAGGGATGAGCGTGGTCATCCAGGTGTTCCACGCCACCGGGATCGGGGTCGCGAACAGTCCCCAAAGAACCAGCAGGCCGGCCGTGGCGCGTGCAAACGGTCCAAAGGCAATCAGCAGTAGAGCGAAGACCGCGAGTGCACTCGGCAGCCCGATCAGCACGGCTGTGAGGTGCCGCCGGAGTATGAAGCCGACAATCGACAGTCCCGCCACGCCACCGAGGCCGACGCCCAATAGAGCCAGTGAGAGGGTATTGACCTCAAGGCCCGTCACGTTTTCCAGAAACGGCCGCAGATAGATCGAGAGCGCGTTCTGCCCGATGAAAGCGAGCCCGGTCGCGCCCATGCCGATGGCGAATCTGCGATTCCGCAGCAGGCCGAACATGCTCGACACCGAGGCGATCTCTATCGGCGGCATCTTCGGGAGAACGGCCAACTGCCACACGAGCGCCGCAAGGCCGATGGGGACAGTGACGAAAAAGGTTGCCCGCCATCCGATCAGCGATCCGAGGAAGCTGCCGACGGGCGCGGCGATCACCAATGCGAAGGCAGTGCCACCCTGGAGCAAGGCAATGGCCTTGGGCAGGTCGGGTCCCGCGGCCAGGCGGGCCAGAATGGCCGTCGACAGTGACCAGAAACCGCCGATCGCGGTGCCGACCAGCGCCCGCCCGGCCAGGAAGACCAGGAAGTTGGGAGCAAGCGCCACCGCCAGGCTCGATGCGGCCAGCACTGCCGTATAGACCACAACCACCGTCCGTCGATCGACGTTTCGCAACAGCGAGTTGCCGAAGAGGCTGGTAACCACGGCGAAGAATCCGGATACCGCGATTGCCTGGCCTGCCTGACCCTCGGAGACGGCCAGATCCTGAGCGATCGGGGTGAGCAGGCTCACCGGGAGGAACTCCAGTCCGACCAGAAGGAAGGTCAGTAGCGACAGGCAGACCACCGCAGACCATGGGGTCGTCCCGCTGTCAGCAGCAGTGGCCTCGTCCAGCACGAAATCGATGGTCATAAGGCAGTCTCCTGTCCGTTCCAGAACTAAGTAGTCGGGCTGGCTAAATGCGACTAGCGGGTATAATTTTGATGTGGTTGTGAATGAGGCTCATCAATGCCACGCGACGAGTTCGCCGAAATGCGCGCGTTCCTGGAGATCACCCGGACGCGGAGCTTCACCCGAGCAGCCGCCAAGCTCGGGGTCACTCCTTCGGCCCTTAGCCACACCATCAAGTCGCTGGAGTCGCGGCTTGGCGTCCGTCTTCTATCTCGCACCACGCGCGACGTGGCCCCGACGGCGGCCGGTCAACGCCTCAAGGAAGGCATCGAACCGCATTTCGAAGGCATCGCGGCTGAGGTCAGCGCTCTCGGCGTCCTTCGCGACAGGCCGTCCGGCAACATTCGCCTGGTGTGCACCGACGATTCGGTCGACATTGTCTTCCGCGCCCGGCTGCCAAAGTTCCTGAGCGACTTCCCCGATATCAATGTCGAGTTGGTGGTCGACAACGCCTTCACCAACATCGTCGAGCGCCAGTTCGATGCCGGCGTGCGTCTGGGCGAGTCCATTGCCCGGGATATGGTAGCCGTGCGCATCGGAGCCGACGTGACCTACACTGTGGTCGGCTCACCCCATTACTTCGCCCACCGGACACCGCCGGAGACGCCGCAGGAGCTGACCGACCATAACTGCATCAACTACCGGCTGCCGACGTCAGGATCGGTCTATGCCTGGGAATTGCGGGAAGGAGCGCGCGAGTTCAATGCTCGGGTCGAGGGACAACTGACGCTTAACAACATGGGGCCGGCGATTCAGGCCGCGCTTGACGGAGTGGGCTTGGCTTATCTGCCGCGCGAACTCGTCCTTCCACACATTGAGAGTGGCCTTCTCCAGGAAGTCCTGACCAAATGGTGCCCAACGTTCCAGGGTTACCACCTGTACTATCCAAGCCGGCGCCATCCCTCTCCGGCGTTTTCCGCCTTTGTCGACGCGTTCCGTATCAGGGGCAAGTAACAGCGTTTCGACGGCAAACGGCAGCTCGTATCCCACAAACGATCGTGAGACAGCTTGGATGACGAAGCGCAGTTGGAGGCAAAGCCGAGATAACTGTATCGAGATGTGTTCCGCCAGAAATGGTGGAGCCGGCCCGGGGACGGGGCCGGCTCCTTAAACCCGGTCGTTGGGGACGGGGAGGGTGGGGACTCGACCGGGTTTCTCCTAAAGCGCGAAGTCATGCGACGCACTTAACCTCAGTTTTTGCATGTCGTTATCCCAAAACCGCTACGCACTTTTGGGCGACATGCCTTGGCGTCCTCAGCGGACGCTGGCGACCGCGTCGGAGCGGCCGTCGTTGATCGTCACCCAGGCGCCGGAATTCCGCTCGGACTGGCGCTTCAGGTAGGTGTAGCCGGTATTGGTCCAGGACAGCACCTTGGGCTGGAGATTGTCGAGGATGAACTCGCCAAGGCTGGTGCGCACGGTCAGCACCGCATGGCCGTCACCATTGCGCTGGCGCACCACCGTCATCAGCAGATCGCCGGCCGGCACGCCGATGCTCATCAGCTCGCGGCGCTTTTCCAGCGCATAGTCCTCGCAGTCGCCAAAGCCGCTATTGGGAAAGGACCAGACTTCCTCCTTGCCCCACATTTCCATGTCGGTGCGCGGCGCGACCCTGCTGTTGACCGAATTGTTGACCTTGACGATCGTTGCCCACAGCTTGCGGGTCAGCTCGACGGGTGCCCGGCCAGGCGTCCTCTGATTGCATTCCTGCGGAAGCTGCTGGCACATTTCGTAGTGTCCGACCGGCTGCGTGGTGCGGCCGCCGGTGTGCATGAAGGCCGGCTCCGCCGCGTTTACAGTCCCCCAACCGAAAAGCTGCATCGCTATTGCCGCCAGCAACAGCTTGCCCCTCATCCTGTTCATTATTCAGTCTCCCCGTTTGAGGAGACAATGACACGGCTGGATTTATTTGACGCAAAAGCGCGAAGTAGACATTAAGTAAAACGCCAATAGAATAAACATAAAATTTGAGGCAATTGAATATAGAATTGTTTAAGGATTCCAGCCGGGCATGTTCCCATGCTTCGTCGCACCATTCGAACAGCTGGAATGGCGGGACAGAGGGGGCGCGAAGGATCGCCAGCCTCTCTTCCCGATAGTGCTAACGCTTCCGCGTCAGCCGCGCGATGAGCTGAATTCGGTATCGAGCGTTTCCGGCCGCTGGATGACGGCGAACTCGATGGCGACGCCATCTTCGAAATGCCGCACTATCTGGCCGCGCATGGTGCCCAGCGTCACCTGGACGCCGATGGCCGGCTTGACGTCGATCTCGATCGCCGCGCCCGACAGCGACAGGTCGATGATGCGGCACTGGTACTGGCGTCCGTCGGCAAGCTGCAGCACGCTCGTCGGGTTGCGCGGCGCAACGCGTTCATGGCGGCGGTCCTCCGGCAGGTCGAGCTCGTGCTTGTTGGCAAGCCAGGTCAGTTGCGCGGCGAGCTTGTCCCTCTTGCGGTCCGACGCGATGACGGTCATCGCAAAGCCATCCTGCAGCGTGCGGGTGATGACGCCTTCGATGCGGCCGATGTGATCGATATAGGCAATGACCTTTTCGCCCGCCAGGCCGGCGCGCTCGGTGCGCAGCGCGACGTTGCCGGGCGACATGTCGACCACCTGGCAGGGATGTTCGGTGCGGTCTTCCAGCATGAAGCGTCCGTAAATTTTCACGCGGACGCGCTGAAAGTTACGCCTTTCAGCTTGGGACGGCGCATGGTCGACCGCCGCTGACCTCATCACTGCCATACCCCGTTCGCCATTCCGCGCATGGATGCGGGGAATTTCAGCGGAAAACTACAACAAAGCAGGTTAACAAAGGGGAAAGCCCGGCGCTGTTGCTTTAAGCTTTGGGCATCATTCCTCGCGTCCGCCGTCGAAGACGACCAGGTGACGGATGCGGCGGGCCTGGCCGAGCGCCGAAATCGTCTCGGGCGGGTCGAATTCCGATGGGGCGAGCGAGGGAACCTCGATCGCCGGACGGTTCCCCGGGAACATCGGCTCCTTGTCGGGATCGACGACGCGGATCGAATCGATCAAGGCGTCGAGAACCGGGTCGGCGCCCAGCCAGAAGGGCTTTTCGACGGCGCTTATCACGCCGAGGCAGCGCGGGCTCTCGACACCGCCGTCGAGCGGCAGCGCGAGCAGCTCGAACCTGTTGGAACGGCCGCTGCGGCTGAAACCTTCATAGGTGATGAGCACCACCGATTTCAGGTCGAAGACGCCATCGGTCAGCTTCGAGATCAGCCGCTGGTCCTTCTCGCGCCACAGCGAAGGGAATGAAAACCCCTTGAGTTCGCGGCCATAGACCGCGCAGAGCCTGGTGCCGGCGAGCCGGAACACCGCTTCGCCGCGCGTGTCCTTTTCCAGGATGAACGTGTCTGCCAGCAGCGACTTGATGTCGGCGGGTTCGACTTCCGAGCGCTTCGGGGCAGGGCGTCCGTCACGCAACCGGTTCCAATAATGGAACAGCGTGATCGATCCGGTCTGGTTCATGCTAATGCTGCTCCGCGCATTCTGTCTTCTGATGTCCCATCGGTGAACAGAAGGGCGCCCTCCGAAGACCTACATGCGTTGCGGAGCAGGATGCGTGCCAGCATCGTTAATACTTGTTCACGGGTCGGGGCGGTTAAGGTTAACAACTGGTTTACGTTGCGCGCCGGCCAGGCCTGTGGCACACCAAAACCACTCCAGAAGCGGTCGTTTTGCGACGATCGGCAGCACTTCAGTCAAGAGTTCAGGGGGAGCAAGGGGGCTCGACCAGCCGTTCAAGGGAAACCTTGGACGGCTTCTTTTTTTGATTCGGGGCTGCTGATTCGCCGTTTGTGATTCGGTTGGCCGTGATCTACATGCTCGCCAAGTCCAATCCAGCGACTGAGTGCAAGCCATATGAGCGACCCAGAAAGCCCACCGGAGATCGAGCAGGGTCAGGGTGGGCCTGCCGCCCGCGAACCGGAGCAGCGCCGCGAACCGGTGTTCAACCTGCCGCCCGTGGTGCTGGCGGTGATCGGCATCTGCGTCGCGGTCCATCTGATCCGGGTCTATTGGCTGACCGACGACCAGGATTTCGAACTGCTTGTCCGGGCTGCCTTTGTCCCCATCCGCTATTCGGGCCGCTTCGATCTGGATTTCTTCGCGTTTTCGAGCCCCTTTACCTATGCCTTCCTGCATGGCGGCTTTGCCCATCTTGCCATCAACATGGTGTGGCTCGCGGCCTTCGGCTCACCGTTGGCCAACCGCTTCGGCGCGCTGCGCTTCAGCCTGTTCTTCGCCGCGACTGGACTGGCGGCGGTGGCGCTGTTCTGGGCCATGCACCCGCTTGGCGAGGCGCCGCTGGTCGGCGCCTCCGGCGCGATTTCCGGCATGATGGGCGCGGCGGCACGCTACGGCTTCCGCATTGACCGATCGTCGGGCAAGGCCGCCTTCGCCGGCCAGCCTTTGCCGATGGCGGCGGTGCTGCGCTCGCGCGGCGTCGTCACCTTTCTCGCCATGTGGATGGTGATCAACCTCGCGACCGGCCTCTTCGGCCTGGCGCCTGGCATTGACGGCCAGATCGCCTGGGAAGCCCATATTGGCGGCTTTCTTGCCGGCTTTTTCGGCCTGCGGTTTTTTGATCGGCGAGAGCAGGTGCCCCGGCAGGCGGACGAGCCGGAGACCTGAGATCGCCGCACTTGAAATGCAACCGTTCGCGGCGCACCATGTTCATCCCAGGGCAAGCCGGCCAGGGCAGGAGCCGGCAGGAAATGCAGAGGAGGACGCCATGACTGTTAAGGCAATTCTCGAGGCAAAAGGCCACGACGTGGTGACGCTCGGGCCGAACGAAAAGCTCAGCGAAGCCATCCGCATGCTTTCCGAACACAGGATCGGCGCGCTGGTCATCACCAACGGCGATCACAAGATCGTCGGCATTCTTTCCGAGCGCGATGTGGTGCGGGTTCTCGCCAAAGAGGGGGCGGCGGCGCTCGACCTTGCCGTCCGCTCGGCGATGACGCCCAAGGTGAAGATCTGCAATGAGAACCACACCGTCAACGAGGTCATGGAGATCATGACCAAGGGCCGCTTCCGCCATCTGCCGGTGGAAAAGAACGGGCTGCTCGACGGCATCGTGTCGATCGGCGACGTGGTCAAGCGGCGCATCGAGGATGTCGAGCGCGAGGCCGAGGAGATCAGGGCCTATATCGCCACGGCATAGGTGACGGCGGCCGGGTTGCCGGCAGTTCGATTTTTCAAGCTGCTATCGCAGTTCATCGCGGCAGGTGCGGGCCTGTGCCGCGTCGGCGGCCTGCGGCTTTGCGCTTGTCTCTTTTGGCGGTTTGCACTAGCGAAGTTGCACAGCAAAATATGCGTTCTCGCATATCCGCAATTTCAGTATGCAGGCCCTTATGAGCATTATCGACACCCGCACGCCCGACGCCAAGCGCCTGGTTCCCGGCGCCACCGGCGACTGGGAGATCATCATCGGCCTCGAGGTCCACGCGCAGGTGACCTCGCAGGCAAAGCTGTTTTCCGGCGCCTCGACCATTTTCGGCGCCGCGCCCAACGCCAATGTCAGCCTGGTCGACGCGGCGATGCCCGGCATGCTGCCGGTCATCAACGAGGAATGCGTCAAGCAGGCGATCCGCACCGGGCTGGGCCTGAAGGCCGAGATCAACCACAAATCGGTCTTCGACAGGAAAAACTATTTCTATCCCGACCTGCCGCAGGGCTACCAGATCTCGCAGTTCAAGCAGCCGATCGTCGGCGAGGGGAAGGTGATCGTCTCGGTCGGCCCGGACCGGCAGGGCGAATTCGAGGACATCGAGGTCGGCATCGAGCGCCTGCACCTGGAGCAGGACGCCGGCAAGTCGATGCACGACCAGCATGCGACGATGTCCTATGTCGATCTCAACCGCTCCGGCGTGGCGCTGATGGAGATCGTCTCCAAGCCGGATATGCGCTCCGCCGATGAAGCCAAGGCCTATGTCACCAAGCTGCGCACCATCGTGCGCTACCTCGGCACGTGCGACGGCAATATGGACGAAGGCTCGCTGCGCGCCGACGTCAACGTCTCGGTGCGCCGGCCCGGCGGCGAATTCGGCACGCGCTGCGAGATCAAGAACGTCAACTCCATCCGTTTCATCGGCCAGGCCATCGACTACGAGGCGCGCCGCCAGATCGCCATCCTGGAGGACGGCGGCAAGATCGACCAGGAAACGCGGCTGTTCGACCCCAACAAGGGCGAAACGCGCTCGATGCGTTCCAAGGAAGAAGCGCACGACTACCGCTATTTCCCCGATCCCGACCTTCTGCCGCTGGAATTCGACCAGGCCTATGTCGATGCGTTGGCAAAGGACCTGCCGGAACTTCCCGACGCGAAAAAGGCGCGGCTGATCACCTCGCTCGGCCTGTCGACCTACGACGCCTCGATCCTGGTATCGGAAAAGGCGGTCGCCGACTATTTCGAGAAGGTGGCCGCCGGTCGCGATGGCAAGCTTGCCGCCAACTGGGTCATCAACGATTTGCTGGGTGCGTTGAACAGAGCCGGCAAGAGTATTGAAAATGCTCCGGTTTCGCCCGAGCAGCTCGGCGCGGTCATCGACCTGATCAAGGAAGGCACCATCTCCGGCAAGATCGCCAAGGATCTGTTCGAGATCGTCTGGAACGAGGGCGGCGATCCGCGTCAGCTGGTCGAAAGCCGCGGCATGAAGCAGGTCACCGATACCGGCGCCATCGAAAAGGCGGTGGACGAGGTGATCGCTGCCAACCCGGACAAAGTCGAACAGGCGCGCGCCAAGCCGACCATGGCCGGCTGGTTCGTTGGCCAGGTGATGAAGGCGACCGGCGGCAAGGCCAATCCGCAAGCGGTCAACGAGCTGGTCAAGGCCAGGCTCGGGATCGAGTAGGATGTTCGTCCGCACCGCCGGCGAGCGCGATCTTGCGGCGGTGCGCGCATTGCTGGTCGAGACATGGCATGCCACCTATGATGCCATCTACGGCGGGCCGCGGGTCACCGAAATCACCGATGAATGGCATTCTATCGCCGCGCTCAAGGCACGGCTGACGCGGCCGAACTCGGAGTTCCTGGTCGCCGACGACGGCAAAAACATCGGCGGCATGGCTTTCGCCGCCGCTACCACGGATGCCAGGATCGTCATGCTGAACCAGCTTTACGTGCATCCGGCCTGGCAGAGGCAAGGCATCGGCCAGGCGCTGCTGGACGAGATCGAGGCCAGCTTTCCGGAGGCCCGGACGCTGCGTGTCGAGGTCGAGGAAGCAAATGCTCCGGCTGTCGCCTTCTACCGCTCGAGGGGGTTCTTGCCCGCCGGCAACACGGCCGATTGCGGCGGCGCCTCGGGATTGCCGGCGCTGGTTTTGGAGAAGGCGATCGGCTAGCTCGTTTGCCTGGCGCTCAGTTGCGTTTCTCAGGCAGGTTGGAGCAGCCGGCAGCGAGAAACTCGCATGGCAGGCTGCCGCCGCCGCCCGACGTGTGCGGGGGCGTGGCGGCTTCGATTTTTTCCACCTCGTAATATTTCGAGGTGACGCCCCATTTTTTGACGCCCTGGCACGTCGAGCGCACGCCAACCTCCGTCGCCTTTGCCGCAGTCTTGTAATAGGTGGTGATCCGGCAGGATTGGCTGACCGGCAGCGCGTTCGCCGGGCTCGTGACCGGCGGCAGGAAGGTCGGGAAGGCAAGCAGCGAGATTGCCGCAATGATCCGGACGGCGGGCATGGTGAGGGGAAGGTGCTGCATCGTTTGTCTCCATCGATGGCGCCGCTCGCTCGTGGCGCAGCGGCGCGTTTGTTCCGGCAAGATCAGGCCATGATGCCGGTGCTGCCGCATCTGCCGCGCGGGGGAAGGCGGTAGCGGTCTGAACCGCCGCCGTCATCCGCGAGCGGCCGCGTCAGGGCGTTTTCGGCTTGATGAGCGTCTCTATCGGAACGGCGACTTTTGGAGGCCGGACCGTCCTGGTTCCACCATCGACGGCCAGCCCGCCACTGTTGAGATAGCGTACCGTATAGTGCAGCTCATAGCCGGGAACTCTGATCCATGTAGGCTTGGGATTGAACTGGTCCGGCGGCCTCGAATACCACTTCGGGATCTGCATGATCTTGGAACCGGCACCGAATCCCGCAGTCTTGGCCGCTACTGCGAAGGCGCTGTCTCTGGGGTCGTTCGGCGGCTGGTCGACATTGCCGATGACGACCAGCGAATCGTATTTTCGCGCGTCCAGCCGTACTGCGGGAAGGTTCAGCGCAGCCACGTCGCCTTCGCGCATCGTCAGCGCCTTCTGACGACCATCCTCATTGGCATAGACGTTGAGGTTTATGGCCTCGGATTCCGCATAGACGACATTGTTGTGGAAGTCGCGGGCTGGCAGGCGTGTGAGGCTGTCGAAGGTCACTTCAACCGTCGGCTTGGCTATGGCGTCCGTCACCACCAGGTTGCGCCGCGGCACCGTCCAGAAGATGAGATCATCGCCGGTGGCCTGTGTGCCGGCATCGGAGCCGTCTATTGCCGAGCATTTCGAATTTGGAACCGGCGTCGTCACCGGCAGAGGTGCCGAAAACGAGCTGCGTACCTGAGCGTCGATGTAATTGCCGACGTTGAAAACGTCTTCGAGGATGTTGCCGCCCTCGAAGCTCGCCGGGCCGGGTTGCGAGCGGATGATGACCTGGCTGGAATCGGTCTGCCAGCCGCTGCAGAAGACGTTGACGTCTATGGGAATGCCGATGTGGCGGTCGGAGGTCACCGGGATCGAGACTTTGATGGTCAGGATGTAAGGAACTTTGACAAACCAGCTGTTCGGCTGGTTCAGCATCTGCGTCGCAAAGCGCGACGGCCGCCATTGCTTCAGCGATTCGATCGATGCGCGTGACGATCGTCCCTGGGCGGCCAGCTGTGCGTTGGTGGCGTCGACTTTGGCTTGCGCCAGGTTGCGGACGGTGTTGGTGATCAGGAACACGCCGAGTTCGGCTTTGCAGGGCCTGTTCGATTGTGTGGCGTTGCATGGGGCAAGTGCCGCACTGGGAACCGGCGGCCCCGACGGCGGCGGCTGGGCGGCCGCGGCGGCCGCCATCAGGCAGAAGAACAGCATCGTGCAGGTTTTCAACATGGTATCCTCGCTCTTTCGGTTGGAAACCACCCTCCGGCTAGACAACACCATTTCTTCGACAGCGGTTCATCGCCCGCATGGGGGACGAATCGCGAAACATCGGGCCGGCCCAGCGACGTCGAGCCGCCGTCCTTTCGGATTGGATATCTACTGCTTCACGACGCCTTTGGTTGTCGCCATCGGCGCGACGACCTTGGGCTTGGGGGTTTTCGGGCCGGGGTCGACTACCAATGCGGCCGTGCAGGAGCATTTGCCCGAACCGCAGTTCAGGTCGCCCTTGCACATTTTGGAATGCCGCATATCGGTGCAGTCGGCGGTCCCGGAGCAGGAGCAACTGCCTTGCCCAATCGTTCCGGACTGACATTTGAAGCTCCATGCCGGATCGGCGGCAAGGCCGACCACAGCGAGCGATAAGGCAAAAAGCGTCGTCGAGATGAGCTTGCGCATGAATACCTCCCGGTTCTATCGAGCGATGGAACCACGAAGCAGCAACGCCTTCATCTCCCGCGCGGGGGACGAACTCGCATACCGGTGACGATCGTCAATGCTGTCCCTTCAGCACGACGAGATAGCCGCGTTCGACGCGAAGCCGGAACGCGATTTGCCCTGCAGTGCCGGGATCCTTAGAAACCTTGTCGATGACATAGCCGCTGGGATGCGAGCCAAGCCATTCTTCCGGTTTGTCGGTGCTTTCGAATGGCTTTTGCAACCGGGCCAGGAAGCCGACTTCGCCCTGATAGTCGAAAGCCACGGCCCAGTCCGCATCCTTTCGCTCGTCGATGAAGTTGGCGAGCGGCGTCAGATCATAGCGTTTGAACGCGGTTGCCGATGCCACCGCGTGGCCGATGCCGAAAATGACAAGCATGACGATGGCCGAGCTCTTCAGCCTGGCGAGCGGGATCTCCGCCATGAAATAGCCGAACAGGATGACCACGAACGGCAACATCGGCACGACATAATGAGGCTGCTTGCCGGATATCGCGCTGAACACGAGAAACACGGCAACGAACGAGAATGACAGCAGGCGCAAGGCGCGCAGATCCGGCGACTTCGCGTCGATCAGGTTGCGTATCCGCGTGCGCAGCTTCAACCGCCACACCTCGGGTATGAAGATCCACGGTATGAACATGACGGGCAGCAGCAGCAGATAGAAATAGAACGGCCGGCCATGCGAATTGCGCAAATTGCCGGTGACGCGCCCCGCCGACTGGTTCCAGACGAGATCATAAACGAAATTGCCTTTTGTCAGGATGGTCGCCGGCACCAGCCAGATCGCCACCGGAATCAGCGCGGCGAGCAGGGCCAGGCCCACTCCAGCGAGGAAGTTCGGTGTCGTCAGTCCCGCCCGCCGGTCGCGCCAGAACGGGTAGAACAGGATGGGCGCGCCGATATGGATCAGCACCACCGGGCCTTTCGTCAGCACGCCCATGCCGATGAACAGCCCGGCCAGAACGGCCTGCCAGCGGTTGCCGCTGCGGGCAAAGGCAATCAACGACAACAGCGCGGCGAGCACAAAGACCGTCAGCAACAGGTCGAACAGGATCAGCGTCGAATAGATGACGAACACGCTGCTTCCGGTAACCAGCCAGGGGATGCGCCGCGCGATGTCGTCGCGGCCCGGAAACAGGGTCTTTGCCAACGCCGTCGTCAGCCAGATGACGAGCGAGGAGGCGGCGAAGATGACCAGCATCGCCGCCGGCCTGCTGGCGCCGAAAATGTTCCAGACAAGGTCGATAAGCCAAAACAGCAGTGGCGGCTTCTGCAGATAGGGCGCGAAATTCATCGTCGGGACGAAGATCTGTCCGCTCAGATACATTTCCCAGGTGACGCTGAGATATCGCGTTTCGTCGACGGGCAGCAGTGGCCGGAAAGCGACCGCGATTACGATCAGCCCAAGCAGAAAGAGGTAGGGGAGCAGTCGCTCGGTAGATGTCGGTGTCAAAGATCGAGATCCGCGCCAGAAACCATTTTCATTCCAGCCGAGCATAGTGCCGCGTTTCTGGACCGCGAACGACCGCACCATGATTTTGGCCGAATTGCAACGATGCCGGTTTCGTTTCCCAGATTTTGCGGACGATGGTGTCAAAGGTTTGAAAAACTTACCGGCCGAGTCTTTTGGACCGTTGCCGGTCCGGGGAACCTGAGCAAAATCAACTGGAGCGCAACGGCGGTGACAATTCGCGCATCAACAGTTCGAGCTCGCGCTGATCGCCGGTACCGGTCTTGTCGAAGATCGTCGCCAGCTGCGACTTGACGGTGCCGTCCGAGACGCCGCCGGCCGCGGCAATTTCCTTTCGCGTCAGGCCGGCGGCAACGTGACCGGCGACTCGCCTTTCTGCCGCGGTCAGTCCGAACAGCGCCGCAATGGCGTCCAGCGCCGGGGTCGGTGTCGAACCGGCCGCGGCGATGAAGATCGCTGCGGCGGCGCGTTGCGAGATGCGCGCCGAGATTTCACGCCGCGCCAGCGGCATGACATGGGCCACTGCCGGAACGACCGTCCTGGCCAGGGGAATGTTGATGCCGCAAGGTCCGAGCGCGAATTCGTCGCGCGTGCCGAGCTGGACGGCACGGCCGATCGCGGCGTTGGCGTTGGCATAGGTGAAGGAAAGCTGTCCGCGCACGCAAGCGACCGAGATGTTTTCGGCGAGCAGCGCTTCGGCTGACGGGTTGGCGAAGATGATGGTCATGTCTTCGGCCACGATCAGCACCGGATGGTCGAGGCTTTCGATGATGGAACGGAAGATTTCCGCCTTGCGCCGCTCGGCTTCGAACAGGTCGCCGATGGTCACCGCGCGCCGCACATGCGGTGCCAGCAGGCTGACAAGCTCGAGATCCTCGCGGGAAATCTGGCGCCTGTCCTTGTCGGTCACCACCATCAACGTGCCGATCCGGGTCGGCCGCTTCATCAACGCCACCCAGAAGAAATCGTCCAGGCGGTTGGGTTGCACCCATTCGCGCACGATGCGGCTTTCGAGCCATCTCTGTCGCGTATCCGGGCCTTGCAAAGCGTAGATCGAATCGACGGTGAACGGCACGTCGATCTCCATCTTGGGAACCGCCGCATAGAACGGCACTTGCGAGCCGTAGTCATGCTTCAACGGCTCAAGAACTGCGGGATCGCCGCAGGACACCGAAAATCGCGCGGAGCTGCTGATCGTGTCGATGACGGCGAGCATGGCAAGCTGGCCTTCCGCCAGATTGCAGATGGCCTCGAGTGTCGCCTGCCAGCGGTCGACGTCGGCAATCGAATCGTAGATCGCCTCAACGACCTGCGGCAATGCGCGACCGGCCGTGCCCGCCAGCGATGACATGAGCCCCTCTCATTTGCCGTCCTTGAGGCAACGAAGCTTCAACTGCTAGAATAACGCTGCGTAAGGTTGCCAACAACCTATTTCATCTGCTTCGGACGGCCGCGAAAATAGCGTGAACGTATCGCTTTCCCGTCAGCCATTTGCTGGCCTGTTGCGGCAAGACCCTTGCCTTCGCAATGCCGTGACGCCATAAGCAGGAACAGGCGCCGCAGCCGCCGCGAGGACTTGCTTCAAGGACTTGCCACGAGGATTTGGATGAAGACTTTCCTTCTGCAGTTTTTCACCTGGTGGAACAGCCAGACATTGGGAACGCGCTTCCACACCTGGCGGCACGGCAAGAAGGTCGGGCAGGACGAGGTCGGCAATGTCTACTATGAGGGCGGCGTCGATTCGGAAGGCCGCACCCGTCGCTGGGTCATCTACCGCGACTATTCGGAAGCCTCGGCGATTCCGCCCGGCTGGCATGGCTGGATCCATCATCGTGTCGACGTTGCGCCGCCAAGCGAAGACTACAAGCCACGCGACTGGCAAAAGCCGCATGTGCCGAACCTCACCGGCAGCCCCGCGGCCTATCGGCCGAAGGGCTCGGTGCTGACCAACCAGCATCGTCCGCAGGTGACGGGCGACTACGACGCCTGGACGCCTGGTTCGTGATCGATCGCCGCGACACGCGCGCGGTCCCTACGGGGGCGGTCCCCACGAGGGCGGTCCTTTGTCGCCACAATTGCTGTTTAGCTGTTTGCTGATCCGACAGCAGCAACTAGCCTTGGCGTTAAGAGAATCACCCGGGCGCAAACCACCGGACCTTGCATGAGCATGTTCAGCCGAATTTTGACGGGCGGATTAACCGCGGTCGTTCTCGCTTCTATGGTGGCGCTCGCTACTGCGCAGGAATTGGCGCCGCCTGCGCCGGACGCGTCGGTGGCGCCTGCAGCACCGGCAGTATCCGAGCGCATCACCAATCCAGTCGCTGAATTCGCCGGCATCGACAAGATCACCGGCCGTATCATCACCTTCGATGTCTATATCGACGAGACGGTGCAGTTCGGCGCTTTGCAGGTGACGCCGCGCATCTGCTATTCACGGCCCGAAAACGAAGAGCCGAAGACGGATTCGTTCGTCGAGGTCGACGAGATCACGCTCGATCGGAAAATACGCCGTATCTTCACCGGCTGGATGTTTGCCGAAAGCCCCGGGATCAACGCCGTCGAGCATGCCGTCTATGATATCTGGCTGAAGGGCTGCAAGCAGAAGTCCGACGTGCCGGCACCCGCCGCCGCCAAAACCAACTAGAATCTGTCAGTGCGCGGCGGATACCGCGCCCTGCGGAACCGCCGCGTTGCCCGAGCGTTGGTGCCTCTCTACGGAGGAGGTTGCCATGATGATGGCCAACAAGAACGAACTTCTCGACATCGAAAGGGGATTCTGGAGCGGCGGTACCGACTATTTCAAGGCCAATGCCGATACCGACTGCCTGGTGGCTTTCCCGCAGATGGCGCGGGTGATGAGCAATACCGATCTGGCCGCAACTGCCACGGACCCGAACCGCTGGCGCGATCTCGACATCGACCTCAAGGGCATCATCGAGCCGGGCAGCGACATCGTCATGCTGACCTACGAGGCGCGTGCGACGCGGCAAGATGGCGAAGCCTATGCGGCGCTGGTCAGCACCGGCTATGTCCACCGCGTCAATGGCTGGAAGATGATGTTCCACGCACAGACGCCGCTGGTGACGGCAGCAAAAGGCTGACCGGCCGCAAGAGTAATTCCAGGAAGTGTGAACGGCTTTCCGGAATTGCGTTTATGTGAAACGATGAACCATTCCAGGTTATGGAAAAAACACGGCCTCGCCCTTCAGCGCCTCGGCCAGCATCTTCTCGTACTTGCCGCGCGGCACGTCGATTGCACCGAAGCGTTTGAGATGCTCGGTGGTGAACTGCGTATCGAGCAGTGCAAAGCCACGCGCCTTCAGGCGTTCGACGAGGTGAACCAGGCAGGCCTTTGACGCGTCGGTCTCCCTGGCGAACATGCTCTCGCCGAAGAACACGCGGCCGAGCGATACGCCGTAGAGCCCCCCGACCAATCGGTCGTTGTGCCAGGCCTCGACCGAATGGCA
The DNA here is from genome assembly GCF_040318315.1 of Mesorhizobium sp. M1227. Lineage (NCBI taxonomy): Bacteria > Pseudomonadati > Pseudomonadota > Alphaproteobacteria > Hyphomicrobiales > Phyllobacteriaceae > Mesorhizobium > Mesorhizobium sp. M1227. The sequence goes on from NZ_JAMYLZ010000002.1 coordinate 405,923, forward strand.
ATGGCCCATCCGATGCAGCTCGATATAGGCTTCGCGGATCGGCGCGTTGATCCAGGTCGAGCGACGTTCCTCGCGCCTTTCAGCGCAGGCCTCGATCGTCGCCTCAAAGTCGAAATCGATGCGGAACTCGAACAGGTTCTTGCGGATCGTCTTTCTCAGGCTTTTCGGTATGTGGAACCCGTCGAGCGGAATGATGCCGCGCGTCTCCGGCCGCACCCAGAATACTTCGGGGTCATTGGCGCTTTCGGCCATCGGGAAGACGCCGGAGGCATAGGCTTTGAGCAAAAGGTCGGTCGGGATGCGATAACCGGGTGCGTAGGGACGGGTCATCGCTTCGCCCTGTATCACTCGCCTTCGGCCAGGTATTTTTCCAGCCAATGGATGTCGTAGTCGCCATTGGCGATGTCGGCGTTGCCAACGAGGTCGCGAAACAGTGGCAGCGTCGTCTTGATGCCGTCGACGACGAATTCGTCGAGCGCGCGCCGCAGCCGCATCATGCATTCGACGCGGTTGCGGCCATGCACGATCAGCTTGCCGATCAGGCTGTCGTAGTAGGGCGGGATCTTGTAGCCCGAATAGACGCCGGAATCGACGCGGATGCCGAGCCCGCCCGGCGTGTGGAAATGGGTGATGGTGCCCGGCGAGGGGGTGAAGGTGCGCGGATCCTCGGCATTGATGCGGCATTCTATGGCATGGCCGTGGAAGCGGATATCCTCCTGGCGCACCGAAAGCCCGCCGCCCGAGGCGACGCGGATCTGCTCGTGCACGAGGTCGATGCCGGTGATCGCCTCGGTCACCGGATGTTCGACCTGCAGGCGCGTATTCATCTCGATGAAATAGAACTCGCCGTCCTCATAGAGGAATTCGATGGTGCCGGCGCCGGAATAGCCGAGATCGGCGATCGCCCTGGCGCAGACGCCGCCAATATGCGCGCGCTCCTCGGCATTGAGCGCCGGCGAGGGCGCTTCTTCCCAGACCTTCTGGTGGCGGCGCTGCAGCGAGCAGTCGCGCTCGCCGAAATGCACGCCGCGCCCGGCGCCGTCGCCGAACACCTGCACTTCGATATGGCGCGGCTTCTGCAGATATTTCTCGATATAGACTGCGTCGTCGCCGAAGGCCGCACCCGCCTCCGAGCGTGCCGTCTGCAGCGCCACCTCGAGATCGGCCTCGCTACGCGCCACTTTCATGCCGCGCCCGCCGCCGCCGGCCGATGCCTTGATGATCACGGGGTAGCCGATCGCGGCGGCAATGCGCTTGGCTTCCTTGTCCTCGGTGACCGCGCCGTCGGAGCCGGGCACCACGGGAATGCCGAGGCGTTTTGCGGTACGCTTGGCCTCGATCTTGTCACCCATGATGCGGATATGGTCGCCGGTCGGGCCGATGAAGGTGATGTTGTGCGCGGCGAGGATGTCGGCGAACTTGGCGTTCTCCGACAGAAAACCGTAGCCGGGATGCACCGCGTCGGCGCCGGTGATCTCGCAGGCGGCGACGATCTGGTGGATGTTGAGATAGCTGTCGCGCGACGGCGGCGGGCCGATGCAGACGCTCTCGTCGGCGAGACGCACATGCATGGCGTCGGCGTCGGCGGTCGAATGCACCACCACCGTCTGGATGCCGAGCTCCTTGCAGGCGCGCAGCACCCTGAGGGCGATTTCGCCGCGATTGGCGATGAGGATTTTCTGGAACATCTTTCGCCTGTTCCCGGCTCTACTCGATCACGACGAGCGGCATGCCATATTCGACCGGCTGCGCATCTTCGAACAGGATCGCCGTCACCGTGCCGGCGCGCGGCGAGGGGATCTGGTTCATCGTCTTCATTGCTTCGATGATCAGCAGCGTCTGGCCTTCCTTGACCTTCTGGCCGATTTCGATGAACGGCCTGGCGTCCGGCGACGGTGCCAGATAGGCGGTGCCGACCATTGGCGAGGCGACGGCGTTCTTCGACACTTCGGGCGTCGCCGGGGCGGCCGCTGCCGCGGGCTGCGCGGCTGCCGGGGCATAGGCCGGCTGAGCTGCGGCGACCGCATGGACGGCCGGCGCCTGCCGCGAGACGCGCACCTTCAGATCGCCCAGCTCGACCTCGATCTCGGTCAGGTTGGTGTCGTTCAGTATGCCCGCCAGATCGCGGATCAGCTGCTGGTCAACACCGTTCTTCTTTATCGACATTTTCGAGCCTTCTGTTTGTTGGCCGGTCATAGGCGTGCAGCCAGCGCCTGCAGCGCCAGCGTGTAGCCGAGCGGCCCGAACCCGCAGATCATGCCGACGGCGACCGGCGCGACCATGGAGACGTGGCGGAATGGTTCCCGCGCGTGGATGTTGGAGAGATGCACCTCAGCCACCGGCAGCGGCGCGACGGCGCGGATGGCATCGTGAATGGCGATCGAGGTATGGCCGTAGGCGCCCGGATTGATGACGATCGCGGCGGCCTTGTCGGCGGCCTCGTGGATCCAGTCGACGAGTTCGCCCTCATGGTTCGACTGGCGGAAATCGATCTCCAGCCCAAGTGCGGCACCTGCCTGCTTGCAGTCCTCGGCGATCGCGGCAAGCGTCTTGCCGCCATAGATGCCCGGCTCGCGCTTGCCGAGCGCGTTGAGATTGGGGCCGTTCAGGACGAAAACCGTTTTCAAAAAATGCCGACCTTTCCCGGCGCGGCTAAGCCGGCGCGCCGGACCCTCTATAATGGGCATAGACGCTGGCGAAAAGAGCGCAAGTGCGTTCTTTCGCCGTCCACAACAGCCGGAAAACGGCCCGTGCCGGAAACCCGCAGCCTAATCGAAACCCGAATGCTGATCAGAGCGCGGCCTTCGCCGCCTCGATCTTTTCGGCCAGCACTTCCTGGCCAAGCGCGCCGAATACCACCTCGTTGCCGACGACATAGGACGGCGTTCCGGTGATGGCGAGCTTGGTGGCGAGATCATAGGTCTTGGAGAAGGCCTCGGTGATGCTCGGGTCCTTCATCTTTTCGCGCAGCGCCGCCTCGTCGGCGCCGAGCGACAGCGCCACCTTGATTGCCGCCGCCTCGGTGGCGCGCCCCTGGCCGCCGAGTAGCGCATTATGGAATTCGCCGTATTTCTCCGGCTTCATCAAATGGAAGGCCATCGAGACGACGCTCGCCTTCTGCGAATCCGGGCCGAGGATCGGGAACTCCTTGAGTACGAAGCGCAGGTCCGGATCGGCCTTGGTCAGCGCGCGCATGTCGTCGATGGCGCGTTTGCAGTAGCCGCAATTATAATCATAGAATTCGACGATGGTGACCTTGCCGTTCGGATTGCCGACAACACCGTCGAATGAGGAATTGAAGATCTGGTCCTTGGCGTCTTTGATGACGCCGAGACTGGCGACGCGCTGTTCTTCCTTCTGCTTGGCCTCGAGTGCCTGCTGGGCTTCCAGAAGCACTTCCGGGTTCTTCAGCAGATAGTCGCGGACGATGCCTTCGACTTCGGCACGGTCGAGCTTGGTACCTGAGGACGTCGTCTGGGCAAGCTGTGCCGTGCCGGCCTTCGCCGTCTGCGGATTGCCGGCGACGAAGCCGAACGCCAGCATGGCGAGAGCCGCTGCCACTCCGGTAGTGCCCAGCAGAATTGCCTTTGTCATGATCCTCGATCCTCTTGCCTGTGTTCGGGTCCGCCCGGTTTGGCTGTGTCGCAGCCTGCGTCCGAAAGGTTCACTTCTTCTTACCTGATGGTGCGTAGTTTATAATGTCCTGCGCGCGAAGCCAGCCCGGCTCGCCCCGCTTCATGCTCTGCTGCGCCCGCATGGCGAAGATTTTCGCATTCTTGTAGTCGCCGGAATAGAAATGCCCTTCGGCGGTTGCAAGCTCGGCGGCCGGGATGTTGCCGAGTTCCCCGTAAGCCTGTGCCAGATAGCGGTATCCGGCGGCGTTTTCGCGGTCCCGTCCGAGGCCGGTGTTGATCTGCGCCACCGCCTTCTTCAGCGAATCCTGCGTGCCGATCGCCATCAGCGCCTGGCCGTACGAGACAGGCAGCAGCCCGGATCGCGCCGGATCGAGGCTGACCGACTTGGCATAGGCGTCCGCCGCATCCTTCGGCCGGTTCGCCTTCATCAGGATGTCGCCGCGTAATTCCTGGAAATAGGGATTTTTCGGCTGTTCCTTGATCAACGCGTTGGTCTTGGTGAGCGCCGACGCCAGATTGCCGAACAGATAGGTCATCTGCGCGTCGCCATAGCGTGAGGCGAGGCTGCCGGGGTTCTTGCGCATCAATCGCGACGCCGCCGCCTGGCCCTGCATGTAGGCGGCGATCTTGATGCGCATCATGTCGTGGCGCTGCTGCAGTGCCGGCGGGTCGACCTTGTCGACGTAAGGGCTCTGCTTCACCAGCACTTCGAGATTGGCGATACGCTCCTGCGGCATCGGATGGCTGATCCTGTAGGGATCGACTTGCGCGCCCGAGAGCGACAATGCCTTCTGGAAGCGGCCAAACGTCTTCAGCATGCCCATGCCGGATTGGCCGGTTGCATTGAGATAGGTGATCGCCGAACGGTCTGCGGTCATCTCTTCGGTGCGCTGATAAGCGAGGATGCTGCGTTGCGCCATCTCGCCGCCGCCGGCCACCACGCCCATGCCGGCGCCGGCGAGACCGCGGCTGTTGCTGGTGGCGCCGGCCACCATGGCGCCGGCGCCAAGCAGCGTCGCCAGGATCGCCATCGTCTTGGCGCGCTCGAGCTGTTCTCGCAATTTCTGCTGGTGTCCGCCGGCGATATGGCCGGCCTCGTGGGCAATGACGCCAATGATCTCGTTGGGCGTTTCGGCCGTCATCAGCGCGCCGGTGTTGATGAACAGCCGGCGGCCGGCAACAAAGGCGTTGAAGCTCTGGTCGTTGACCAGCACGATGTTGATGGCGTCGCCCGACAAGCCCGCCGCCTTGAAGATCGGCCGCGCGTAATCGCGCACCAGCGCCTCGATCTCGGCGTCGCGCACAACCGGCACATTCTGGGCAAAGGCATTGACCGAGCCGGCCATGGCGACCACCGCGGCAAGCGAAAGCATCGCGAGGGCGCGCGCTGTCCTGGCGATCGTCGATTTGGGTCGGCTCAACATGGCAGGTCCACTGGTAGACGAGTGGGCGAAGGATGAAAAGTCGGCAGCCTAAACTTACCGAACTTGTGATCCCCACACCAATCGGGCATTTGTGCGGCGCGGCCAGCATGGCCGGCACGTGCGGACAAGTGTGGTGGATTGAAAAATGGTTGTTTCGCTTTCGCGGCGCGGCGCGGTCGAACCGTTCCATGCCATGGACATCCTGGCCGAGGCGAATCGGCTGAAAGCCAAGGGCCTGCCGGTCGTTTCCATGGCCGTCGGCCAGCCTTCCGATCCGGCGCCGGCCGGGGTTCGCGAAGCGGCGGCCAGTGCCCTGAAAGCAGGCCGCATCGGCTATACCGACGCGCTGGGCCTCGCCGGCCTGCGCAAGGCGATCGCGGCGCATTATGGCGAGCATTACGGGCTTGACGTTTCGCCCGAGCGGATAGCCGTCACCACCGGATCGTCAGCTGCCTTCAACCTCGCCTTCCTGGCAATGTTCGATCCAGGCGACCGCGTCGCCATCGCTGCGCCCGGCTATCCTGCCTATCGCAACATCATGGCCGCGCTCGGCATCGACATCGTCGAGATCGAGTTGGACGGCGCCGCCTATCTGCATGCCGAGCACCTGCAAGCCGCGCATCGCGAAAAACCGCTGAAGGGCGTGCTGTTCGCCAGCCCGGCCAACCCTACCGGCGCGGTCATTCCCGCCGGCGATCTCGAGGCGCTGGTCAAAACGGCGCAAGAGCTCGGCATCGCCGTCATCTCGGACGAAATCTATCACCGGCTGGCCTATGCGGCGCCCGACACGACGGCGCTTGCTTTCGGCGCGGATGTGACGGTGATCAATTCCTTCTCGAAATATTATTGCATGACCGGCTGGCGCATCGGCTGGATGGTGCTGCCGCAGGAACTGGTGCGGCCAGTCGAGCGCATCGCCCAGAGCCTCTACATCTCGCCGCCCGAACTGTCCCAGATTGCCGCGATCGAGGCATTCAAGGCGACGCCAGAGCTGGAAGCGGTGAAGGCGCGCTATGCCTGGAACCGCGAGCTCCTGATACAACGCCTGCCGGAGCTCGGCTTTGCTTTGGCCGCGCCCATGGACGGCGCGTTCTACGCCTTCTGCGACGTCACCAGGCACACCAATGACAGCATGGCGTTTGCGCGCAGGATGCTTGCCGAGGCGCATGTGGCGGCGACGCCGGGCCGCGATTTCGACCCGCTGCAAGGCCATCGCACGATGCGCTTTTCCTATGCCGGCAGCCACGACGACATGGTCGAGGCGATGGCGCGTATCGAACGCTGGCTGAAGTAGCGGGGGCGACGATGCCGGAGCTTGAACAGGCGCCCCAGCTTGAACAGGCGTTGCGCGAGGTCGCTGCCGAAATGGCGGAGCGTACCGATCGCGGCGACGTCGCCAGCTATATCCCCCAGCTCGGCAAGATCGATCCGAAAAAATTCGGCATTGCCGCGGTGACCAATGACGGCCGCATGCTGACCGCGGGCGACGCCGACGAGGCGTTTTCGATCCAGAGCATCTCAAAGGTGTTCACGCTGACGCTGGCGCTCGGCAATGTCGGCGACGCGCTGTGGCAGCGGGTTGGGCGCGAACCTTCGGGCAATCCGTTCAACTCGATCGTCCAGCTCGAGCACGAGAACGGCATTCCGCGCAATCCATTCATCAATGCCGGCGCCATCGTCGTCTCCGACATCCTGCTTGCCGGCCATCAGCCGCGCGAGGCGATCGGCGAGATCCTGCGCTTCATCCAGTTCCTGGCCGATGACGACACCATCATCATCGACCGCGAGGTCGCGGCGTCCGAACGCGCCACCGGCTTTCGCAATTTCGCGCTTGCCAATTACATGAAATCGTTCGGCAATCTCCACCATGCGCCGGAACTGGCGCTGGGCGTCTATTTCCACCATTGCGCTATCGCCATGAGCTGCCGGCAACTGGCCCTGGCCGGCCGCTTCCTCGCCAATGGCGGCAAGAACCCGGCGACCGGGCATTCCGTCGTCTCGGCAGAGCGCGCCCGCCGCATCGGCGCGATGATGCTGACCTGCGGCCACTATGACGGCTCCGGCGACTTCGCTTTCCGCGTCGGCATTCCCGGCAAGAGCGGCGTTGGCGGCGGCATATTGGGGATCGTGCCGGGGGTCGCCTCGCTTGCCGTATGGTCGCCAGGCCTCAACGCCAACGGCAATTCCAGGCTGGGTTCGATCGCGCTGGAAAAACTGGCGAAGACGATGAACTGGTCGATCTTCGCGCCATAGTCACCCATAGTGTTGTCGCCTGAATTGGGGCAAAAAATCCCGCGCAGCCGATCGGCGACGCGGGATTTTTTTTAATCAGAAAGTCTGGCTAATGCGCGGAAAGGCTTAGAAAAAGCCCTTCCGTTGCCACCAGCCGGCACGCTTCGGCTTGTCCTCGGCCTTTGCTTCCTCGGTCTTTGCCTCGTCGGTCTTTGCCTCGTCCGGGACGATCGAGGAGACGACCGGCACGACCGGAGCATCCACCGGTACCGGCTTGCGCCGCGACGGCCGGACCTTCGGCGTTTCCTCGGCAGCCGCCACTTCAGTCTCCTGCGAAGCCGGCGCAGCGGTCTCGCCGGAAGCCACGGAGGCGGCCTCGGCAGCCGATGTCTCGGCGCCCGCAATCTCGGCAACTGCTTCCGCCGCAACTTTCTTCGGCTTGGCGGTACGGCGCGGCTTCTTCGGCTTTTCGGCGCTCGGCATGTCGTCGTTCGCCGGAGCGAGCACCGCAAGCTCTTCGGCCGGCGGCGCACCTTCCGGCTCGCCGGTTACGGGCTCTGCTTCCGACACGGCACCTTCCGTCATGGCGGCTGGTTCGCCGGGGGCAGCTTCCAAGCCGTCCTCGCCGTCCTCACGGCGATTGCGCTTGCCGCCGCGCTTGCCGCGCCGGCGCTTCTTGCCGTGACCGTCGTCCGCCGCTTCCGCCGTTTCGGCCACAACACCTGCCGGCGCTTCATGTTCCGCTTCGGCGCCTTGGTCGCCCGCGGCTACGAAGGCGTCGTCCGTCGGCGCCGAAACGGAAGCACCTTCCACAGCAGCGCCATGTTCGCGGTCCGCGTGCTCGCGATCCCCGTGTTCACGATCCTTGCCGCCGCGCCGTCTGCGGCGCTTGCGGCGCTTGCGATCGCGGCCTTCGCCGTCCTCGCCGGACCTTGGCTGCTGCGGCTGCTGGGCAGGGCGTGGCTGCTCGGCCTGCACCGGTTCCTCGTCTTCCTCTTCGATGACGATCTCGTCCTCGGGTTCTTCCGGCTCGACATAGGCCGGGAACGTGCGCGCCTCGACAAAGCCTTCCGGCTTTTCGGCCAGCGCGCCGCGGAAGATGGCATAGTGTTGTGCACCGACCGCGTCATCGGCTTCGATGGTGATGGTCACGCCGAAGCGATGCTCGAATTCCACCAGCGTGCCGCGCTTGTGATTGAGCACATAGAGCGCGGTCGCCGCCGGCGTCCGCACCGTGATGTGGCTGCGCGAATCCTTGAGCAGGAATTCCTCGATTGCCCGCACCACCATCAGCGCGACCGACGAATCGGAGCGCACATGGCCGGTGCCGCCGCAATGCGGGCAAGGCTTCATGGTCGATTCCAGCACGCTGGCACGGATGCGCTGGCGCGACATCTCCATCAGGCCGAAATGCGAGATGCGGCCGACCTGGATGCGGGCACGATCGTTCTTGAGGTGATCCTTCAGCCGCTTCTCGACGGAGCGGTTGTTGCGGTTCTCTTCCATATCGATGAAGTCGATGACGATGAGGCCGGCGAGATCGCGCAGCCTCAATTGCCGGGCGACTTCCTCGGCGGCTTCCAGATTGGTGTGAAGTGCGGTGTCCTCGATCGAGTGCTCCTTGGTGGAACGGCCCGAATTGACGTCGATGGCGACCAGCGCTTCCGTCTGGTTGATGATGATGTAGCCGCCGCTCTTCAGCGTCACCTGCGGCTGCAGCATGCGGTCGAGCTGCGCTTCGATGCCGTTGCGCACAAAGATCGGCGTCGTGTCGCGGAACGGCTGAACCACCTTGGCGTGGCTCGGCATCAGCATGCGCATGAAGTCCTTGGCCTCGCGGTAGCCTTCTTCGCCGGAAACCAGGATCTCGTCGATATCCTTGTTGTAAAGGTCGCGCACCGAGCGCTTGATCAGGCTGCCTTCCTCGTAAACCAGGGCAGGGGCCGTGGATTGCAGCGTCAGATTGCGGACGTTTTCCCAAAGCCGCATCAAATATTCGTAGTCGCGCTTGATCTCTGCCTTGGTGCGGCTTTCGCCTGCCGTACGCAGGATGACACCCATGCCTTGCGGCACTTCGAGATCGGCGACCACTTCCTTCAGCCGCTTGCGGTCCTGCGCATTGGTGATCTTGCGCGAAATACCGCCGCCGCGGGCCGTGTTCGGCATCAGCACCGAATAGCGGCCGGCCAACGACAGGTAGGTGGTCAGCGCTGCACCCTTGTTGCCGCGCTCTTCCTTGACGACCTGCACCAGCAGGATCTGCCGGCGCTTGATCACTTCCTGGATCTTGTACTGGCGACGGACCGGCTTGCGGCGGTTGCGCACTTCTTCCAGCGCGTCCTCGGCGCCGACCGATTCGACCTCGTGATCGTCCGGATGCGAGGATTGCACCTCTTCCAGCATGCCGCGATCATTGTCTTCGGAGGTTGCTTCGCCGCTTGTCTCGGCCCCGCTTGTCTCGGGCCCGCTTACCTCGACTTGCGGGACGGCTTCCGAGATTACGTCGGCATCGACGCTGGCAGCGATGGAACTCGAACCGCCTTCGGACGGCTCGGTCTCACCGCGATCGGCGGCTTCATCGCTCTGCCCGGCGGCACCCTCGCTCTGTCCGGCAATGTCGGACATGGTGTTGTCGTCAACGGCATCCAGCTTTTCTGCGACGGCATCTTCGCCATTCTCGCCGTCGGCCGCGCCTGCCTCGCGCCTGTGCTCGCCGCGGTCGCGGCTCTTGCCGCCGCGCCGGCGTCCGCGCTTGCCACGGTCGCGGCTCTGGCGGTCCTCGCCTTCGGCGGCTTCCTCGTCCTCTTCGTCCTGGGCTTCCTGTGCTTCCGCACGCAGCAGCGCCTGACGGTCGGCGACCGGAATCTGGTAGTAGTCGGGGTGTATTTCACTGAAGGCGAGGAAACCGTGACGGTTGCCGCCATATTCGACAAAGGCTGCCTGAAGGGAAGGTTCGACGCGCGTTACGCGGGCGAGATAGATGTTTCCTTTGAGCTGCTTCTTGTCCTGGGATTCAAAGTCGAATTCTTCAATACGGTTACCGCGAACGACGACAACGCGTGTTTCCTCCGGGTGGGAGGCGTCTATCAGCATTTTGTTGGGCATTATTTCGTTTCCTCCCGGCAGCCGTCGGCCGCAGCTTGCGAGGCAATGCCCGCTGCCGTGGACCTGGAACATGGGTGCCGGACAATTGAACGTCCGCCGGCCGCTGCCTGAGCGCCATGGCGGTGCCGCCCGCAGCCGTAGTGGCGCGGTTTGTTGCGGACCTTTCCATGATTGCGCTTGAAGCCATCGTCACCAGCAGAACCTTTTGAACCAAAGCCCGGGAAAAACCGGACCAGCTTGTTTGCTCATACAGAGCCGGCACGGGACAATCCCGGCCGTTTTGCTCACGCAGGCGATTCCCCCGCCACGGGAGCACGCCTGCGAAAATCGTCGCGATCACCGATGCCTTCTTCGCCTGAAGCGAAAGGAGCCGTCTTGCGTCTGACCTGTAGCAGGAAGCTGCGGAGGAGGACGGTTCCAGGATTGCAGTGATCCACCATCGCTTTTATGATTTGGCGGGTTGGAAGGCAACCCCGATTCCCGATGCCGGCAAAAAGCCGTTCCGCAGCGGAAGCCCAGGTCCCAAGCCTTCCATGAAAAGGCTTGGTTAACCTTCTCTGGATACCAATCGTTAATCGAGTTCGCGGTCTGCCGGCACTTTGACAAGCGACAGGGCACTTCGACAAGCGATCGGGCATGACGCCAAAACGGGAGCGATTGGTAGAAAGATGGGACTGGCAGGCTTCGCAGACAAGGGCCGTCATCATGGAGGCTGGTTCTTCCGCACCGCCTGCCTGCTGCCGCTGATCCTGGCTTGCCTGGTCTTTTCGCCGCTTTCGCGTGCTGCCGACGCACAGCTTGGTGCCACAAGCTACAAGATGGCCGGCGATGCCACCAAGATGCGCATCGTCATCAATTTCGACCGCGAGCCCGACATCAAATGGTTCCTGCTGCGCGGCCCCGATCGCCTGGTCATCGATCTGCCGGCCACGAGATTCGCCTTCAATGCCAAGGATGTAAAGCCGCGCGGGCTTGTCCGTGCCGTGCGTTACGGCGAACTCGGCGAGGGGAAATCGCGGCTGATTCTCACCGGCAAGGGACCGTTCGCCGTCGACAATCTCGACGTGCTCAAGAACGGTGACGGCAACGGCTACCGCATCGCCATCGACATGTCGGCGGCCTCGCAGCGGGAATTCGATGCAGCGCTCGCCAATCAGGCGCTGACCACCGGTTCGACGGTCTCCGCCGACAAGGCCGGCAGGGTCGGTACCGGGCCGGTCTCCAATCCGGGCCATCATTTCACCGTCGTCATCGATCCCGGCCATGGCGGCATCGACGGCGGTGCCGAGGGCCTGAACGGGACGGTCGAAAAGAACGTGACGCTCGCCTTTGCCATGGAACTGCGCGACAAGCTCGCCGCCAGCGGCAAATACGACGTGTTCCTGACGCGCGAAACGGACGAGTTCCTGCGGCTCGACGACCGCGTGCGCATTGCCCGCCAGCATGAGGCCGACCTGCTCATCTCGATCCATGCGGACACGATCAGCCTCAAGGGCATTCGCGGCGCAACCGTCTACACCGTGTCCGACAAGGCTTCCGATCCCGAGGCGCAGGCGCTTGCCGACCGTGAAAATCTTTCCGACCAGTTCGCCGGCATGGAGATCAAGGACGACAGCAAGGAAGTGACCGATATCCTGATCGACCTGATCCGCCGCGAGACGCATAATTTTTCGATGAGCTTCGCCCATACTCTCGTCGGCCAGCTTTCCACCAGCGTCGGTCTGATCAACAACCCGCAGCGTTCTGCCGGCTTCAAGGTGCTGAAGGCGCCGGACGTTCCATCCGTGCTGGTCGAACTCGGCTATCTGTCGAACGCCAAGGACGAAGCGCAGTTGCTCAGCGCCGATTGGCGCAACAAGGCGACCCAGAGCATAACCAACGCCGTTGCCCTGTTTGCTTCGGCCAAGAGCGGAACGGGGGCCGGAGGCTGAAATGTCCGCCGGCGCCCACAACCTGAAGCAGCGTTGCACGGCGACAACACCCTGTGCTTTTATTTCCGGCATTCGAAACCGAAATCCCGCGCTGCCGTATTTTGCCCACATGGTCGCGACATGGATTTTGCGATTACGGTTTGGGATCGTCCCGAAAGCTTGCGTGAAGGGCGGCTTCGTTTAGGAAATTCCCGAACCAAGGACTGGAGCGGGTATGATTCGTCTCATTGGCTATTTCTTCGGCATCGGCACGACGCTGGCCCTTTTGGTCGCGGCGGGCGTGGCGATCTATATCGGCCATTTGTCGAAGGACCTGCCCGATTACGAGGTGCTGGCCAAATACGAGCCGCCGGTGACGACCCGCATCCACGCGTCGGATGGCGCGCTGATGGCCGAATATGCGCGTGAGCGGCGGCTTTATCTGCCGATTCAGGCGATCCCGGATCGTGTCAAGGCGGCCTTCCTGTCGGCCGAGGACAAGAATTTTTACAATCACCCCGGCATCGACGTGACCGGCCTTGGCCGGGCCATTGTCGTCAACCTGCAGAATGTTGGTTCGGGAAAGCGCCAGGTCGGCGCCTCGACGATTACCCAGCAGGTGGCGAAGAACTTCCTGTTGTCTTCAGACCAGACCTACGAGCGCAAGATCAAGGAGATGATCCTCGCCTTCCGCATCGAGCAGGCCTACTCGAAGGATCGCATTCTCGAGCTCTATCTCAACGAGATTTTCTTCGGCTTCGGCGCCTATGGCGTCGCCGGTGCTGCGCTCACCTATTTCGACAAATCGGTGAACGAGCTCACCGTGGCCGAAGCCGCCTATCTCGCCTCCCTGCCGAAGGGGCCGAACAACTACCATCCCTTCAAGCATGCCGATCGCGCCTTGGAGCGCCGCAACTGGGTCATCGACCAGATGGTCGAGAACGGCTACGTCACGCATGAAGAAGGCGAGAAGGCCAAGGCCGAGCCGCTCGGCGTCACGCCGCGCCGCACCGGCAACTATCTCTTCGCCGGGGAGTATTTCACCGAGGAAGTGCGTCGCCAGATCATCGCGCGCTACGGCGAGAATGCGCTCTACGAAGGCGGCCTTTCCGTCCGCACGACACTGGATCCGAAGATGCAGCTGATTGCCCGCAAGGCCATGCAGAACGGACTTATGAAGTTCGACACGCTGCGCGGCTACCGCGGGCCGGTCACGAGCATCGACGTTTCCGGCGACTGGGGCGTGCCGCTGGGCAACGTCAAGCGGTTGGAGGACGTGCCGGAATGGTCGCTCGCCGTCGTGCTCGACAGCTCGGCCACCGGCCTGTCCATCGGCCTGCAGCCGACGCGCCAGATCTCCGGCGAAATCGTCAAGGACCGCGTCGAAGGCACCGTCAGCAAGGAAGACATGAGCTTCGCCATGCGCCACGTGGTCGACGGCAGGACCGTCAAGGCGAAGTCGCCGGCCGACGTGCTGAAGCCGGGCGACGTGATTTTCGTGCAGAAGAACGACGGCTCGGACAACAGCTACAGCTTGCGCCAGGTTCCCGAAGTGGAAGGCGGCCTGATCGCCATGGACCCGCATACCGGACGCGTCCTGGCCATGGTCGGCGGTTTCTCCTACGCGCAGTCGGAGTTCAACCGGGCGACGCAGGCCATGCGCCAGCCAGGGTCGTCGTTCAAGCCGATCGTCTATTCGGCCGCCCTCGACAATGGCTATACGCCCGCCTCCGTGATCATGGACGGGCCGATCACCATCCAGAGCGGTAACACGACCTGGACGCCCAAGAACTACGACGGAACGGTGGCCGGCCCGGCGACCTTGCGGTCCGGCATCGAGAAATCGCGCAACCTGATGACGGTGCGGCTTGCCAACGACATGGGCATGAAGCTGGTCGTGGAATATGCCGAGCGTTTCGGTGTCTACGACCACCTGGCGCCGTATCTGCCGATGGCACTGGGATCCGGCGAGACGACGGTGATGCGCATGGTGTCGGCCTATTCGATCATGGCCAATGGCGGCAAGTCGATCAAGCCGTCGCTGATCGACCGCATCCAGGACCGCTACGGCAAGACCGTCTTCAGGCAGGACGAACGCGGCTGCTCGAACTGCAACGCCGCCGAGTGGCAGAACCAGCCAGAGCCGGAGCTGGTCGACAACTCCGAGCAGGTGCTCGATCCGATGACCGCCTACCAGATCACATCGATGATGGAGGGCGTCGTGCAACGCGGCACCGGCGCCACCATCAACGAGCTCGGCCGTCACATCGCCGGCAAGACCGGAACGACCAACGACGAAAAGGATGCCTGGTTCATCGGCTATACGCCGAACCTCGTTGTTGGCCTCTATATGGGCTACGATCAGCCGAAAGGCCTTGGCAAGGGCGCGACCGGCGGCGGCCTTGCCGCGCCGATCTTCAAGGATTTCATGCGCGTGGCGCTGGACGGCACGCCCAATGTCGACTTCAAGGTTCCGGACGGCATGAAGCTGATTGCGATCAATCGCAAGACCGGCATGCGAGCCAACGCGGGCGACGCCGGAACCATCATCGAAGCCTTCAAGCCGGGTACCGGTCCCGCCGACAGCTATTGGGTGATCGGCATGGGTGCGGACGGCTCCAACGCCACCGGCGGGGCGCTGTCGCCGCAGGCCAACCAGGCCATCCAGTCGGGCGGCGGCGGGCTCTACTGACAATCGCTACATCGGGTCGGGCCGGCTTGACGACGATGGTCGAGCCGGTCCATTCCGCTTTACAGGGGCCGGTACATTACAGCGGCCGGCGCTTTACAGGAGACCGTGCCGTCCCTATGTATCGCGCCACCAAACCGCCATCCAGCAACAGGACAGAACAGCCAGCCATGCGCGCGGAAACGCAAAACATTGTCGACGAGATCAGGCAGGCAATCACCCTGCTGAGGAGGCATCTTTGACTGGGACCAAGCCATAAAGCGGCTTGAGTACCTGAACGTCCGTGCCGAGGATTCGAGCCTCTGGAACGAGCCGCTGGAAGCACAAAAGCTGATGCGCGAGCGTCAGGGCCTCGAGGAAGGCATTGCCGCGGTCAAAGGCCTCACCCAGGCCCTGGAAGACAATATCGGCCTGATCGAGCTTGGCGAGGAAGAGGGCGACGAGGGCGTCATCGCGGAGGCCGAAGCGGCGATCCGCTCGATGCGCGGCGAGGCCAAGGCGCGCCAGATCGAAACGCTGCTGTCGGGCGAGGCTGACGCCAACGATAGCTATCTGGAAGTCCATGCCGGCGCCGGCGGCACCGAAAGCCAGGACTGGGCCTCGATGCTTCTGCGCATGTATACGCGCTGGGCCGAGCGCCGGCGCTTCAAGGTCGAGGTGCTTGAAGTGCATGACGGCGAAGAAGCCGGCATCAAGTCGGCCACGCTGCTGATCAAGGGCCACAACGCCTATGGCTGGCTGAAGACGGAATCGGGCGTGCATCGTCTCGTGCGGATTTCGCCCTATGACAGCAATGCGCGCCGCCACACCTCCTTCGCCAGCGTCTGGGTCTATCCCGTCATCGACGATACGATCGACATCGACGTTTCCGAATCCGACGTCCGTATCGACACCTATCGGTCGTCGGGATCGGGCGGCCAGCACGTCAACACCACCGATTCGGCGGTGCGCATAACCCATCTCGCCACCGGCATCGCGGTTGCCTGCCAGGCCGAGCGCTCCCAGCACAAGAACAAGGCCAAGGCCTGGGAAATGCTGCGCTCGCGGCTTTACGAGGAAGAGCTGAAGAAGCGCGAAGCGGTGGCGAACGCCACCGAAGCGTCGAAGAGCGATATTGGCTGGGGCCACCAGATACGGTCCTACGTGCTGCAGCCCTATCAGCTGGTGAAAGATCTGCGCACCGGTGTCGAGAGCACCAGCCCGTCGAGCGTGCTCGACGGCGACCTCGACGATTTCATGGAAGCCTCGCTGTCGCAGCGGATCGAAGGTGGCGCCGGCGAAACGGTTGCCGATATCGACTGAGGCCGCCGGGCACCAATCCGGCAGGAATGTGGGTTCATCACGCGAGAGTTACGGCCATCGCGCGAGAGTGACGAGCTCTCAATTTGCACTTACCTGTCGTTCTACAACTTTGTTTTTCATCGGATTTTTCAAAAATCGATTTCCGCTTTTGACGCGGATGCCGCGGGCCGCCGGTGCCAAGCCTGGAACCAGCGCGAGCCAAATCCCGTTATTGGCGATCCCGCTGCCGGGGTTGACCAGGTTTCGTCAATCAGGACGGCAGGTTGGTTCCGGCTGCAGAGGTCGGCGTTCGGTTGCGACAGCAATTGCTTGCGCCGACCAAGGAATCAGCCCAGCATTCATGCGCTGGGGAGGAAAAAAGCATTTATGGCCGGACGCGGCGTATCTGCGACCTGACGATCCGGCCACTGGGAAGACACGTTCCGGGAACGGGCAAGCGAAATGCTTGACAACCGTTGATAGGAACTGCGCTCATGCCTGCTCTCACAACCAGACCGGCCCCAGTCGCCCGCACGGCGCGCCGACTCCTGAATTCACTTGTCGCGGCAGTGGTTTTGATAGCTGCCGCCATTCCATTTGCGGCGCCTGCTCTGGCGCATGATGCCAAGCCGACCGCGGCCATGCCGCAAGGCTGGAGCTATCCCTTCTCCTGCTGCTCGGGCTATGATTGCCGCGAGGTCTCTCAGACATCGATCAGCGAACGTCCCGAGGGCTATGTCATCAAAGGAACCGGGGAAGTCGTGGCCTATAGCGACAAGCGGATCAAGAATTCGCCCGACGGCGAATATCATTGGTGCTCCGTTGCCGGTGCCAATGACGGAAAGACCATCTGCCTGTTCGTGCCGCCATCGTCCTATTAGCGCATGACGCCCGAAAGCTTGCCGACGGGCTGACCCGGGGGTGTGCGGCGGCTTTGGATCGGTGAGCCTTCGGTCGGCACTCCAGCACTTTTAACCTGTGCATCGCAGGCTCACAGGTCGCTGACAGGCAGTTGTCAGGAGCGTTTCTTTATGCTGCCTTTGCTTACGGGCGGCACTGTGAGGGACCAATCCATGACGATCAAGGCAAGCTGCCACTGCAAGGCGACGACGTTCGAGGTCTCGCAAGCGCCGCAGACAGTGACGCGATGCACCTGTTCCTTCTGTTCGAAACGCGGTTCGTTGTGGGCCTATTACACCCCATCGCAATTCAGGCTCACCAGCCCGCCGGAGAATGTTTCGTTCTACCAGTGGGGATCGAAAACCATAAAACACGGCTTTTGCGCCACCTGCGGCTGTGGCACCTTCACCGAGACGCCGGACTGGTCGACAGGCGAGCCGAATTTCGACAATCCGAAGATCAGCGTGAACTCGCGGCTGTTCGACGATTTCGATCTCGACAAGGTCGAAGTGGTGGTCATCGACGGCAAGAATCTCTGGTAGCCGGTCGAATTGCGGTGGTCGCGCGAGCCGCTGCAGGCGTGTGGAATTGAGCCGGGGAAAGCCGCGGCAGCGGCTTTTGCTGGTCCGCTTTTCGCCGCATTTCATGTTACAAGTCGCTGGAAGGGCTGATGCGGTGCGCCGTTGCGCGGCCGTGGAATGGAGAGGGACCACCATATGAAAAAGATTGTGCTCGCCGTCGTGGCGACGGCTGTGCTCGTGAGCGCATGCACCACCGATCCCTACACCGGGGAACAGAAGGTTTCCAACACCGCTGCCGGCGCCGGTCTCGGTGCTTTGGCGGGTGCCGGGCTCGGCATGCTTGCCGGCGGTAACGACCGCCGCAACGCGCTGATCGGCGCGGGCATCGGCGCGCTTGCCGGCGGTGCCATCGGTGCCACCATGGACCAGAACGAGGCCGAACTGCGCCGACAGCTTCAGGGCACAGGCGTCAGCGTCACCCGCACCGGCGATCAGATCATCCTCAATATGCCGTCCGACATCACCTTCAACGTCGACCAGGACGCGGTGAAGGCCGGTTTCTATCCGGTGCTGAATTCGGTGGCCCTTGTGCTGAAAAAGTTCCGCCAGACCACCGTCGACGTGTTCGGCCACACCGACTCGACCGGCGGCGACGAGCACAATTTCGACCTGTCGCAGCGCCGCGCCCTGGCGGTCGCCAACTATCTGTCCGGGCAGGGCGTCGATTCTCGCCGCTTCGCCGTCACCGGCTTCGGCAAGACGCGTCCGATCGCCTCCAATGCGACGGCTGCCGGCCGGGCTCAGAACCGCCGCGTCGAGATCCAGCTGTCGCCGCTCACCTGAGGCAAGCACATGAACCGAGAGCGGCCCCGCAAGGGGCCGCTCCAATGGTTATGCCGGGCCACCGACCGTCGGCGCCCTTCGTTCGTGATGTCAGGACCGGGCCGGCTGATCGACAATCGCGGCAACGATCCGGCGCACGATCGGAAGCACAATCAGCAGACTGGGAAACGCGACAAGCCATGAAGCGCCCCATGCATAGCTCCAGGCCGCTATAAACCCGTTCGTCCAGCCTGCGCCGATTGCCGTCGAAACCGCCGAGACAATCGAGGACATCAGAATCGAAAGAACCAACGGCATCACCACCGCGCCGTAGGAGGGCGGCAGCTTTCTCAATTTGAAGGCTCGGTCCGGTGATGCTTGCATCGAAATCTCCCAATCAGAAAAAATGTGCGTCAGCGTTACTGTGAGGACGATCAGGCGGCATATGCCGTCTGCAGCGCCAATTCCTGAATGAAGCTTCGCAGCGAACGCGGCTCGCGGCCAAGCGCGGCACGCAACGTCAGGCTGTTCCCGCCGAGGCCGTATTTGGCGTAGTGGCTGTGTACTTTGGCCAGCATCTGCAACTGCCGGTCGGTATAGGGAAGGCGGGCCTTCGCCGCCCAGTCCTGAAATGTCGGCTCGCCCGCCGAAACCGGCCGGCCAAGCGCTTCGCTCATCATGGCGACGACCTCTTCGCGGCTGTGCATACCGTCGGCGCACAGCTCGAGGGTCGCATAGGACAAACGCGATTCGGTCAATGCGATTGCCGCCACTTCAGCCACATCGCGATAGTCGACGCGGGCGAGCTTCGCCGTCCTTGGAAACGGCTCGGCGAAAACGCCGTGCTCGACGACGGACGGCCAGGCCGCCGAGATATTTTGCATGAAATTGGCCGGGTGCAGAATGGTGTACTCCATGTTCGTCGAATAGAGGGCAGCTTCAACGGGTACCTTGCTTGCATGGTTTTCCAGCCTCGTATTGGTCGGCTGGATCACCGACGAAAAGACGAATTTTCGAACGCCTGCTCGCGCCGCTGCCTCAACCATGGCAACCCCCATGGCGGCTTCGTCGGGAGCAAAGGCCGGTCCGATGTGAAAGACACCGTCGACACCTTCCACGGCCTGCTCAAGGCTCCGATGGTTGCGCAGATCTCCGATCGCGATCTCGGATGCGCCGGCTTTCCGGGCTTTTTCGGCACTCGCGGCGTCACGAACAAGCGCCCGAATCCTGGCATTGCGGCGGACGAGTTCAGGCACCACCAAACCGGCAACGCGGCCTGCGGCGCCTACGACCAGGACCGTTGGACTGGGTGTTCGCATGACGATCTCCTTCCTTCGAGTCTGCCTTTCGGCCTGTGCAGGGAAGATAAAATCTAGCGAACTTCGTTACAATTGATCGATGTTGCGATAGTTTCTCCCGATTTTCGGTAGAAAGGAGCGATGAGCGATGAGCCGGATAGATGATTTCGAAGCCTTCATTGCCATTGTCGAGCATGGCAGTCTGACGGCTGCCGCACGCCGGCTGAACCGCTCACTGCAGTCGGTCAGCCGGTCCCTGGCGACATTGGAGGAATCAATCGGGGTCGAGCTTCTGCACAGGACGACACGCCGCTCGACGCCGAGCGAAGCCGGAGCGGCCTTTTTCCAGCGCATCAAACCCGCCGTCGAGGAAATTAACGAAGCCAGGCTTCAGGCGGCCAATCGACGGTCGGAGCCATGGGGCATCCTGCGTGTCAGTGCCCCGGTTCTGTTCGGCCCGGACTTCCTCGTGCCGGTCATCGCCGATTATATGCGGACATATCCCCGGGTCGAGGTTGACCTCCAGCTTTCCGATGAATTTGTCGATCTCGATGCCGAGCGCCTCGATTTGGCTGTCCGAATCGGCAATTTGCCGGATTCCAATTTACGTGCGAAGCGCCTGGGCGCGCTGCGGCGCGTGGTGTTCGGCGCACCTGCCTACTTCCAGCAACACGGCCGACCGGCCCATCCGCTCGAATTGCGTGAGCATCAATGCATCGTACGAACCGTCGACGGCCGCCCAGGCGAGTGGATGTTTCAGATTGAAGGCAAGCCCCGGCCGGTGAAGGTCGCGGGTACCTTCCGGTCGAATTTGATGATATCGATCTATGCGGCCGCGGTTCACGGATTGGGTCTGGGCTACTCGCCGCTTTGGCAGGTAAAGCACCTGGTGGACGATGGCCGCCTGGAACTGGTTCTAACCGAATTCGAGCCGGTGCCGGTGCCGATACACGCCGTGTGGCCGGAAGGCAGGTCGTCCTCAGCCAAAGTTCGCGCTTTTCTGGACCTGCTGGCATCCCGCCTGGAGCTCAGGGATCTTTAGCTACATAGCGAGCCTAGCGGCATACGGATCGCCGGCAGCACCAAAATCGACCGCCTCGCAGCAACGCCACAAGATTATCGAGAGCAGTACTTCTCAAAAGAGGGTGCTTCGCGCGTCGGCGGGGCCGCGCGCGAGCCGTGTCAGACCTTGGCGACGATCCGCATGAAGGCCGGCATGTCGTCGCCGAAGCCGACGGTCGCGTCATTGTCTTCCTGGCGCTGGCGGGCAGGGCGCTCGCGCTGCGGCCTGGTGTCGCCCCGTTCCGGCGCGCGCCGTTCGTTGCGATCGGGCGAAGCCTTGCGTTCAGGTGAAGCCTGGCGCTCGCTGTTTTCCGAGCGGATCGCCTCTTTGCGGGTACGCCGCTCGTCGATGTCGGCGACGGTGGCTTCGGCCACGACCGGCTGTTCCGCGCTAACTGCTTCCGGCGCTGCTTCTTCGCTGCGCTTGGCGTGGCGTTCACGCGGTTTGCGCTCGCCCCTGTCCTTGGCGTCATCCTTGCGACCGGCACGGCGTGGCGCACCGCGGCCACGGCGCGGGGCCTCATCCTCGCCGCCTTCGCTGGCAACGACCGTCGACAAATCGCCGTCATGCCACTCGATCTTCGTGCCGATCAGCCGCTCGATGGCGTCGATGTATTTGGTGTCCGACTTGGTCGCGATGGTGAAGGATTTGCCCGAGCGCCCGGCGCGGCCGGTACGGCCGATGCGGTGGACGTAATCCTCCGCGTGGATCGGCACGTCGTAATTGAAGACATGGCTGACATCGGGAATGTCGAGGCCGCGCGCCGCGACATCCGAAGCAACGAGGTAGCGCAGCTTGCCGTCACGGAAATTGGCCAGCATCTGCATGCGCGCGCGCTGGTCCATGTCGCCGTGCAGGGCGCCGGCGTCGAAGTCATATTTCAGCAGCGAGCGGAACAGCTCCGATACCTCGATCTTGCGGTTGCAGAAGATGATGGCGTTCTTCAGCTCGGCATCCTCGGCTTTCATCAGATTGCGCAGCGTCTCGCGCTTGTCCCAGGGTTTCGGGCCGGATTTCACCAGCCGCTGGGTGATGTTGGTGGCGGCCGATGCTGCCTTCGACACTTCGACGCGCACCGGTGCGTGCAGGAATTTCTCGGTGAGCTTGGTGATTTCCGGTGGCATCGTCGCCGAGAAGAACAGCGTCTGCCTGGTGAACGGAATCATCTCGCAGATACGCTCGATGTCGGGGATGAAGCCCATGTCGAGCATGCGGTCGGCCTCGTCGATGACGAGGATCTCGACGCCGTTGAGCAGGAGCTTGCCGCGCTCGCGATGGTCGAGCAGGCGGCCGGGGGTCGCGATCAGCACATCGGCGCCGCGCTCGAGCTTCTTGTCCTGCTCGTCGAAGGACACGCCGCCGATCAGCAGTGCGATGTTGAGCTTGTGGTTCTTGCCGTATTTGACGAAGTTTTCCTCGACCTGCGCGGCGAGCTCGCGCGTCGGCTCGAGGATCAGCGTGCGCGGCATGCGCGCGCGGGCGCGGCCCTTTTCCAGCCGGGTGAGCATCGGCAGGACGAAGGACGCCGTCTTGCCGGTGCCGGTCTGGGCAATGCCCAGCACGTCCTTGCCGAGCAAGGCGTGCGGGATAGCACCAGCCTGGATCGGCGTCGGCTCGGTGTAGCCGGCATCGGTAACTGCGGAAAGGACCTTCGGCGACAGGCCGAGGTCTGCGAAGGTCAACGCTTCTTGAGCGATCTGGGTGTCTGAGGACAAGTTTGGCTGTCTTTGGCTGGTTCGGGGGCGCAACATATGCAGTCGCGGCAAGCGCCGCGCGCCTGCAAGATTGGTATTGCAGGTAGGCGCAAGCCCACGATTTGTCAACACAAACGGGCGGCATTGGTGCGATTGTGAAGCCGTAAGCTTAATCGCGATGGTTACCGCTCGTCGATGGCCCGCTGTTCAGCAAGGCGACATTCTCGCATCAGCGCAGGTGTTGCAGATCAGCAACGCCAGGGTGCATTCATTCTGACCACACGCCAAAGTATCATTTGAGATTTGAAATAACTCAGAAAACTAGCCACAAACGATTCATCCATTTTCTTGGCTAGGGGGGCCACATTATGAAGAAAGCTTTTCTCTCCGCTGCGTTTCTGGCAGCGGCCTTGACTCCGGCGATCGCGGCCGATGTCGTGGAGTTGCCGGTCGCATCAACGTATAACTGGACGGGCCTCTATCTAGGCGCACATGTCGGCGGTGGCAGCAGCAAAGTAGACTGGGAATATACTGGTGGCGGGACGGCTGATCATGATGGCAGCGGCGCCCTGGGCGGCGTCCAGGCCGGTTACAATTTCCAGAGCGGAAATATAGTCTATGGCGTCGAGGCGGACATCTCGGCCGCCCATATCGATGGCGGCACGGACTGTCCGAACCCCACCTTCTCTTGCGATTCCGATGTAAAGATGCTCGGATCGCTGCGTGGCCGAATTGGCTATGCGATGGATAGGCTGCTGATCTACGGTACCGGCGGTCTCGGCTTCGGCAGGGTTGAGATTAGCACAAGCGGTCCGATCGGGACCAACGGCACCTCGAAAACCAGAGCAGGCTGGACCCTGGGCGCGGGCCTGGAATATGCCTTTACCGATCACTGGTCGCTCAAGGGCGAATACAAATATTTCGATCTGGGCAAGAGCGATTATACAGTCGACACCGGCCTGAATGTCGAAGCAAAGGTCCGCATACACACCGGAGTCATCGGCTTGAATTACAAGTTCTGATCGCAACGATCGGCCGCCGCAACACTTGTGTTGTCAAATAGGAACCCGGCCTCGTGCCGGGTTTTTATTTGCACGGTCTGTTCAATACCTGAACTGTTCGGCGAGAATGCGCTCGTTCCACGAATGGTTGGGATCGAACAGCAGCGTCGCCGTTGCCGTCGGCGATTCCCTCACCGTGACCGTCGTCACCGCCTTGACCTCGGTGTGGTCGGCGGCGGCATTCACCGGCCGCTTTTCCGGCTCCAGAATGTCGAAACGCACGATCGCCTTGTTGGAGAGCAGCGCGCCGCGCCAGCGGCGCGGACGAAACGGGCTGACCGGGGTCAGCGCCAGCAGCGGAGCGTCGAGCGGCAGGATCGGCCCGTGCGCCGACAGATTATACGCGGTCGAGCCGGCCGGCGTCGCAATCATCACGCCGTCGCAGTGCAATTCCTCCAGCCGCTCTTGCCCATCCACGGTGATGCGGATCTTGGCCGTCTGGTACGACTGGCGCCAAAGCGCGACCTCGTTGATCGCGAGCGCCGAAATCGTCTCGCCTTCGGCCGTCACCGCCTGCATCTCCAGCGGACGGATCGTTTCGGCAACGGCCGCCGCGATGCGCCCGGTCAAGCCGCTGGCGCGGTATTCGTTCATCAGAAAACCGATGGTGCCACGGTTCATGCCGTAGACCTTCTTTCCCGTGCTCATCGTCTCACGCAGGGTCTGCAGCAGAAAGCCGTCGCCGCCGAGCGCCACGACGATCCCGGCTTCTTCGACGGAGGCCTGGCCGTAACGCGCAGAGAGGCTTTCCAGCGCTGCATTGGCGTCGGCTGTACCGGATGAGACGAAGGCGAAACGGCTGGCGGTTTTGCTCATGGCTCTCAACGACAACCGATTGGCGACGACCGTCTGGCGACCGATTGGCGGCGACCGGTTGCTGGGCCGCGCCAGCGCCGGGTTAGCATGGGTGGGCATTTCTGCAAAGGGAGGGAGGTGCCTGGAGATGGCGACCAAACAAGCCGCACTCGCGCATCATGTCGGAGGACAAAATGATGTGATGGTTAAGACTCGCCTTAAACTCTCGTAAAGCCATATCGATCATGTTAGCCGGCAGCGGACGGGCGGCGTGGGGGCTAACCAGTCGAGGCCGATCTATTGCCGCTGGCACGCTTGATTGTTGTCTTCCTGATGCTGGCAAGTTTTGCCCTGGCTTTCGCGGAACTGGTGCGCCAGGCGGAGGAAAAGAGCTTTAGACCCGAGCCCACGGCCTCGCGCTGCGGCGACGCGGCGGGGACACCCTGTCCGCAAAGGGCGCTTTGACGCCACAGCGCCAGTGCTTATCGGGCTTGCAACAGATGGCAGCCGGCCTGGCGCTTTTGCGCGAGATACTCGTCGACAAGCTGGCGATAGCGGACTTTGCCGAAGCTCGGGAAATGGCCGCCGTGCACGACCGAGACATCGAGATCGCGCATGCGCAGCAGCGTTTCGACATAATCCTCGATATCGGAGTGATAGACGTCGTCGATCAGCGGGCCGTCATAGATGATGTCGCCGGAAAACAGGATGCCCGTCCTGTTTTCGTAGAGCGCAATGCCGCCGGGTGAATGGCCGGGCGTGTGGATGACCTCGAAGGCACGGTCGCCGAGATCGACGATGTCGCCTTGCTCGAGCAACCGGCCGGCTGGTGCGGGCAGGATCCGGTAGCGCTTCGTGTCCCAGCCTTGCGGCATGCCGTCGAACATCTCGTCGGTGGCATAGCGGTCGGCAACCGTCCATTCGTTGCGTGGATCGGCGAGGATTTCGGCCTCGGCCGGGTGCACGCAGCGGTCGGGAAATTCGTGATGGCAGCCGATATGATCGAAATGGGTGTGACTGGCCACGCAGGTGAGCTTGCGCTCCGTGACCAGCGGCACGTGGCGGCGCAGGCTGAAATGCCCGAGGCCGGTATCGAACAGAAGATCGCGGTCGCGGCCGCGCACATGCCAGATGTTGCAGCGGAAGAACGGCTTGATCCACGGCTCGTGGATCAGCGTCACGCCATCGCCCATGCGGATAGTTTCGTACCAGTCAGGAGCGTCGATGATTGGAAGCGTGCTCATGTTTGGTCCGCAAGCAGGATGATGTCGCCAGCATCGCACGATACCGCGACAACGTCGCCCGGCTGGACGGCCGATGCGGCCGCGACCTTGGCGATGAAGTGCAGCGCCGGGTCGGTCGTGGAGGTCCCCAGCACACGCTTGAAGCTGCCCTGGAAGACGACGTCGCTGACCTTGACCATGCCAAGCGCCACAGCACCGCCTGCAGCGCCGAGAACAAGATGCTCCGGGCGGATGGCCAGCGCAACGGCCAAGCCGGGCGGCAATGTGCCGGGCAGCGAGAGCGACCCAAGCTTCGTGGTGACGGCGATTTTGCCGCTCTTCGCCTCGGTCACCGTTCCCGATATCAGCGTGCTTTCGCCCATGAAAGTCGCGGAAAAGCGCGTCGCTGGCCGGGCATAGACGCGCTCGGGCGGTCCTTCGTCCTCGATGCGCCCGTCATTCATCACCACGCAATGATCGGCCAGCGCCATCGCCTCTTCCTGATCGTGAGTGACGTGGATGAAGGCGGTGCCGACGCGTTTCTGGATCGCCTTCAACTCGTCCTGCATCTGCCGGCGCAATTTCAGGTCGAGCGCGCCGAGCGGCTCGTCGAGCAACAGCACCGCCGGCTCGACCACCAGGGCGCGCGCCAGTGCCACGCGCTGCCGCTGACCGCCGGAAAGCTGGTGCGGCTTCTTGTCGAAGGCAGTGGCGAGGCCAACCAGCGCCAGCGCCTCGCGCGCCCTTGCTGCCCGGGTTGCGGCATCGACACCCCGCATGCGCAGGCCGAAGCCGACATTGCTGCCGACGCTCATATGCGGAAACAGCGCGTAGTCCTGGAACACGGTCGTCGTCGGCCGCTTCGCCGGTGGCACGGCAGTGCAGTCCTCGCCGCGGATCAGCACCTTGCCTTCGCTCGGCGTGACGAAGCCGCCGAGGATGGACAGAAGCGTCGTCTTGCCGGACCCGGACGGCCCGAGCAGGATCGTGTAGCTGCCCGGCTCGATCGTCAGCGAGACGTTCTTCAGCACGGTATGCTGGCCGAAGCGATGCGAGACGGAGCTTATATCGACCAGTGGCGCACTCATGCCGGCTTCCTCCGCAACAGCATCAGCTCGAACAATACCACCAGCACGATGGAGACGGCGAAGACCAGCGAGCCGACGGCGTTGGTCTTGGGATTGAGGCCGGAGCGCAGCAGGTTCCAGATCTCGACCGGCAGCGTCGTATCGAAGCGCGTCAATAGGAACGAGATGACGAATTCGTCCCAGGAGAAGGTCATCGACAGAAAGAAACCGGCGAAGATCGCCGGTGCCATGACAGGCACGGTGATCAGCAGCAGCACCTTCCATTCGGGCGCGCCGAGGTCGCGCGCGGCGCGCTCGATGTTGATCTGGTGGTCGCCCATCTGGCTGTAGACGATGGCAAAGCAGAGCGGCAGGTTGATCACGACGTGGCCGATGCCGGCGGCAGTGAGCGACTTCGGCACGCCGGCCCAGTTGAACAGCACCAGCAGCCCCATGCCGATGATGAGATAGCTGACGGTCAAGGGCAAGGTGATCAGCCCGCGCATCAGGCCCGAGCCCGGCAAAGCGAAGCGCGCAAAACCCCAGGCGGAGAGAAAGCCCAACGTGACGGCGGCAGCCGAGGAGACGACCGCCACCAGCAGCGAATTGACCAGAGCCGAAGTCAGCCGCGTGTCGGCGAGCACGGCCTCGTACCAGCGCAGCGAAGGCCCGGTGAAGGGCGGGATCGGAAACGACGTCGCCTGCAGCGAAAACAGCACCAGAACGATGACTGGCAGAAAGATAAAGCCGTAGATTGCGATGGCGTAAAGGCCGGAGACGAGGCGGATGAGCGCGCGCATGGTCAGGCCCGCTCGATCTTCAGCCAGCGGGAGCAGGCGAGGTAGGCGATGGTGACCACCGCCATCAGGATGATCGACAACGCCGAAGCGAGCGGAAAGTCGCCGCGCCGGCCGATCTGCATCATGACGAGCTGCGGCATCAAAAGCTCGTTGTTGCCGCCGAGGATCTGCGGCGTGATGTAGTCGCCGATGCACAGCACGAAGGTGAGGAAGGCGCCGACCATGATACCGGGGAGCGTCAGCGGCAGAACGACATGCAGGAAAGTCCGAACCGGCCCGGCGCCGAGGTCGGCGGCGGCCTTGCGATAGCTGGGGCTGAGCTGCTTCAGATTGGCGAAGATCGTCAGCGTCAACAGCATGACGAAGAAATGCACGAAGCCGATGACGGTGGCCAGCCGCGTATTGGCGAGCTGCAGCGGTTCGCTGAACAGGCCGGAGCCGGTCAACGCATGGTTGACGACGCCGTTCTGCGCCAGCACCAGCAGCCACGAATAGGAGCGCACGACATAGGAGGTCCAGAACGGCAGCACCGCCAGCATCAGCGCCAGCCGCTGCCAGCGCTCCGGCACCTGCTCGGCCAGGATCCAGGCAAAAGGATAGGCGAGCAGCACGGAGATCACGGTGACGATCGCTGTGACCTGCAGCGAGTTCACCATCGCCTGCCAGTAGGACGGATTGGCAAAGAACTGGCTGTAGTTGGACAGCGTGAAGCCGCCGCCTTCATGTGCCGTCAGGCTGGATACCGCCATGGCGACGAAGGGCAGCACGAAGAACAGCAACGTCCAGCCGAGCGCCGGCGTGACCAGCGCCCAGGGCAGGGCACGCCCACTGTTGACGGCGTTCACGACCGGCAGCCGGTCATTGCGCCTGCAGCATTTCGGTCCAGACGTCCTGCATCTTCTTGTCGAGATCGGCATTCGGCGCAGGATAGGACTGGGCGCGGGCGAGGAATTCCGGCTGCTCGTCGAAGCGCAGGATCTTCTTCTGCTCGTCGCTCAACGCCGCCTTGCTGTTAGCCGGCATGCCCCAATAGCAGGACGAGGTGGCGAGCCGCGCCTGGCCTTCGGGGCTCATAATGTACTGGATGAATTTAAGCGCAAGCTCCTTGTTCTTGGAATCCTTGAACATTGCCAGCGACTGCGACCACAGCACGGCTCCTTCTTTCGGGATAGAGAAGTCGAGGGCAGGGTTTTCCTTGGCCAGCCCCGCCGTCACCCATTCGCCGCCGCCGACCAGAATGTCGACCTCGCCGGTCGCCAGCGCCGTCTGGCTGGCGGTCACTTCGCCGACCAGCTTTGCGTTGGCCTTCATTTTGAGCAGCTCTTCCTTGATGGCGGGAAGGTCGGCTTCGGTCAGCTCGGCGGTCTTTTTGCCGATCGCCAGTGCGGCCATGCCGATGACCGGCAGGTAATAATCGTAGATGGCGATCTTGCCCTTGTACTTATCGCCGGTCAGCGCGGCAAGCGACTGCATGTCGGCCGGATCGACCTTGGTCTTGTTGTAGCCGATCGTGTTGTAGCCGAACTTTTCGGTGATGCCGTAGCGCTTGCCGTCGACGACGGTGGAACTGTCCATCTTCACCTGCGGAAACAGGTCGGCCAGCGGCAGCTTGTCTTCCGGCAGTGGCTCGAACAGGCCTTTTTCGACGCCGCGCGGTATGTCGATGCTGTCGATCACCATCACGTCCCAGTCGCCGGGCTGCGATTGTTCGACGATGGCCAGGCCGGCGCCGGTGCCTTCAAACTCCTTGACATTGACCTTGACGCCGTTCGCTTCCTCGAACGGCTGCAGCAGCGCCGGATCGGCGTGATCGCACCAGATCAGCGCGTTGAGATCCTGCGCCTGAGCGAGGCTGCCCGCCGCCAGCAGCAGTGCTGCCGCGGCACACGCGCCTTGGAGATGGCTCTTCAGAACGGAAAGCGGATTCCTGACGGTTGGATTGGGGGTCTTTGGATTGACGGACATCGAGTGTTCTCCCTTGCCTTTTTGGCTTGTAGGAAAAATTGAACCAATTCTAAAATTGAGTCAATTCTGTTTTTGTGGCAAACAGCCGTTATGAGCGGATTGCGGGCAAGGCAGAAGGCGGATCGGCACCGCCGCATCATCGAGGCGGCGGCGGCGCTTTTCCGCGATGCCGGTTATGAAGGCGCCAAGATCGAGACCATCGCGGCGCAGGCCGAAGTCTCGGTCGGTACCATCTACAATTACTACCAGAACAAGGGCGACATCCTCGGCGCCATCGTCTCGATGGAGGTCAACGAGGTGCTGAATGCCGGGCGCGGCGTCGTCGCCAACCCACCGGCCAATGTCGGCGACGCTCTCGATACGCTGCTCGGCATCTATATCGAGCACTCGCTGCATTATCTCAGCAAGGAGATGTGGCGGCAGGCGATGGCGATCTCGACGCAACTGCCCGACAGCCCGTTCGGCCAGGCCTATACCGGGCTGGACCGCGCCCTGACCGAGCAGATCCGCGCGCTGATCGTCCGCCTGCAGGCGCTCGGCCTGGTGCGCCGCGACATCGACGGGCCGGCGCTCGGCGAACTCATCTTCAACAACATGAACATGATGTTCATCGAATTCGTGAAGCGCGAAGGGGCGAGGATTGCCGAACTGCGGGCGGCGATACGACGGCAGAACCGGATTTTGGTTGCGGCGATCGGAGTGTAAGAAGGTCAAGAGCGAGTTGGGCCTGCAACACAAATCGCCGCAGCCGGAGCATCGCCTACCGGTTGATCAGCCATAGAATGGCCGAGAGCACGATGCTGACCAGTATCCCCGTGGTAATAGGGACATAAAGCCTGAAGTTCTCACGCTCGATCACGATATCGCCGGGCAGCCTGCCAAGGCCGGTCCGGGCCAACCAAGGCCACAGCAGGCCTAAGGCAACTATGCTGAGACCAACGACGATCAGAGTTCGCGACATGGCAGCATCCTGCCGGCCGACAAAAATGCCGGGCGCCCAATATGGACCCGGATCATCCGGCTACTAGGCCTGCTCGAGCAAGGATTTCAGGAGCCGGCGTGACATGCCCGTGCGGCTTGCAGTAGTCCGGGTCGATCGCGCGATAGCCGAGCAGATGGCCGAGTGGCGCCAGGATCGCCAGCGCCACTCGCTGAATCGCAGGTGGCGGGTGCGTGAAGACGATCACGTCGGCAAATTCCCTGGCGATGACTGCTGCCTGAAGCGGCGAAGGTCTACCTTTTCTGTCTACCTTGCCGGCATTGGCCAGGCCGAAGAGCATGCCGATCAGCAGCTCGAAACGGTTCGGGTCGACATTGTCCGCACCTGGCGCCCGGTCGACTTCGACCAGGACATGCGCTTCTTCGGTTTTGCTGCTGTTCCACCAATCATGTGCGACGCCTGCTTCGACCGTGGCGGATTGGCCAGGCTCCAGGGACAAAGTCTTCCCGGCGATGCAAGCGTCGAGACGGCCACGGAGGACGGTAAACCGTTCCGTCAGGTTCGGGTGGAAGTGCTCGCCCACCACTGCGGCTCCCGGCCGGGCGGTCAGATGAGCGATGCCAGGTCCCTGGCCGCGGTCTTCGGTGCCACGCAGGATGACCGCATATTCGCCGGTCACCTTGTTCTCGTAGACATCTCCACAGCGTGACATGGATCGGTTCCGGAGTTTCAGAGCACCACTGCCCGGCAACTCTATCGTCAACGGCTTGGTCGTTCAACGACGCTCCAACGGGCGATTGCGGAAACACCAGTTTCCGGCTCTTCGTCAACGCGGGCGATCAGCGCTCTACCGAACATGCTTAGGCGGCCGCGCTCGCGGAAACGGCACGACCGTCAGTGGCGCCTTGCGGAATTCCGCGATGGCTATTTCTTCAATCAGCGCGTCGAGGACCTCGTTGACGCGTCGGCTCGTTTCATCTGCGCCGCAGAGGCGGTTTTGTGCGCACTCCAAAAGCTCGCGCGCCGCGGCGAAATCACTTCGCATGACAACACCCGTTGGTTTGGCCCGCCACGGGGCATTGTCGGCGCGCTTAATTGAGCGAGTGCTAATATACACAGGGGCAATTTAATCGAATGCTGTTAAATGGCCGGAGCCGGAGAGGGGCCGAAATGATGGCTGTAAGGGCTAGGCACTAATGGGCTCGGCGTCTCTTGGTATGAGATGCCAAAGCGCAATCTGGCGTCAGATTAAGCCGGCAATTTCACGCGACGTTTGTGGTTCCCGACGGGGACGGAACGCGTGGCCCCTAAAACGTTCTTGGGCGGCTAAGATATTCTCTGGCGGCGGCAATCTGGCGCCGGTGCTCGCGCAGGAAGGCTGCGCCGAAACAAATGGCGAAGGCCAGTACGGAAAGGCTTGTCGTTGCTCTTGATGTTGGATCGGGGTCGGGACTTGTCAGCAAACGAAAACCGAACGCGAAGGCGAAGACGATAAGGCCGCCAAACATCCCGTTGATGAAGGGGGCGGTCGTGCGTTTCTGCTCCAACGGAAACTCCCATGGTTTCCGATGCAGTTATATGCGTTTGAATTGATGTGCCACCGCTCTTGACGGCCCGACCCTGTGGAAATCGGGGATGACCTGACGTCGATGCCCTTGAAGGCGGGAATCTAGAATACTGCATGGGGTCTATAACGCCAAGGACGCCAAAGGTTCATTCCATTTTGGCGAATAACGTCACATGGATGTTCGGACCTCAACGACACCAGCCGGCTGCGACAGCTTCTCCTCCAGGTATGAGCAGCAAACATTCAAAGAGCCGCTGGTACTGCTCAGCAAACGTGAATTCCTTGTAGTTTCAACAACTAACGATTGCCAAGACGCAAATGGGTGCGAGCAGGGGAATGGCAGGGGCAAAGTGCCGTCCAATGCACGTCCGTAAATCTGCTGTGAGAACTACCATCCGGGGCCGCCGCCACCGGCTTTATCGGACAGCAGTTTCACCGCCTCGCGCTCTTGTTGGTAAGCCAGAATTGCGTTGCGAGCCCCCAAGATAGCGGCAATCAACTCTTTCGTTTCGCCATCACCATCGGCCCCGTTGTCTTCCGTGTTTTCATCTGGCGGGGGAGGAGCGACGAAATCAATTTCTCCCCCGCTCTCTCCAAACCGGAGTAGTTTCTGAATGGCTTTGCCCAACGCGTTGGTTTTGTCCCCATCGACAGCGCCCGGCACCATGGCCGCAATCTGCGCCTCGATGCGCTTTTCGGCTCCTGCTCTCGCTTCGTTCCGGAGCCTATCAAATTCGGCTTCCATAGTTTTCGTCAGGATTTTCTGCTGTCGCAAGTTTTCCAGTGCTGCTTGAAGCGATAGCACCTCCTTGGCGGTGCTAGTGATGTGCTTCGCGATAGTCGCGAGAAGTCTGCTCAGAGCATACGTAACAGACAGGACCAGAATTACCGAACCCGTCGAGGCACCGATCACCTTGGCGTCTTCGGGTGCCTCTCCGCTCATCATCGCAACCCCGCGAACGATCTGATACCATTCGTCCGCCGACGTCTTCCAGTCCTTAATATTTCGGATTGACGCGTCATTTCGAAAGCCAATTCGAACCGTTATCCGTCCGTCCTCGTCGGATAGTTTTTCACGGTCAAGACCAAGCTGGTCGACGGCGGTCGCATATCCACTGAGCTTTTGACCTGCAGCGTTGATTGCTTCGATTGCATCGGCGACGTTTTGATTGGTCGTCGCGGGATCGTAGGCTTCGGCCCTCACTATGCTTCCGATCCACCGCGCTCCCTCAGGCCCTACCAACTCCTGCACTTTTAAGTCGCGCAAGAGCGCTAACTGCTGAAGGGACAACTGACCAATCGCCATCTCATTTAGGAATTGCACAAGTGCCGACAAGGGAGCCTCAATCGGTACTTTGCTCGGCTGACTAGCGTTGTTGCTGGTCGCGTTGTGCAGTTCGGTGTAAAGAGTCCTCAAGGGCTTAAGGTACGTTTTGTACCAACTCGCCAAATCATAAAGTTCGAATATGTTCACGAAGCCCCCATTCCGATTTCTTATTCACGTATAGCGGCATTTCTACATTGCCGGCTAGCGAGATCAACCGTCGTCCAAAGTCCAGCCTATATCAAAGATCGAAACCGATTGCAGGCGACCCGCCCGTTGCCCTAGTTCACTGCTTGAAAATAATTGTCTTCGCGAAAGACCTACGTCTTGGCAAAACAAACAAATAAAATTGATCCCGCGCTAGCGCTTCCAACGTTGAGAAGGCTTCTCTCCGAAACTGACGACGCGCACTTTTTGTGCATGATTTGGGCTGTCCACGCCATTCAAGACGGACGAAATAGCGGGGCCGCAAAATTTTTGAACTACCCGAAAGAGGCTGCTACACAAGATTTGGGCTCAACATACATGGCATTCCCTTGGGACCTTGAGACGCTCATCACTCTAGATTTTAATACTCCCAAAATCAGAATGCCAACTCGACCGTTGAACACACGTGAATTCAACACGGTCGCAGACATTGTAAACCTGCTTCGCTCAGTCGAAGACGACGAGACGCCGGGCAGGGTGGATGAAACCAACGTATTAATGGTGACCTTGCCCCTCTGATCTAATCCGGTTTGAAGTTCGTTCTGGCCCATCGAGAGGACCAGGACATGAAACGTAGCCGCTTCTCTGAAGAGCAGATCATCGGAATTTTGAAGGAACATGAGGCCGGGGTATCGGTTGCCGATCTGTGCCGCAAGCACGGGGTCAGCGACGCCTCGATTTACAACTGGAAGGCCCGCTTCGGCGGGATGGATGTCTCCGAGGCTCGGCGACTGAAGGCTCTGGAGGACGAGAACACGCGGCTGAAGCGGCTTCTGGCCGACGCCATGCTCGACAATGCCGCATTGAAGGATCTTGTGGGAAAGAAATGGTGACGCCCGCGGCCAAGCGGAAAGCTGTCGCTCGCCTGAAGGAAGGCTTCGGGATGAGCGAACGGCGGGCGTGTAAAGCCATCGGCTGTTGCCGCATGACGGTTCGCTACGAGACCAGCAGGCCGAACGACCGCGAGCTTCGCGAGCGGATGAAGGCGATCGCGCAGGAGCGTCGCCGGTTCGGCTACCGGCGTCTTCTCGTGATGCTGAGGCGGGAGGGCCTGGTCGT